>JAZSNQ010000081.1:0-7576 GCA_045536515.1 Acutalibacteraceae bacterium | reverse complement strand
GCTTACCGAATAATTCTTTTTCACATTTGCTTGAAGCAAGACCTATTTTGTATGCTTTTTCCGTATCATAATCCCTGATATTTTTGAGGTATGCATCAGCAACAACAAGAAGTCCGGGGTCTCCGACCATAGAGTGCGTGTCAATGCCCAAAAGCTCCCATTGCGGAAATGATGTATTTTTAGTCTCCGCTATTTTTAAAAGTGAATTGACCTCATCATTAACAATATCCGGACGGATAATTGCCAGAAAAGGAAATTCACTTCTGTAAACATCCCAGCCGCTGAATACCGTGCGGTGAATGTAACTGTCATCTTTCATCGTTTTTCCGTCCAAAGAAAAGCTGCCGTCAATATCAGCAGAAACTCTCGGATCTAAAAGCGTATGATAAAGGCAGGTGTAAAAAAGCTTTAAATCCGTTTCGTTACTGCCTTCAACATCAGCAATGCTAAATGCTTGTTCCCATAAGAATTGAGCATTTTTTCTTTGGGCATCAAAATCAAAGTCAGGAATTTCAGCACTTAAATTCATTCTTGCACCGGCAAGACTTGAGTAAGAAATACCGCATTTTATTTTAAGCGAATCTGTGAGATTTTCACCAAATTCCAAAAGCAGCCCGACATCTTCGCGGCAAAATTCTTTTATATGTTCACTCTGCATTTCTTCATTTGAAAAGAATTGCATTTTTGCAGGTGCTTCGGAAAGCTCGCAGGTAAAATACAAATCGTAAGAAATTCCGGCATGACCGTGACCGAAACCTCCGCCCTTCGGTGTGCAAATGATTTTACCTTCAACAGTATTTTCGTTAACTATTTTAATCTCTTCAAAATCTGCTTTGCCACCGATTCTGCGAGAAAAATTCATTATAATTTTCGCATTTTCGTTTTGCGGATATGTAAATCTTAATATACCGCTGTGAACATTCGCTGTTGATTCCGCAAAAATATTGTAACGGTCTAATTTTACAGAGTAATAGCCTGCTTCTGTTTTTTCGCTGTCGTGAGAAAATTCCGACTTCCAGCCTTTTTTACCCTTTTTAAATTCGACATGACTGTTACTGCCGCTTCTTAAATCCGGTTCGCCCGTAACAGGCATAATCTGAATATTTCCCAAATCACCGTACCAGCCTATACCGCTCATATGATTGAAGCTGAAGCCTTCTATCGTGTTATCACAATAGTTGTAACCGTTACCGTTGTCACCGCCCGTTACTGTATCCGGTGAAAGCTGAACCATACCGCCGGGAACAGCAGCTCCCGGATATGTTTTACCGCCGCCGTGATAACTTTCTGCCTGACCGTCCGCAACGGTACCGATCATTGTATCAACATATTTTACCTTACTCATAAAATCACCTATCAAAATTCTTTTCTAACTTGGTCATATACAGTTGCTGAGTTCTGTTGTTTCTCCTGCTGAAAGTTCTGTTTTCAGTCTTTTGCTCTTGAAATTTCAGCTCGACAAATTGGAATTTGTCAGGATATTAATTCTTGGCTATATTCAAAAACTTTTCTATCTTCTCCGCATCCTTATATCCGAGCTGATACAATTTGTTTAACCCGATTTTGTTTCTTGTTGCTGTTTTAATTCCGAAACAGTCTTTAGGATAAAGTATCAGCACTCTGCCTTGTTCTTCAAGTTCAAGAATTTCGTTTATCCTATTATGGTATAATGTGTGTGACATTGTTATAGCCTTTGCGATTTGCGGATATTTAAAAAGTAATGGATTAACAAGCCATTTAGGAAAAGCAGATTTCTTATAGCTAACGGGAAGTGTCAAACAAATAATCAGCTTGTCACAACCATCTTCAAAAGCTTTTTTATATGGAATCGGGTCAGAGATACCGCCGTCGAAATATCTTCTGTTCTTAAATAAAACAGGTTGACGGGTAACTATAGGTAATGCACAGCTTGCCTTTAACAAAGTAAAATCGTCATAGGCGAAATCGTTTTTATAAAAAAATTTTTGTTCAGCGGTCTGTGCATCAGTTACCGCAACAACAAACTTTTTTTTTGATTTTGTAATAGCATCAAAATTCAACGGATTTTTGCCGTAACTGTTTGTTATATCGGAATAAATATAATCAAGGTTGATATACATTCCCTTGCAGAAATAATTACCTATACCCATATATTGTCTTTCAAATGAATATTCCTCATAAAAGCTTTTTAATCTTCCACGCTGACCTGCTATGTATGTTATTAGATTTGCACTACCCGCAGAAACGCCCAAACAATATTCAATATCAATAGAATTATCGAGGAGAAAATCAATAATACCGCTTACATAGTTTCCTCTTAAACCGCCGCCGATATCCATAATCCCAACCATAATACACCACCACAAATTCTTTTTTCTATCTGTTTACAAATTCTTGTTTGTCGAGATAATTATAACACACAGTTGCTGTGCTGTAAATACAACTCTCCTGCCATTGCGCTGATGTTTTTTCATTCTAAAATATCCCGGCTGAGCCAATAGTCATGGCTGCTTTTTAATCTCAGCTTCTTTATAAAAAAGTTCTTCTTCAAATAATAGTGTAAAGTACAATAAAAAAGAAAAGCACGCCTGCAAAACGAGCTTTTCAAAGAACAATGTGAAACGGTCATTTTCGTCACTGGACAAGGTAACGTATGTACAAGTCATGCACCGTTTCGTATCACAATAATATTTAAAATTCAATCACTTCTTTAAATCGGTAATTAGTGAAGATTATAAGCATCGGTCAGCTATGAAAAATGCAACTTTTAGTCTCCACCACTCACCCACGCCCTTCTTTTACACATTCCCTCATCACTCTTGAAATATATGACTTCGACACAGGATCCCCATTCCTTTGAGCGATTACAAATTTAGAATTTGGATTAGACTTACGAATTGCAACAAAAACTGAATGTACTTCCGGTGTAATTGTTATAATTCTTGTTAAAACTATTTTACAATTTTCTTGTTTTTTACAAATTTGCTGTTTGCGTTGATATAGGAATACTTACGGCATTTGAAAAGCTCTTTTTTCCCCTGCTCACTTCTTGTGAAAACAAGGTCAAACCTACCGCCTGCGGATTTGAGATTCTTTGCAAGAATTTGAGCAGTTTCCTTGTTGACAGCAATAATTGACGGGCAGGCATAGCTCTGAACATAATTTGTTGTTTGGAGCTTTGAGATGCCCTTTGTGCCGATTAAAACATATCTCGGGTCATCAATCGGAGAAAGAAGCTCGGATATTGACTTGGCAAAAACGTTTTTTTCCCGTACTGTCGCTTTTTCAAGCGAGCAATTTATTGTATTGTGTTTTTCGGATTTTTTAACAGAAACCGTTGCTCCCCTGCTTTCAATTTCACCGATTTCCTTGAGCGTGCGGAGAACTGCCCCCGAAATATTTGAAACCGTTTTTTCGGGCGAGGAATTCTTCATAACAACACTTGCGGACTTAATAAGGAAAACAGCTGCAACTGCCGCAATGATAAATCCGAGCAGACCGCCAAAAAATCCCGACGTTGCAATAATTATAATTGCAAGAACAACCACAACAGCAAGAACAATTGCATAAATCTTGTTTTTATGAACCGCCTTTGCAGGCTGTACTTCGGCAGGAATTTCGCTGACATCGGCAATTTCGGGTCTTGTTTTGCCCTTTACGGCAGCGTTCCATCTGCCTGACATAACGTTTCTTGCGGCGGCAAGTGACAACATCTGATTATTAATATTTTCAAGTCCGTTTGTATCATAGGGTGCTTTGAGAATATCAATTCTGTCCATGCCGCTTTCGATAACGTCGCTGTTATATGCAGGCGCCTGGAAGCAGGCAAAACGGCGCTTCATTGTTTCAAAATCATCGCTTATGATTTCATCCTTTGAATCAGGCTCAACTGTAACCACATGCCAGATATTTGAAACCTTTTCGGGCTTCTTTTTATCAATTCTTATTGCTCTGCCTCGCATCTGGTTAGAAAGCATAAAGCTGCCTACAAAGCTTGCAAGAATAAGAGAATTGATATTCGGCGAATCCCAGCCTTCACCAAGCAGAGATTTTGTACCGATAAGGACATTAATAACACCGAGCTGAAACGCTTTTGTTATAATGCTGACTTTATTTTTGTTTGAGCCGCTGAAAATGATTTCGGTGTGATTTGTGTTTTCGAGCTTCTTAATTCTGCAAGGCACACCCTCGTTATATGCGATTTCCTGCGCAGTTTCAACGGCTGAATCGGGCAGAATTACAAGCGTACCCGAAAGCACGGCAACCTTTGCATCGGGCTTTGTTCTGCGGATTGATTCAAATACTGGAACCGTACCGAGAGCGTGAATTTCTTCATCCGTATCGACGAGCTTGAGCATATCCTTTTTGATGTAGTCGGTGAGAATGAGCATACGCAGAGAGTCACCGAGATTTGCATTCTCACTTGCAACAATGCTGTTAATGCTGGCAAGCTTTCCGGTTGAAGAAACAAGCATTTTATTTATTTTATCGGTTGAAGCAAGGCGGACTTTTCTCTTTTCGATAAGAGCTTCTTTGAAAAGAATTGCTTTTAATTCTTCACTTATTTCTTCGGTAAATATATCGCACTTATCAACAATAAACTGAAACGCTTTTTCAGCTTCAGCTATTGAATAAACGGTCGGCTTTCTGCCCTCAAAAACCTTTTCCTCAAGGCTTTTTGAAATGTTTGCGCCGCCTTTTTTCGCAACACAGACAAGTGATTTGAAGCCTGCAAGGTTATCGTAAAGAAGCTCTTCGTTATTGGCGGCATTTGAGGCCTGCAAAGCCTTTGAAAGCAGACCGCTTCTGATTATTTCATCGGTAACAGCCGATGCTTTTGCTTTGTAATTTGCGAGAATCTGCGCTTCCTCTGCGGTGGGATAGCTGAAATATATATAGTCCTGATGAGGGCAGAGAGTTTTCTGCATTACAAGCTGCGGAACAAAAATTTCTTCGTCAATATCTCCGCAGAGGGTCTGGTATCTGTTCCATTCGGCAGGTGCGCTGTCATAAGGCGGAGTTGCTGTAAGAGCGATGATTGTTACATCCTTGCCGAGCATTTCAACAAACTTTTCGAGAGCCTTCTGCCATTCGCTTTTGAGGTGGTGCGCTTCGTCAAGGCAGATTGTTTTAATACCTGCCTTTTTGATTTCGGTAAAAATATCAAAATTGCTGAAATCCTGTGCTTCCTCTGTTTGAAATTCATCTTCATCCGCTTCGGCTTCCATAACGGATTTTGTGAAAGCGGCGTGTAATGCCTGATATGTTATTGAGGTTATCAGCTTGGGAGAAGTAAGCGAATAAGAAATATATTCATCGGGGTTTTCCGTTTCAGGCAGATATGCTTCAATAAATCTTTCGCCCCACTGCTGACGGATTGTAACCGACGGCGACATAACGAGCGCAGGTGAATTCTGTCTGCGGACAAGCTCAAGACCGAGAATTGTCTTACCACTGCCCGGTGCGGCAACGATATGTATTCTTTTATCCTTAAGATGCTTTTGCGAATTATCCAGCACCGCCTGCTGATAATCACGGAAAGTCCATTTGAATTTTACTTTACTGAAATCTTTCATAACATCACCCTGCATTTGATTTATATTGTTATTCTAACATAATTCAACATCTCTTGCAACAAAAAGAACCGTCGCAAAGACGGCTCTCCCTGTTTATTTATCCTGCGTAATAAATCTCTTCAAAAAGCTCATATTCGGGTGTTCCGTTGATACAGAGCTGATAATCCGTTCTGTTTCTCTCAACATTAATTCTGCATTCTCTTCCGTCATCAAGCTTTGCATCAACGTATGTTTTTCCGTCTGTGCGCAGAAGTGTGAACTCAGAACCCGCTTTGACAAGTTCAGAATTCATATCGGGAAGAATTTTAACGTTGAAAGCTTCTTTTGATGTAAGAACGAACGCAAATCTTTCGTCTATGGTATAGAATTCATCGGTTGATTCGGGCATACCTGTTTCGGAATTTACGGTGTAGGTTTTATCGGCAGCGTATGTTCCGAGAATATCAAAGGTTGTTTCAAGAACAAACTGTGTGGGATTATTGAAAAGAAGCTTTGCCTGATGGGTATCTTTGTTTTCATCCTCCCATACCTGACTGCCGAAAGCAGTTCTGTCAAGTTCACCTGCTTCTTTTATCTTATTGCCGTTCAGGTCATAAATAAGAATGTTTGTGTAATCGTTATAGCCGTGTGGCACAAGATAAATAAAATATCTGCCGTTTGAATTGACAAGATAATATTCGGCACTGAAAGCATAGACATCTTCAACCGTGAATTCGTCACCGTTGAGATTAAGAATGATATCTTTATATGAGCCTTCTTCCGTGAAATACGAAAGCCCAACGATGATTGTGTCTTTTTTACCGTCAGACGGATTAATATCAAACTCAACATCGTTCCATTCGGGAAGTGCTACAGCATATGATTCGGGGGCAACCGTATATTTCTTGTTGAAAAGCTCCGGATATTCGTCATAATACCGAGTAAAATGCCTTTTAATATATATGTCAAAAACGGTCGAAAAGTTACTAAAAAGCTGAGCAAAAAATAAGATTTTACATTTTGTTAATAAAAAATGCCACTCCGAAGAGTGGCAATAAGAGCAGGATTTCTCCTGCTCTCGAAAATTATATGTACATTAATAAAGATTTATTTTAAGAAATAAACGATTATGAATTCGTAATCTTCTCGCCTATTGAGCGTGCAACGGCCTTTGCAGTTGTGTTTGATGAAGGTAACAGCATGTGATAAAAGGCATCTTCATAAGTGAATTCATCATACGGATAAACATTATCACCGTATTCAGAATACTTTAATACCAATGTTTCAGTTTTAGGATCTTCAATATAATCCAAAGCTGTCAATACGTTTAATACCTTTGTCATTGATGCAAGGTTTTGTCTTGTGTCTGCCGCCTGCTCGTAAAGTATTTCATATCCGTCATCAGTTATAATAGCTGCAATTGCAGAAGGAGCATCTTCTACAGTTTCTGTTGATACATCATAGCTTGAATCTGCTATTTTATTAGAAGCTATACCAAGCAAATCATTGATAGCTGAATACCTGTTTGCTTCGCTTGTCGCTCCCATTATAACAGCAACTACCTTTTGACCGTCAATTTCGGCAATTACACCTATGCATCGTGTCTCAGGACCGGTACCAGTTTTTCCGCCTAAAATTTTATAATCAGTCAAAAGAGGATCGTTCGTAATTGTGGTTTTGCCAGTAACACTACGAATTCTTTCACCATTTTTAACAGAAAAAGTATGCGTACCATTAGCTCCACTATTAGAATATGTGTTTGCCCAAACCTCTGCGATAACATTGTTTTTAGAAGCAGCAATCATCATTTTCATTGCATCTCGTGCTGTACTATAGTCTCTACTACCACCATTTCCGTCAGCGGTAGAAACTGAAGTGTTTGTCATACCAAGTTCTTGAGCTTTTTCGTTCATGCGTTCTACAAACATATTTATGTTATTTTCAACCGAAATCGTCTCTGCCGCATAAGCTGTTTCAAGGTTATTCAGGTATTCTTCATAGTAAGCATCCAACTGTTCTTTTGTAGGTTCAGTTTCAAAAGC
>JAZSNQ010000156.1:0-2572 GCA_045536515.1 Acutalibacteraceae bacterium | reverse complement strand
AAATTGCAGAAAGACTTTCTGCCGATGCTCAGGAAAATGTTGAGGTTATTGACCTGACAAAAGCACCATATTCGCTCACAAGCGATGATTGGGATAAGATTTATGCAATCGGCTCTTACCATACAGCAGATAACTATGACGGCGATTATACAGGTCCTCTTTATTGCGAGCTTTTCGTGGATGACATAAGACAAACCATTGCAAGATATCCCGATAATGAATATCTTTATACCGAAGAGGTTGTAAAAACAGGCTTGGGCAAGGAATCCGACGGTGCGCTTACAGAGGTTAAAGATTGGTATGAAATCCGTAATCCCGAACCGGATATTTACAAAGTTAATCCTGAACTTGCAAAGAGAATTTCAGGCTGGAAAAACCTTGATGATGTGTGGATGTTCGGCTATTGGAAATATGATTGGGCGGATGCTTCAACTCCCATAGGAAATTTTGATAAAGATACTCGTGAGCTTACTCCCAGATTTGTTAGTCTTTACGGAACAAAAGAAGATGCACCGTACTATTTTTTCAACGTTCTTGAAGAACTTTCTGCACCTGAAGAATGGTATCTCGACAGAGAAAACGGATTGCTTTGTATGTGGGAACCTGAAAACAAGGATAATGCAGAAATTATTCTTTCTCTCTCACTCAATCCCGTAATAAATTCCGAGGCTGATTACATCACCTTTGACGGATTAACCGTAAAAGGAACACGAAGTGACGGCGTAGTTATAACAGGCAATAACAATACCGTTCAGAATTGTCTTATCAAAAATGTTGCAGGCAATGCTCTTGTTATGAACGGAAGCAACAATCTTGCATATAACAACGAAATCACCCGTACCGGAAAGGGTGGAATTATTATTTCCGGCGGCGATACAGAAACTCTTACTCCCGGCAACAGCAAGGCTGACAACAATTACATCCACGATTGGTCGGAAATTTACCAGACCTATCAGCCGGCCGTTACTCTTGAAGGCGTGGGAAATATTTGTTCTCACAACGAAATGGCGAACTCTCCTCACGAAGCAATTACCTACAAAGGTAACAATCACATTATTGAATATAATCTTATCCACGATGTATGCCTTCTTTCGGATGATGCAGGTGCAATTTATTCGGGAAGAAGCTGGGTGTGGTACGGCAATATTGTAAGATACAATTGTATTTATAACGTCGGTTCGGAAAATCACAACCCCGATGGTATTTATCTTGATGATGCGGTTTCAGGTCATCAGATTTACGGTAACCTTCTTATCAATATTCCCAGTAACTCAATTCACGTGGGTGGTGGCAGAGATAACGTCATAACCAATAACATTATCGTTAACCCCGGCAACAATGCTCTGAGGTTTGATGACAGAGCAAGAGAAGGTGCTCTTGAAAACGGGTGGTTCACTCATGCTTACATAGGCAGTGGTGATATGTGGGAAGCACTGTATAATTCACCCTGGCAGAGTGAAGCTTGGCAAAATGCATTCCCCGAATACAAGAACTGCACAGACGATATTTCAAAATCACATACGCCTGATTATATTCCCAACCCTGCAAGCACATTCAAAAATAATATTATCATTAATAAAAATATGGGCTATGGCGATGTTTACAGCTCCGTTTGGAGGTTCAGCGATATAAGCGAAAATGCAATATATAATGTCGGCAAATGCGATGAAATTTTTGTGGATCCCGATAACGGAGATTATAATATCAAGGATATTGATGAAATCAGAAAAGACGCTCCTGATTTTAAAGAAATCCCTCTCGATATGATAGGTAGGGTAAACTGACAAATTCCAATTTGCATAGAACTTAATATTTTATATAATTCCGAAACATTAAAGATGGGGAGAGTGGATTATGAGTGGATTTGAAATGTTTATAGTCCATAAAATAACGACGGTCATACTGTTTTTTATGACTCTGATAAACAGCATTACGGGTGTGGGAACAATTACGGAAAAGCCTGCTGATATCAACGGCTCACTTGCCTGCACGGACGCTCTCGGCAGAAGCATTGTTTCCGCAGGAGAAAGCGAAAAGCTTGTGGGTGTTTTCTATTTTCTCTGGCAAGGTCAACACGGAAGCACACGGATAATTGATAATTCAAAGCTTGTTACAGAACATCCCGATGCAATAAATTCGGAAGAGGAATGGATTGCGGCTGGCGGCGGAAACAGACAGGAATTCCATTTCTGGGGCGAACCGCTTCTCGGATATTATTCTGCAAGCGATGAATGGGTTTTCAGAAAGCATGTTCAGATGCTGACAGATGCTGCGGTTGATTTCATAGTTATCGACGCAACAAACGCATTTACATATTCGGAGCCTGCGAAAAAACTTGTAGGCGTATGGTATGAATATCTGCTTCAGAGCTTTGATGTTCCGCAAATCGCATACTACACCAATTCCTATTCCGCAGATACAATCAACAGAATTTACGATGAAATTTATAACAATGCCGAACTCAATGCAAAATATCCCCGACTCGATGAGCTTTGGTTCCGTCTTGACGGTAAGCCGCTGATTATCGGCAACGAAAATGACGGTGAGATAAAACCCGAAGCCAAAGAGTATT
>JAZSNQ010000250.1:0-8218 GCA_045536515.1 Acutalibacteraceae bacterium | reverse complement strand
ATATTTTGAAAGAATTCAAACAAAAACTTAAAGCGATAACGGAATATCTGGGTGACAATTCCCTTGAGCTTGACAAAGAAAAATTAGATGAGCTTGTTGCAAAAGAACTTGAAAAGCCTGCGAATAAAATGGATGCCAACCTGATTGACCTTTGCCTGGATGCTCTTGTTGAGTACAGAAAGAATATGTCGGAATAAACTCCGTTGCAGCAAACCGGGCAACGGACTTCGTTGGTTGCATAAGGCGATTAAACATTGAAGCTGACCGATAAACTTAAAAAGAATCGGTCGGCCTGTACTTGTTTATGTTGATTTGCACCAAGAAAATTGCTATACTTAGTCTGCGGATTGTAAAAGGAGTTGTTTCAATGATTAAAAATGTTATTTTTGATTTAGGCAAAGTTTTAATCAACAACGACCCGAGCGAATATTTAAGAAAATACGGCTATGATGAAGAAAAATATCAGGCTTTGCTTGATGCTATATGGACAGATTCTCTTTGGGGAGATATGGATATTGCAAAGTATGATAGCTTCAGGGATATTATTGAAATCTATGTTGAAAAGCATAAAGAGTTGGAGTCTGAACTCAGAAGATTTTTTGCCGATGATTGGATGGAGCTTTATGTTGCATACGAAGATACGGTGAAATTCTATAATGAAGTTTACAGTCAGGGGTATAATATTTATCTTCTGACCAATTTCTCAAAAGACGGATATGAATACATCAGCAATAAATTTGATTTCTTCAAAAAAGCAAAGGGTGCTGTTGTTTCATCACATTTAAAAATTGCAAAACCCGATATGAGAATTTATAAATACCTCTTGGAAACATACAAACTCAATCCTGATGAATGTGTTTTTATTGATGATTCTGCCCAAAATATCAAAGCCGCAAAAGAACTCGGCATACACGGGATTGTTTATACGGATATTGAGAGTTTAAGAAATGAATTCAAAATGATTACTGAAACTGAAAGGTAATTCTATGAATAAAGATTTTGATAACATATTGAAAGAGCGTTTCAGTACTGACTCTCTTATTTCTGTTGCAACTGTTGACGAAACGGGAAAACCGTGGGTCAGAATTGTTGATGCAATTTATATTGACGGAGCTTTTTATACAATTACTAATGCTGCAACAAATAAGATGAAGCATATTAATGTAAATCCTGTTGTTGGTATTTGTGGTGAATGGTTTTCGGGACACGGTAAAGCTGAAAGTTTAGGATATATTTGTCTTGAAGAAAATAAAGATTTGGCTGTCAAGTTGAGGAATGCGTTTGTGTCTTGGTATAATAACGGTCACACAGATGAAAGTGATGTTAATACAATTATTCTGAAAATAACGGTTACAGACGGTGTTGTTTATAAAGACGGAAAAAGATTTGAGTAGGCGATAGGAGGTATTTATGAAATCAGAAAAAAATATTTTGACGGCATTTCTGCTGAATTTTGCCTTTTCAATTTTTGAATTTATCGGAGGCATATTTACCGGCAGTGTTGCGATTGTTTCTGATTCAATTCATGATTTTGGTGATGCAGCAGGAATAGGAATATCATATTTTCTTGAAAAGAAAAGCAAAAAGCAGCCTGATGACGAATATACCTACGGCTACGCAAGGTATTCTGTCATCGGCAGCGTTATAACAACATTGATTCTTCTTTTCGGTTCGGCTGCAGTAATTTATAATGCTGTCAACAGATTTATAAATCCCGCCGAAATTAATTATAACGGTATGATTGTTTTTGCCGTTGTGGGTGTTTGTATCAATTTTTGTGCAGCTTACTTTACTCGCGAAGGGGATTCGCTGAATCAGAAGGCGGTTAATCTGCATATGCTTGAGGATGTTTTGGGGTGGGCTGTTGTGCTTATCGGTGCAATTGTTATGAAGATAACCGATTTTGTTTATATAGACCCGATTATGTCTGTGGGTGTGTCAATATTTATCTTTATAAATGCTGTCAGAAATCTTAAGGAAGCGATTGATTTGTTTCTTGAAAAAACACCGCATGGAATTGATGTGAAAGAAATCTCCGGACATATTTCTGAAATTGACGGAGTGCTTGGTGTTCATCATATTCATATCTGGAGCATGGACGGTCAGAGCAACTATGCAACAATGCACATTGTTACAGATTCGGATTCTCATAAAATAAAAGAAAAAGTCCGCGAAGAGTTGAGGGAGCACGGTATTGTTCACGCAACACTTGAGCTTGAAAATGAAAATGAACATTGCCATGAAGAAAACTGTACTGTGAAATACTGTGTTTCTTCGGGTAATAATCATCACCACCACCATCATCATTGATATTTTATGAATTATAAGGAGCAGTTATGGAATTTCTGAAATTTTCAGCCGACAGATATTCGGTGCGTAAATTTATTGATAAGCCTCTTGAAAAAAATGTTATTGATAAGATTATTGAGGCGGGGCATATTGCACCGACGGGATGTAATTATCAGCCACAGAGAATTCTTGTTATCAACAGCGAAGAAACGCTTGCAAAGCTTAAAGAATGCACACGCTGTCATTTTGATGCACCTTGTGCAATTCTTGTCTGTTATAACAAGGATGAATGCTGGACAAGACCCTATGACGGCAGTCAAAGCGGTATTGTTGATGCAAGCATTGTTACAACACACATGATGCTTGAAGCGTGGGAACTTGGTGTCGGTTCAACATGGGTTATGCATTTCAATCCGTTCAGAATGCGTGAAGAATTTTCAATTCCCGAAAACATTGAGCCTGTTGCACTTCTTGTTATGGGCTATCCCGCACCCGATGCAGTCCCGAACGAAAGACACATGGTTTACAGACCGATTGAAGAGACTGTTTTTTATAATGAGTTCTGATGTGATGAAGGTTATTATTTCTTGTCTTAATTCAAAATATGTCCATGCTTCGCTTTCTCCCTGGTGTTTGCTTGCAGGTGTTCGTGAATTTTCAAAAAACATATATGATATATTGGTTATGGAAAGCACAATCAACGGTGACACAGAAGTCTTTGCCAATGAAATTATAAATGAAAAACCCGATGTAGTTGCTTTTTCATGTTATATATGGAACATTACGAAAACTCTTGAAATCTGCCGAATTATAAAAAATAAATATGATTGCAAAATTGTGCTTGGCGGTCCTGAAGTTGCATACCGTTCTAAAGATGTTCTTGAAAAATATTGTTTTGTTGATTTTGTTCTTTCCGGGGAGGGAGAATGGACTTTCTCCGATTTTCTTGATAACATGAACGGAGATTCAAGTTTTGTATCTGGTCTCACATACAGAAGAAACGGAGAATTTGTTTCCGTTCCCGAAAAGGAATATACAGATACTCCGCCGTCACCTTTCTGTGATGAATTCTTTGAAAATCTCAATGGCAGAATATCTTATATCGAAACCTCCAGAGGTTGCCCCTACCGCTGTGCTTTCTGCCTTTCGGGGAGGTGTTCACCTCTTCGCTTTTTTGATATTCAAAGAGTGAAAAACGATATAATCAGACTCTCAAAAAGCGGTACGCAGACAGTGAAATTTGTTGATCGTACTTTTAATGCGAACGCTGAAAGAGCCAACGAAATTTTGATGTTTATCAAAGATAATTACGGTAAAGAGATACCGGACAATGTCTGTTTCCATTTTGAAATTGCTGGCGATATTTTAAAAGAAAGCACACTTGAAATATTATCCTCAATGCCCGGTGGTGCTGTGCAGCTTGAAATAGGTATGCAATCATTTAATGAAGAAACGCTGAAGATAATTAACCGTAAAACCAATACTGATAAGCTTGTTGAAAACATCCGTAAACTCATAAGCTTTGACAATATGCACATCCATATTGACCTTATTGCGGGACTTACGGGTGAAGACTTTGAGAGCTTTAAAATCGGTTTCAATATCGCGTATTCACTTAAAGCGCATATGCTCCAGATGGGATTTTTAAAGCTTCTTTACGGTGCGGATATGCGTGAAAACAAGGGAAAGTATCCGTGCACATTTATTGATGATCCGCCTTACGAGGTCACATCTACTCCGTGGCTTTCACATAATGAAATAAAAATGCTTAAAAATTGCGAAGATGCAGTTGACAGGCTTTATAACAGCGGACGTTTTTTATTTACCCTTGACTATCTTACAGATGAAGTCGGTTTTTCGGCGTTTGATGTTTTCAACGATTTCGGAAATTCCGTAAACGGCAGCAGAATGCGGCTTTCAGATTATGCAGAAAAACTTTATTATTTCTTTTGTGATAAATGTGATAAGGAAAAACTAAGGGAAAAAATTATATGCGATTTGCTTTGCAGCTCATCTTCTGTTCATATTCCCGATGTTTTGAAAATAAAAGACCCGGATTATAAAAAAATCAAAAAGTATTTTATTGAAAATGCGGGTCAAAATATAAAAATTGCAATTCTTTATTCGCGCAATCAAATCTTTGCCGTTGATCAGAGCAAAGAAAAAAACTTTCATAACAGGTATGAAGGCAAGTTTTATGACAGGATGCCGACCGCGGATATTATCTGAAACAAAATTCAACTTTTTGAACTGCATTCTGAAAAAATTTATAAATAAATTGATTATGCGGTTAAAATATTGTATAATTATCAAAAAAGATGAAAGGAGGTCGTAACAGCCGTGTTAAATCGGCAGTTACCGTTTTTATGGATTATATCAGCAAAAAAGAAAGAAATAATTTTATGACAGGACTGGCGGGTCAGAATCTTGTTTATTGTATGGTCGGTGCATCGTTCTTTACATATTTTATGACCGATATCGCAATGTTTCCGCCGGCAGTTGTTACCGTGCTTCTTCTTTTAATGAAAATATGGGACGGCATAAACGATCCGATTATCGGAGCAATTGTTGACCGTCACCGTTTCAAAAGCGGTGAAAAACTCAGACCCTTGCTCAGATACACACCCGTACCCGTCGGTGTTTTCACAATTTTATTATTCATTGTTTTCTCAACAGCTGAAAGTCTTTTGTGGCTTCGTGTCTCATATTTTGTAATCATGTATCTCTGCTGGGATATAACATATACCTTGCAGGATGTTGCAATATGGGGAATGACATCCGTTGTTTCTCCCGATTCAAATGAAAGAGACAAATTTGTTCAGTGGGCAAGAACAATCGGTTCAATATTCTACGGCGTTTTCAGCGCATTAATTCCTATGGTTATGGAATCCGTTGCTCTTGCATCGGGCAATTCGCTCGCTTTGATGACCTTTGTTTTTGCCGCTATTTTCGGTCTCGGCGGTGCACTCATAAGTGCCAAATGCTATAAAGCACAGGAAAGAGTCCGCATTGTTCGGATTGAACAGCAGCAGACCTCAATGATAGAATGCTTCAAGCTTCTTTTACAAAACAAGATGCTTATGCTTCTTACCTTGGCAAGTATATTCGGTTCACTTGCATTCGGCAACAATCTTATAACATATTTCTTTAAATATATGCTACCTGACGGTCAGTTCGGAGGGTTTATCGGTGCGCTCGGTATTACCACAATTTATTCCGCATTGACTTATGCACCGAGTTTTATCGGCATGATTTTTGCTACAAAGCTCAGGGATATCTGCGGAGGCTACAGAAATCTTATCATTGTTGTTCAGGTATGCACAATCATCGGCAGAGTTGCTGCGTTCCTTATCGGATTTGAAGGTAAAAATATGCTTATCGGCATTGCGATTATGGCAATTCTCAACATTCCTTCGGGTGCGGTAAGCATTGCTCAGACATCTCTTTTCTGTGACAGTGTCGATTATATGGAATGGAAAACGGGAAAGCGTACCGAAGGTGTGACCTTTGCAATGCAGACCTTTTTCACAAAGGTTTCAAGCGGTATCACGGGCGGACTGGCCACAATGTCGCTCAGTCTTATCGGATATCAGGCTGTTGCCGATGTTCCGGGTGCGGTATATTACGGCACACAGAGCGCAACATTTGAAAGTTGGATCTGGCCTCTTGTTATGCTTACTCCCGCAATCGCTGCTTTGCTCTACATCATTCCGCTTCTTTTCATCAAGTATTCTCCTGAACAGAAGGCGCAGGTTGAAAAAGAACTTGCACAGCGCAGAGCATTCAAAGAGACAGCAGAAACCGAATAAAAATAAAAGGTCATCAGTTGATGGCCTTTTTATTATATTTTTAACTCAGGTGTCGGAAAGAATTTACATATATAAAAAAAACACTTGCAATTTATAAAAACAAGTGTTATAATTCTCAAAAATCAAATATTTATGGATGAAGTTTGCAGAAGAAGCTATGCTGCCGAAGGAGTAACGCTCTCAGGCTTCCCGAAAGGGAAAGGGACTGCAAATGGACATAACTTTGGAGAATCTCATTAAATTGAGTGCCGAAGGGGCAAGGCGGTCTCGTTAATCTCTCAGGCGAAAGGACAAAGTTTTTACTTCCCGTTTTCAGGGAGGATTTTTGTGCTTTTGTCGGATTACGCCTTGTAATCCGATTTTTTTATTTTATTGATTCGGAGGAAATCAAATGGAAGCTTTTTTTGAAAAGGTTGCGGAAATCAACGGTTCCGTCAACAGCGTTGTATGGGGCAAATACGGTCTTATTTTGCTCATCGGTACAGGTGTTCTTATGACTTGTGTCACAAAGTTTTTTCAGGTAACACATCTTAGTCATTGGTGGAAGAAAACAATCGGAAGCCTTTTTGCAAAGAATGTTATCGGTCATTCAAAAGAAAAAGGCACTATTTCGCCGTTTCAGGCACTTTGCACGGCTCTTGCAGCAACTGTCGGTACAGGTAACATCGCCGGTGTTGCTGCCGCTATCTGCATTGGCGGCGCGGGTGCTGTTTTCTGGATGTGGGTTGCTGCGTTCTTCGGCATGATGACAAATTACTCGGAAAACGTCCTCGGCATCTATTTTCGCCGCCGCAATATAAACGGTGAATGGTCGGGCGGTGCGATGTATTATCTTCGCGACGGTCTCGGAAAGAAAAAAGGCTGCAAAACAATCGGTAATATCCTTGCTGTTCTTTTCTGCATTTTCACAATGCTTGCTTCATTCGGCATCGGCAGTATGGGTCAGGTTAATAAGATTGTTGCCAACGTTGCAACGGCATTTGATGTTGAGGCTCTTTCTTCCGTTCATATTTTCGGCGGAGTTTCGCTTTACAACCTTATCCTTGGTATTGTAATTATGGTTCTTGTTGCTCTTATTACCCTTGGCGGTCTTAAGAGAATTGCAAACGTTGCCGAAAAAGTTGTTCCTTTCATGATTGTTCTTTTTATTGCAGGCAGTCTTGTAATAATCGGTTCTAATTATGATATGATTATCCCTGCATTTAAAAGCATTTTTGTTAATGCGTTCAAACCTGAAGCGTTTGTCGGCGGTACTCTCGGTGCTGCAATCAGTGCAGCAATTACTCAGGGCTTCAAGCGAGGCGTTTTCTCAAATGAAGCAGGTCTCGGTTCATCGGTTATGGTTCACTCAAACTCCAACATTAAAGAACCTGTGAAACAGGGTATG
This sequence comes from Acutalibacteraceae bacterium, assembly GCA_045536515.1. Classification (GTDB taxonomy): domain Bacteria; phylum Bacillota; class Clostridia; order Oscillospirales; family Acutalibacteraceae; genus CAG-177. The sequence continues at coordinate 733 of JAZSNQ010000250.1, read as the reverse complement.
TGGGGTATATTTGAGGTTTTTGCTGACACAATGGTTGTATGTACAATTACAGCTCTTGTTGTTCTCACATCCGGAGTTTTTGATGCAAAAACAGGTGAAATTGCCGAAGGTCTTACCGACGCAACTCTTGTTGCAGGTGCATTCAACAGTGTTTTCCATTGGGGTAATATCGGTCAGAAATTTGTTGCAATTGCAATGTTTCTTTTTGCATTCACAACGGTTCTCGGTTGGTCGCACTACGGTTCAAAAGCCTGGGAATATCTTTTTGGTGCAAAAACAACTGTTATCTTTAAAGTGATTCATGTTATAACAGTAATATTCGGTGCGGTTATGACATCAACTCTTGCATGGGATATTTCAGACACGTTCAACGGACTTATGATGATTCCCAATCTTATCGGCGTTGTCGTTCTCTTCCCGCTTGTTATGAAAATAACCAAAAACTATGTTGACCGAAATATTAAAAATAAGAATGAACAGCCCGTGCTTTCTTATGACCCCGAAATTCAGGCAGAGGCAGCAGCTAATCTTGCTGACGACGAATAACCCAAACTTTCAAACCGCTTCACAGTAAAATGAGGCGGTTTTTTGCTTGTATTTGAAAACCCCTGGCTGTGCCAGGGGTTCCCAAAAAGCTTTAGCGATGCGTATACAAGAAAAACTCCTTTTGATAGAATAAGGGTGCGGCTACCAACTGCACCAAGAAATCAAAAGGAGGACATTCAAATGAATG
>JAZSNQ010000260.1:0-5341 GCA_045536515.1 Acutalibacteraceae bacterium | reverse complement strand
CGAGCCTTCTGATACGGGCTTCGTCATCGGCAACAAGGATTCTTTTCATGTTTTTCACTTCTTCCGTAAAAGTAGAAATATATATTTATAATATCATACTTTATATATATAAATCAATAGTAAAATTCTGCGGAGCAAATCTTCCGTAATCCGTGAACTGATTTTGTAAAAATGATGAAAAATTTTCAACATATGATTATTTTATTTGGGAATTATATAAATTTTGATAAAACTATTGTTTTAATCGGATAAATTTAGTATAATACATAAGTATTTATCTTGGGTCTTAATGACCTTCCGAAAGGTGTGGTTAAATGCTCGGCAAATATGTCAGAGTAAGGGTTACAAACCCTATCCGCTCCGTAAACAGGCAATTCGGATTTGTCTATCAGCTTAATTTCGGCGCAATAGAAGGAAAAAAGCGTTATGACAGCATATCTCACGGCGCTTATATAATGGGGATCAATCATCCCGTAAGAACCTTCGACGGCAGAGTTATTGCCGCAATAAAAAGGGCAGACGGCAGTCCCACGGTGTATGTCGTAGCCCCGAAAAGCATGAGATTTATTTCCTATCAGATTGAGGATGCCGTTGCATTTGCGGAAAAAGGAAGAAACTATAAGCTTGAATGTCTTTATGAACGTTCATGCGGTGCGGTGGTTTACCGTATCATCAACAATGAAGTCCGTTATCTGCTTATCAAAAACCGACGCAGTACCCATTGGGGATTTCCCAAGGGTCATATCGAAAAGGGCGAAACCCATGAGCAGACGGCTATGAGAGAGGTGCTTGAGGAAACGGGAATTCATATTCAGATTCTTCCTCAGTTTGCCTCGAAATCGGAATATACAATCCAGGGCAGGGTTGAAAAATCCGTTACAATTTTCCTTGCCAAAACAAAGGATACACAAACAACAATTCAAAAAGAAGAAATCGAAGATTATATCTGGCTCAATTTTGACAAAGCGATGGATACTCTCCGTTTTATCAACGACAGAAACATTCTCCAGAGTGCCCATGATTTTCTCATTGAACAGAATATTCTCGAGAAAGGAATAATTCAATGACAGAAGCCATTACAGATTATCTTGTGGGACTGTTTCAGGGAACAATTCCGAAGGAACTGATAATATTCATTATTTCAATGTTCCCCATTCTTGAACTCAGAGGCGGAATGATTGCTGCAAAGCTGCTTGATGTTGAGCTTATGAAAGCTTTTGTTATTTGTTATATGGGAAATATCATTCCGATACCGTTCATTCTGCTTTTTATCCGCAGAATTTTTCAGTTTCTCAAAAGATTCAAAAAAATCGGAGGACTTATTGAAAAGCTCGAAGTCCGTTCAATGAGAAAAAGCGAAAAAGTCAAGCGCTGGCGAAATTGGGGACTGCTCGCTTTTGTTGCAATTCCTTTGCCCGGTACGGGCGGTTGGACGGGTGCTCTTATTGCTGCTTTGCTTGATATCAGAATAAAAACATCATTTCCTATTATTGCTCTCGGTATTCTGATAGCAAATCTTATCATGAGTATCTTTTCCTACGGTTTACTCGGTCTTATCGGATTATAAAAAATCTGCACGGTGCAATTTTGATTTTGCACCGTGCCTTTTTGTTAGTTTCCGTAATATGATTGCGTAAGTTTTATCAGTTTTCCGAGTCTTTCTCCGATTTCTTCGGCTGTGCCTTTCATTTCACCGTTAAGCCAGCTGAGTATAACGGTTTTTGCGCCTGAAGTGATATAAATGAGATAGACCTCAGCTTCGTTTTTGTCACTTATGTTTTTAGAAATTATTATGTACTCAAGAAGCTTCTCATAATATATATTTACAAGACGCCAGATGAAATTGTTGAGTATGTTTGACTGCGCAAGCATACGGTAGTATTCCATATCCTTTATCATATATTCACAGATGGAAGCAATGAATTCTCCGGGATTTGTGCAGATGTTTTCAAAACCGTATTTATCAACAAAATCCATAAGGTTTTTCATTTCTTCGCTTTCAATCTGAGTTACAACGGTTTTGACATCGGGAAAATGTGCATAAAAAGTTCCGCGGCTTATATCGGCTTCTCTGATAATATCCGAAACTGTAATTTTTGAAATTTCCTTTTCGTGAATCAGCTTAGCCAAAGCCTTTTTGATAAGATTTTTTGAGCGTATGGAGCTTCTGTATTCTGCCTTAGCCATGATTTTATACCTCGTTTTTATTTTCTCTTTTATAATTTAATATATTTTTTTTTAATTGTCAATTAAAAAATTGTTAACATATTTCAATTATTTAGCTTGTAGAAGCAAAAATAAACTGATATAATAGCATTGGAACCTTTATCAAGGAGGATTTTTATGAAGCTTGTTAATCAGACAGAGAGAATTTCAGAGCGCCTCGGAGATGCCGAAGCGGTGCGTATTATCTGCGAAAGCGGTTTTGACGGAATCGACTATTCCATGTTCAAAATGGATGACGATAATGATGTGCTTAACACGGCAAACTATAAAAATCATGTTACCGCGTTGAAAAACATTGCCGATTATTACGGTGTAACATTTGAACAGTCGCACGCACCGTTTCCCAGCGCAAAGGAATATGACAGCCTTTACACCGTACAGGTTTTTGAAAAACTTAAAAGAGCTCTTGAAATAGCAGGCTTGCTTGATGCGAAAATCTGTGTTGTTCATCCCGTTCAGTACAGCGCAAATCAATTTGAACGCAACATGGAGCTTTATTATTCGCTTGAACCTTATGCCAAAGATTACGGCGTTAAAATCGCTCTTGAAAATATGTGGGGATGGGATAAAGAACTTAACAGAATTGTTCCCAATGTCTGCTCGGTTGCAGAAGATTTCAACAGATATGTTGATGCCCTGAATCCCGATAATTTCACCGCCTGCCTTGACCTCGGTCACTGCGGACTTGTAGGCGATAATGCAGGTTCAATGATTCGTCAGATGGGTGGCAGACTCGGTTGCCTTCATGTTCATGATAACGACCATGTCAACGACAGCCACACACTTCCTTACATGATGGATATGGATTGGGATGATATTCTTCATGCACTTGGTGAAATTGACTACAAAGGCAATTTTACATATGAAGCAGACCGTTTTCTTAACGGCTTTCCGGATGATTTGCTTCCTGCGTGTGAAAGATTCATGCATGATGTTGGCAGAACGATGATGAGAAAAATAGAGAAATACAGGGTTAAGAAATGATAAATTTTATTTGTCCCGTATGCAAAAAAGAGCTTTCCGAAGAAGAAAAGCTTTATTGCTGCGAAAACGGGCATTGCTTTGATAAATCAAAATTCGGTTATGTGAACCTTTTGCAGTCACAGAAATCCTCTGCAAAACGCCACGGCGATGACCGTCTTATGGTCAGGGCAAGACGCGATTTCCTTGATTCGGGATATTACATTTTTTTGCGTGATGAGCTTTGTAAAATTTGTGAAAAGTATCTTCCCGACGGCGGCAGTTTTCTTGATGCGGGCTGCGGAGAATGCTATTATTCGGCGGGACTGAAGAAATATTATTCCGAAAGAGAGAAAGAAATTTTCGTTACGGGTATTGATATTTCAAAGGACGCACTTGAATATGCTTCAAAACGCAAAAGCGGAATTCCTCTTGCGGTTGCAAGTCTGTTTGATTTGCCGTTTGCTGACGGAAGCTTTGATGCGGTGCTGAATATTTTTTCACCCGATGCCGATAGAGAATTTCACCGTGTTTTGAAAAAGAACGGTTATCTCATAAAGATAATTCCTCTCGAAAAACATCTTCTCGGACTCAAGGCGGCAATCTATGATAAGCCGTATCTTAATGATGTGCCCGATACAGAAATTGAAGATTTTATCTGCGTAAAAACAAGTCAGGCTAAAATGAATTTGTGTCTTGACTCCAACGAAGCAATACAAAATCTTTTCAGAATGACACCTTATTATTATAAAACAGGCATTGAAGACCAACAAAAAATAAATAATCTTGATTATCTTGAAACTCAGGCAGAGTTTGAGATAAGAGTATACCGAAAGGAAAGATAATTATGCATAAAAGACTTGCGCCCACCCCTCCCATGGGCTGGAACAGCTGGGATTGCTACGGTGCGGCGGTTAATGAAGAGCAGCTTATCGGTAACGCCGACTATATGGCAAAACACCTTAAAGACTATGGCTGGGAATATATTGTCTGCGATATTCAGTGGTCAGAACCCACCGCTGACAGCTACGGATATCATAATTTCGCACCGCTTTATATGGATGAATATTCACGTCTTATTCCCGCACCCGAGAGATTTCCTTCCTCCGCAGGAGGAAAAGGATTCAAACCCATTGCAGACTATGTTCATTCTCTCGGACTTAAGTTTGGTATTCACATAATGCGAGGCATTCCCCGTCAGGCGGTTCATGCCAATGCAAAAACAAAAACGGAAGGTGTAACCGCAAAGGATATTGCACAGCAGTATTCCGTTTGTCCGTGGCAGACCGATATGTACGGCATCAACCCCGATGCCAAGGGCGCACAGGAATATTACAACTCCATTTTTGAACTCTATGCTGAGTGGGGTGTTGACTACATAAAATGCGATGATATCGCAAACACTGAGTTCCTTAAGGACAACCCCTATTCCGCACGCCGTGAGATTGAAATGCTCCGAAAAGCGATTGATAACTGCGGCAGAGATATGGTGCTGAGTCTTTCACCCGGTCCCGCACCTTTATGGGAGCATGAGCATCTTGCAGCAAACGCCAATCTCTGGCGAATGACAGGCGATTTCTGGGATGAATGGAGCAAGCTTCATGCAATGTTTGAACGCTGCTATGCATGGCAGGATTATGTTCAGCAGGGAGCGTGGCCCGATTGCGATATGCTTCCCATCGGCAGAATTCAGAAAACCGAAAAACTCCCCGAATACAGAAACAGATACACCCGTTTTACCCATGATGAACAGATAACAATGATGACGCTCTGGGGCATATTCCGTTCACCGCTTATGATTGGTGCCGAAATGCGAGAAAACGATGAATTCACCCTTTCTCTTCTTCAGAACAGAGAGCTTATTGATATGCTTAAAACCTCGTTCGGCGCAAAGCAGTTCAGCAGAAAAGAAACCGACGGCAAGGGCGAAATCATATGGACTTCTAAAGGCAATGACTGCAAATATGTTGCACTTTTCAATACCGATGGCGAAACAAGAAATATTGAATTTGATGTTACCGATATTGCAATGGGCGGCATGAATTATTCTGTTTGGGATATGTGGAAGCATGAAGAATATGCGGTAACAGACGGTGTATTCTCCGCAGAAGTCAATTCCCACGGTGCAAGATTATTTAAAATCGAGGTGAAATAA
>JAZSNQ010000112.1:0-3470 GCA_045536515.1 Acutalibacteraceae bacterium | reverse complement strand
ATTCGCCTATGCTTGTTACGCTGTCGGGAATTGTTATGCTTGTGAGACCATAGCAGTCGTAGAACGCATATTCGCCTATGCTTGTTACGCCGTCTGGGATTGTTATGCTTGTGAGACCGGTGCATCTGTAGAACGCAGAACCGCCTATGCTTGTTACGCCGTCTGGGATTGTTATGCTTTTTAGGCTGGCGCAATTTGCGAACGCACGATAACCTATGCTTGTTACACTGTCGGGAATTGTTATGCTTGTGAGTTTGGTGCAATAACTGAACGCATCTTCGCCTATGCTTGTTACACTGTCGGGAATTGTTATGCTTGTGAGTTTGGTGCATCCATAGAACGCAGAACCGCCTATGCTTGTTACGCCGTCGGGGATAACAATATCTCCTTCAATCAAAACTCCGTTGATATAAAGATTATTTGCATAATACATAGGATTATAATCTGCTGATTCAATTTCGCACCATCCTGCCAAATCACCTGTATAATAAACATCTTTGAGACCAGAGCAGTAGTAGAACGCATATTCGCCTATGCTTGTTACACCACTACCGATTGTTATTCTTGTGAGACCAGAGCAGTAGTAGAACGCATATTCGCCTATGCTTGTTACGCTGTTACTGATTTTTACTGTTTCGATATATGACCGATATGAATACCACGGAACGGATGAATCCGATATCCAATCATACATTTCACCTGAACCATTTATAATAAGTACACCTGTATCCGTATCAAGAGTCCATGTAAGATTATCACCGCAAGTACCGCTGTAAGTTGCCGCAGAAGCCTTGGGTGTAAAGAGATTGAATTCGGGCAAGTCAAGCCCAACCAATCCCGAAAGCGGCGCCGAACCGAACACCATGATAACACACAAAACTGTCGCAAGAATCTTCTTAAACATTTTCATTTGTTTTTCCTCCGTTCTGAATTTCAGATTCTATTCTTTCTATTGCTTTATGATAAAAACGTTCATATTCCCCATCAAAAGGAATATCGTCAACGATAACAACGTTATATGACCGAAGCAAAGCCTCTTTTGCCTTGCCGAGCGGATGTTTTTTATCCTTCGGAACATAAAAATATATTTTCGTATCAGGAAAGTTTCGCTTTTTGCAGCAAATCAGCCACCAGATATCAGCTTCACTTAAATCAAGCCCGAATCCGAGAATATGCACGTTCTTCGCCAGAAACGAATCAACCCAGCTTTGTTCCGTTATTTCCAAACCTTGTTTTTTTAACGTTTTATATCGTTTGATAAACCCTGATGTATATGTCTGAATTTCGCTGAGCAACTTTCCGTAATAATAATTGCCCATTATTACCGTTGACGGAGCTGTTATGTCGCCGTGAATATGCCATATCTTCTTATCGGAATTCTCAGGCTGATAATATCTGAACAAACCGAATTTATCTTCTTTGCCCTTACAGCCTTTGGTAAATTTGCGAATCTTTCTGTAACTGTAAAGAGATGGTTTGATTCCCGATATCTGTTCAAGTTCAAAAGTGTAATTCGCCGTTATAATATTCTCAATCGGCAAATCAAAGATTCGTCTTATCAATTCAGACTGCCTGTCAGAATTAACAAAATTCATATCCTTCGATATAAATTGCATAGCCTTGTCAACTCTGTCACCTGACAAAGCAACAACCTTCATCGGAAACGGCAAGTGTTCAACGTCATCAGCGGTCAGGCTTGATTCATATTCCTTGGAAATCTTCTCAACAAGATTATTCCACGAATCGCCGTTAAACGCTCTGTTTATCCCGTTACCGAGAAACAAAACATCCTGCATTAAATCACATCCTGTTAAAAAAAGTAGACTTTATTTAACAATCATTTTTCTTGTATATAATTATAGTATAGCACTTTGACTTGTAAAAGTCTACCGCAGGCACATGCTCTGCAAGTCAAATTTTCACCCTGTAATTTGTACATATTCAACAACCCTCCGAAATGTTTTGATTTAATCTTAACACTTCGGAGGTTTTTGCTATCTTTTTTCATCTGATAAAAGTTAATTTCAGGAGTACATTCACACCCGAAAATCAACCTTGAATTTTTAGAGGGTAGGTAATGTGACATACTTTAGCAAAGAACACTTTTTGAATTTCCGCTTTTCAAAGCAAAAGTGTTCTGCAAAAACGCAGGGGAGGTCAGGCTGAGTTTTTGCAGAAATCGAGTTTTTCGCTAACACAATAAATACCGTCAACTGACTTGATTTTTCTGAAAGGTTCCTCTATACAGTTAATCTGTACCCACTTTTGCAAAAACCTCATTTTCCAATTATGCCGATTTACAATTCGTTCATAATTTTTCTCGTCGGTTTTTTACCGCTTGTTGGTGAATTTCTTCCCCAAACCCCTAACAAAAATCGGAGAGAAAATTTAAATCTTCTCTCCGAGCTGCGCCCATTGGGCTTAATAATAGTTTAAAAAAGCTGGATACTGGCTTTATCATCCATCTTATGTTTTTCAGTACGGCGTAGTAACCGCTCGTGAGTAGGAGTAAACACGTTTAGAGCAAGAAGGAAGTAAAGGTTATTATCATACAAATAATATTTTACATCAACGATTGTGGCTTTTATTGATTCTTCTCTTTGCTTTTATGGTTGAATAGTAAATTCCATACTTTTGCTTTTGCTTATCAACTTTACATCTGAATATGATTTGAAATATATGCAATTAGACTCATTTTTTAACAAGAATTTTTGCTCATATACATTTTGAAAACAGTCAAAATATCTTAACGTCAATATTAAATCGTCTTTCATGGAAATGCTATTATCAATTCCAATATGCAAAAACAGTTCATCATCTTTTTTTACAGACAATGCTTTTTCATCAGGGTATTCTTTTCCATTTTTGCTTATCGAAAGCTTGACTTGGTGTGCAGTATTGTTGCCACAATTAACAACAGAAATAAGTCTGTTAAGTTGGCTTCCTTCAATCCCAGGAATCTTATCATATGGGATCCAATATGTGCCTGTAGAATTAACAAAAAAACCGTGTGTTTTAAGATAATCGAGAAATACAATGTTTGGGTTCTGTGCTGATGTTCTTACATTTGGATTTATAGTTATATTGAAGAATTATAAAAACAACTTAATATAAACAAAAGCCAAGCTATACAGTTGAGTTTTAGGTCAACTTGTATGGCTTTGATTTTACAATGTTATCTCAAATCAGATAACGGAGTATAATCTGTATTGTTTCGCAGATATTCTTCCATCTTATCGCTGAGCAGTAATCTGACATAACTCATAGGCTCGTTGTAGATAAGAAAGTCAAGTTCTGATGTTTCGTACATATTGTTTGCATATTCGTTTTCAACGGCAATGCAGTCGATTGATACCATTGAGCCATCGGTGAGTTTAACTTCAACACAAGCGGTGTCGATATTAAATTCACAAGAAATAATGCTATTAATCATAAATAAAAAAACTCCTTTTAATAGTTTGAAAAACGTA
>JAZSNQ010000069.1:0-9253 GCA_045536515.1 Acutalibacteraceae bacterium | reverse complement strand
TTAAATTATGTATTAACCGAAGAAATCCAAAAATCCTTTTGCTCCGAAAATCTTATATGTAATATCGTTTGCACCTTTAAGAGCCTTATTAAGAGCTTCATCAAAGAATCCCGGTTCTTCTTCTTCAGCATAAACACCGATTTCAACAAGCATGTCGTGAACTTCCTGAAGAATGGGTTCATCAACTTCAGGGTTATTGACCGTGCTTTCAGCCATAGACGCTGCTTTTGCAAGAATTTCATTTTGCTCTGCAGTAAGAGCATAACCTGTTTCGTTACAGTATCTTTCAAGGTCAGGAAGCCAACTTCTCTTATAATCTTTAAGATTTCTTGCACCGTTGAACTGAGGGAAGTAATATACGTCTTCTTCAGGACTGTCACAGTCTGCAACTGTCTTAACATTACCAGTTGCAAGCTCGAGAGCAAGAGCAATAGCCGTGTTATTATATTCAAGCTCGTGTTTCTGCTGATAGAAGAACCATGATGATTCCTTACGATATGTTGTTGAAATATCAATTGAACCATCGGGTGAGAGAATTCTGCCTTCTGTATCTTCGAACTTTTTACCTGCAGTAACATACGAAGTACCGGGCGCAGTTGAATCAATATTTATAATTTCATCGGAATTAGTGAGAGGTGCACTCTTCATAAATCCAAATGCGGAATAATCTGATGTTATCGCACCGAAGGGAAGACCGTAGCCGGAAATGAATGAAAATGTAACGCCTTCTGATTCAAGGTTTGCCATTGTGGCATTAAGACGTTTCTTTGCCTTTTGAAAATTGTCAGCCTCTTCTTTAACAACAGATGATTTAATAAGAGGTGAAATTTCGTCATACTGGTCAACGGGAATAAGGTTGCACAGTGAAGGTGTAGCGCAGAAGAGTTCGGTTGCAATTGCGCTGAGAGCCATATCAACAAAACCTCTCAGAATATGTTTCGGGAAAAGACGAAGCGCAATGTTTACAAGATAACCCCAAGGTTCACCGATAAGGTCGCTGATAAGACCGTTATAAAACAAATCGGCAGATTCATCGCAGAATCTTTTCATAAGAAGATCAGCAACAACATCGCTTCCGTCCCAAGCACCTACAATGCTTACAACTCTTCTGATGTGATTCTGAGCAACAGTGGGATATTTATCCATATAAGCCGTTACAACAGATGCACCCATGCTCATAGGAACGAGGACAATATCAGTTGCACCAACCTTATTTTCAGCAATGATTTTTTCAACAAATTCATGAAGAGCATCAACATTTTTTGAAGTGTAAGAAAAAGCATTGTAGTTGAAAACGTAAAGATAATCTTCAAAGTTTTCACCAAACTTTTCAAGTGCAATGTCCTTGCAGGGTATAGAAGAATAAAAACGGTTTTTAGCTTCACTTTCAAAATTACCGTTTTCATCTGTAACTCCGGGGAATTCCGAAACAGGTACGGCATATCTGGGAGTCACAACTCTGGGATTAGCGTTACCGTCTTCTCCTACAATATTAAAACGGAAAAGATCTCTTACAAGTTTGTCAACCTTATCCTGATCAATAATGTTAATTCGGATAAACGATGAAAAAAGCAATTCCAACACAGCGCCTACAAGAGTGGTGATTGTGCTCGAATCAGAAAAAGCTTCATCAAAGCTGTTAAAAAGATTCCATCTGGAATTATATTTACCTTCAGCAATAAGAGGGGCATAGTTTTCATAATCCTGAAGTGTTCCTTTTTCGAATACACCTTCCTGTATGTAACTTTCATCAAAGAGATAAGAATAGCTCTGACCGATACCTGTTACAAATACTACAAGACTGTTTGTTCCTTCCGCAAATGCACACTCTATATCGTCAGTTTCCTGTGCAAAAACTTTAGGTGTACTTTTCTGTGCATTTGCAGGAATAACTGCGCATGGAATAAGAAGTGCTATTGAAAGAATAATTGCAATAAACTTTTTCATGTTTTCCTCCTTAGTATTCAAAGAATTTCAAATACATTTTATCACTTTTTTAATTGAACTAAAACATTTTTTTGAATTTCTGTTTTTTTCACAAAAACTAATAATGTTTTGTGTGCATATTGACCATATTATATTTCTTTTAAAATCACTTCAAATTATTTATCATAAGGAAGTAATTGAAATGCAATTATCCGAGGGCAACCATGCTGAATACAAGGGCGAAAAGCGCAACCGTTTCGCAAAGTCCAACAACGGTGATATACTGTGAGAAGCCTTTACCTGTTTCAGCAAGAGCGTCTGCGCCAGCAGCACCTGCTTTACCTTGAACAACAGCCGAAACCGCCATTGCAACACCCGATGCGATACCGAGACCGAAGAGGAATGCGGGATCTGCATCCGATGAGCTCATCTGCTGCATAAGAAGGAAGCCATAGATAGTCTGTGTGAGAGGTGCACCTGCAAAAACCGTAAGGATAAACGGTGCAGCCTTATTGCTCATATAGCACTTTTTCCAAGCGCCGATTGATGCCTGTCCTGCAATACCTATGCCGATTGCAGAACCTGTTGCGGCAATACCCATTGCCAACGCTGTTGCTAATAATCCGAAATTCATAATAATTCTCCTTATTTTTCAGTTTGTTCTTCAAAAGGTCTGAATTTATGTCCGCTCCAGGACATATCGAGATGCGACGAGAACTCCAGTGTGTTGAGTCTGATACCGTGGACGATAACCGAAAGGACATTGAGTATCATGTTAAGTCCGTGACCGAACACAAGAAGCACAATCGCAATAATCATAAACAAAAAGTTTCCGAGCAATGGACTTGCAAGCTCGTTAACCGTTGCGGATATTGCCGCACCTGCAAGACCAACCGCCCAAAGACGTATATAAGAAACTATATCAGAAAAAACATTGACAACGCCAAGCAGAACAGAAACAATGTTCTTGAGGCTTTCAAGAATTGATTTGATAATGTTTCCTTCATAATTTGAGAAAACGAAACTCATAACAAAACCCGCAATAACAAGCATAAGAGCTACCGTACCGACGGGAATACCGCTTATTATAAGTCCGAAGTTGAAAACCTGAGCATTTACAACAAAGCTCAGCACCACGTAAAAGATACCGATTAGCTGCATTATTGAACCGATATCGCCGAGAATTTTAACAGACTTTCTGTTTCGTGCGGCAACCTTAATATGTGCCACGGTAAGCTGAACAAGAGCCAACGAAAAGCAGAAAATCTGCAGATTCTGTGCGGTTGTCAGACCGTATTCGCCGTTTGTCCAGGGCGGATACCAGATTCTGTCGGCATAAACATTTGAAATAACGGGTATTGACAAGTTTTTCAGCCATTCAGGCAATTGTTCGGGAGAAAGACCAAACCAAGTGCAGGTCAGCGTTCCCCACAGAATTGTCGAAAGACCGAAGAGTTCGATAAGCAGAAATGCGGGAGGAACCTTCTTTTTTGATGCAAATGTTTTTGCAATCAGAATTCCCGTGACGGCAGAGATAAGAATACCGTAACCGCCGTCACCGAAAATGATTCCGAAAAAAATGAGAATGAATCCCAAAAACCAACCAGAAATGTCATATTCAAAATATCCCGGAACAGTACCGAGAAAGTCCGTAAGAGGATAGATGAGGCTGACAAATTTGTTGTTTTTCAGCTTCGTGGGAACATTATCTTCTTCAGTGGGTTCTTCAACGAGAAGACCCCATGAATTTTCTTCTGCACTCTTTTTAAGAGTTTCAAGGTTTTCCTCTTCAACATAGCCCGTAAAATATGAAACGGTCACGTCGGAAAGGTTTTCGTCTGCCATACCCGTTGCATAAACCTCAAACTCAATCTCTTTTTCGCAGGATTTAATTGCTTTTTTTATCCCGTCTGCACAGCTTGCAAATGATGAAATTTTTTTGTCAATCTCTTTGATTCGATTGTCTGCAGACTCAAGCTTTTGCTTGATTTCGGAAGTTGATGCCGAGGGCATTTCAATACGGTATGTCTTTAAAGAATCAATGATTTCTGCCTCACCGTCAATTCCCGATTTGATTAACAGGAACTTTACAGAAGATTTTATTTTTTCAAGAGAAAGTGTTTTTATGCCTTCGCCGAGATTTTCATATTCTTTCAAGGGCATTTCGTAAAGCGAAATATCAATTCCTTTTTCGGCAAGAGAACAAAGTTTTTCGGGATCAATGTCACCCCAGCCCGAAAGACGGTCAATCTCAGCTGAAAGACTGATCTTTTCAGCTGAACAAAGCTTTTTTTCATCCTCAAGACCGATAATTTCATCAGAAACAGAAACCGCCTTTTCGTAGCTTATATTTTCCTGCTTTATTTTTTTGTTTTTCTTTTCCGAAATGCTGAAAAGTGCACTTTCGAGCAAAGCAACTCTTTCTTTGAGTTCTTCAAGCTTTTTGCCCGATCCTTCAACCGTTTCGATGTGAAGAATACCGAGTTTACGAAGTTTTATGAGCGTTTCAGATTTTTTATCTCCCATAATAATGAGAGATACCTTTTTCATAGGCACAATCATAATGACCACACCTCCGTTTCGGAAGATGCATCGTTGCGTGCCGCGATTTTGCGCTTTGAAATTTTTGAACGAACAACGGCACTTACCTGCTGATCCGCCATATAAATTGATATTTTTTTGATATTTTCCTCTGTTTCCGGGATTTTAACCTTTTCAAACAGGTTTACCCTTTGAGATGTTGCACGAAGCTCATGCTCAAGAAGTCTGATCTGCTCATCCAACACTTCTGCTTCAAGATCGAGCGACATAGCTTTTTCCATATGGTTTGCAGCTATGTCAACCCACAGCGGAGTTTCGTACAAATCGTAGTCTCCTCGCGAGAAATCCGCACCTTCATAAACGGGAATTGCAACACCGGCAATATTTCCCGTGCCTTTCCGGATATTGCTCACGGTAATTATTCCGTCAGGAAAGGCATCTGTTTCGCTGAAAACGGCAATCCAAGAACCGAAACCTTTTTCAAGGTCTTCTCTCTCTTTTCTTACCGTTTCGGCCTTTGCTTCAATGGTACGTATTTCAGCCTGAAGCTGTTGTTTTTTGAGTGTCAGAGTAGGCAAATATCTCCGATACATTTTGAGGGCATCCTTCTGTATCTTCAACTCATTTTTAGTCAGTTTGATTTTTGCCACTTTATCCTCCTTATCTGACGGGCCAGAACTCGTCTGTAAGGTCGGATTTAATACCTGTTTCATCCTTTTCAAAACATTCCGCAAGGATTTCCCAGCCGAGGTCAAGAGCTTCTTCAAGAGAAAGATTGACAGATAAATCCATAAGCTTGTTTTCAAAAAGAAGACCGTATTTGAGAAGCTTATCATCCCAGCGTGACATTGCAAAGCCCATATTCTTCTTTTCGAGAGTTTCTTTATAAGAAGAATACATACGGATCATCGCATCCATAAGTGCACGGTGGTCCTTACGGGTTTTGCCGTTGACATTCTGTTTAAGACGCGAAAGTGAGCCGAAGGGTTCAATTCGTCCGCCTTTGAGATAATACTGACCTTCGGTGATATAGCCTGTGTTATCGGGAACGGGATGTGTAACGTCATCGCCGGGCATTGTTGTAACCGCAAGAACGGTAACCGAACCCGAATCTGCAAAGTCAACCGCCTTTTCATAACGTGAAGCAAGCTGTGAATAAAGGTCGCCAGGATAGCCTCGGTTTGAAGGTACCTGTTCCTGTGTGATGGCAATTTCTTTCATTGCATCGGCAAAGTTTGTCATATCGGTAAGAAGAACAAGTACATCTTTATTCTGAAGTGCAAACTGCTCTGCAACCGCAAGCACCATATCAGGAATCATCATACACTCAACGGTGGGATCGGATGCTGTATGAATAAACATGACGGTTTTGCTTAAAGCGCCGCCGTTTGAAAGTTCTTCTTTAAAATACAGGAAGTCATCATATTTCAGACCCATTCCGCCGAGAACAATAACATCCGCTTCTGCCTGAAGAGCAATTCTCGCCAGAAGACGGTTATAGGGTTCGCCTGAAATTGAGAATATCGGAAGTTTCTGCGAAACAACAAGAGTATTGAACATATCGATCATAGGGATGTTGGTTCGCATCATGCGGTTTGCAAGAATTCGCTTTGTAGGGTTAACGGATGGTCCGCCTATAGCTTTCATATTATCAGTAAGCGCAGGACCTTTGTCTCTGGGTTCTCCCGAACCGTTGAAGATTCTGCCAAGCAGGTCATTACCGAAAGAAACACGCATTTCATGTCCCAAAAAGCGAACTTCATCGCCCGTTGAAATACCTTGACCGCCTGCAAAAACCTGAAGCGAAACAATATCGCCATCGATTTTATTAACCTGTGCAAGAGATTTACCGAATCGGGTGTTTATCTGTGCAAGTTCCTGATAGCGCACACCCTCTGCTCTGACAGTGATGACATTGCCGACAATGGATTCTATTCTGTTGAACACCTTATTCATATTGCTCACCGTCCTTTAACAAAAGCTCCGCCTCACGGCTTATTTTTCCCTTACCGTCGGCATAAATTGTATCAATTTCAGCCTCAGCTTTTGCAAAAGCTTCGCTTTTGAATTCTGTGTAATTCCAGTTGATGAACTTCTGACGCATACGGTTGAAAAAGCTTCTTGCTTCATCTTTATTTTCAAGTGCATAATCACTGCCGAGAACACAAATAAGCTTGTCGGTAACATATATCTGACGCTCTCTTGTGCAGTTTGCATCAACCAAGTCAAAAGAGTTCTGCTGAAGATAAACCGAATCAAGCATTTCCGATTTAAGATAGATTACATAGTCATCAATGCTTGTGCCTTCTTCGCCTACAACCTTCATCATTGTGCCGATTTCGTTACCGTGAAGAAGGATGTTTTTGCAGAAAAGAGATTTTTCGGAGTCTGTAACTGTATTATACTTCGACCATGAAATAAGCGGGTCGATTGCGGGATATTTTCTTGCATCGGAGCGTTCACGGGAAAGACCGTGGAATGCGCCGACAACCTTAAGAGTTGCCTGCGTTACGGGTTCTTCAAAGTTACCGCCTGCAGGAGAAACCGTACCGCCGATTGTAACAGAGCCCTTGCTTCCGTCCGGGAGACGAACGCAGCCAGCTCTTTCATAGAAAGCAGCAATATAAGACTCAAGATATGCAGGAAAAGCCTCTTCGCCGGGAATTTCTTCAAGTCTGCCCGACATCTCACGGAGAGCCTGCGCCCAACGTGATGTTGAATCGGCAAGAAGAAGAACGTTAAGACCCATCTGACGATAATATTCCGCAAGAGTTACCGAGGTATAAACCGATGCTTCACGGGATGCAACAGGCATTGACGATGTATTGCATATTATAATGGTGCGTTCCATGAGTGATCGGCCTGTTTTGGGGTCGGTAAGCTCAGGGAATTCGGTTATTGTTTCAACGACTTCACCTGCACGTTCACCGCAAGCTGCAATGATAACAATATCAACATCGGCATATTTTGAGGTGGTGTGCTGTAAAACTGTTTTTCCTGCGCCGAAAGGACCGGGTGTACAATAAGTTCCTCCCTTTGCCACAGGAAAGAATGAGTCGATAAGACGTACCTTTGTTTCCATTGTTTCAACGGGAGCAAGTCTTTCGCTGTAGCATTTTATGGCTCTTTTGACGGGCCATCTGAATGACATTGAAACAGGGATCTCTCTGCCTCTTTCGTCAGAAAGAACGGCAACAGTTTCGTTTACGGTGTATTCACCCTTGTCTGCTATTGATTTAAGCTTATAATTGCCGAGAAGATAGAACGGAACAAAGATTTTATGTGTGAAAGGTCCTTCGGGAACAGTTCCTATATATTCACCTGCACGCAGAGTGTCGCCGATATTTGCAGTCGGAGTAAACTCCCATTTCTTATCGGCGTTAAGTCCGTCTGCATAGATTCCTCTTTCAAGAAACCAACCTGCCTGCTCCGCCAATACGGGCAGAGGATTCTGCAATCCGTCATAAACCTGACCAAGCAAACCGGGACCAAGCTGTGCCGAAAGCATCTCGCCTGTAAAATCAACGCTGTCACCGCATTTAATGCCGCCCGTCATTTCATAAACCTGAATCTGCGCAATATTGCCTCTGATTCGAATAACTTCGCTTTTAAGTTTTGTATTATCAACATTAACGTAGCAAATTTCATTCATTGAAATGTTACCATCAAACCTTACGGACACAAGGTTACCGTTAACGCTTACTACCTTACCTCTGTTTTCGGTCATAGTATAACCTCCGATCTGTCACCATTTATAATGGATTTATAGATATTTCTGTATGCGGTTTCTCCGCTTTCGTGATCGAATTTTCTCATTCGTTCAATCAGTTTCAATTTAAGTCCGTAATAAAATATAAATTCTTCCGAAAAAAGATCCATGGGTCTGAGCGTTTCAAGGAAATCAAGGCGGTATTTATTGAGAAATTTTTCCGATTCCATCGGACTTTCAATTTCAACAGCTGTACGGACTGCCTGCAAGAGTTCTGCAGGGAATGATTGATTTCCCGCATCAAAATGCTTGTTAATTTTATCTGCGCGAAGCTTTGCAAGAGCCAAACGCAGGTTACGTTCACCCTCATTCCATTTTTCAATCAATGCAGACGTTGATTTTTCGGGATTCCTTGCCGGCATAAGAGTCAGTTTTGCAAATTCAGCCTGCGCTTTTTTCCCGAGAAACCGTTGACAAAGCTCCGTAAATCGCTCTGATGTTATCGGAAGCGGTGCGTTTTCGATAATTCCGTCAAGTGACGGCAATTGAGATATAAGATAATATTCCGCCATATTATTCTGCCTCTTTCAGAAGTGCGGTAACTCTGGGGCTGAGGTAATTTGAAAGCATATCGGTAACAGCCTCAGCAGAATAATCATAATAAATCGCACCGTTATCAACAACTATACGGAATCCTCCGTCAAAATTATCATTTGCCTTAAGAGTAACGCCACCGAGCATTTTTGCCTTGAGCTCTGAAAAAACTGCTTCTTCCAGCTTTATAAGGTCTGAACTGTTGAGAATAACGGTTAAATCCTCAGCTTCAGGCTTGCCTGCCCAACACTCAACAACATTAACAATAAGCTTTGCAAAATCATCGGATGAGTAAACGGTGTTTACGTTACTGCTTATAATCGCCGCAAGCTCTCTTGCAACGCTTTCTCTGAATGAGATAAGCAGATTTCGTCCTGACTGACGAATAGCGTCCTGGCTCGACTTCACCATGCGCTCGTTTTCAATTTTAGCGTTTGCCAAAATTTTTTGAGCCTCCGCCTGTGCATCGGCAATGATCTTTTC
>JAZSNQ010000214.1:0-5590 GCA_045536515.1 Acutalibacteraceae bacterium | reverse complement strand
CATCTTGAAGCATATGTTGCAAGCTTAATGTTTTTTGAAATGCGGAAAGTGTTGACAGCCTTTATCAGTCCGAGAGTTCCTATTGAAATGAGGTCCTCAATTGAAATTCCGGTATTTTCAAATTTCTTTGCGATATAGACCACAAGTCGAAGATTATGCACAATCAATTCTTCGCGTGCGTCTTTATCGCCTTTTTCGTGTTTAACAAGATATTCAAGTTCCGCTTCATATGAAAGGGGAGGCGGCAAAGATTCCGGACCGTTGACATAATCTACTTCAATTTCAAACAATTTTGTTTTGATAAAATACAGTAATTTGTTAACAGCTGTTTTAATTTTATTCATAATTTATCCCCCGATTTGATCTGAAATTGTTTCGTAAAACGGAATGCCGAAAAGTGCTGAATATTCACCTGATATTATTTTCTTTTCTGTTATGCCGATATAAACATTTTCGCAGGTTATCCATTTACCGTGAATGAATATTCCGACATAATCTGCTGAAAAAGCATACAGTGTACCGTTCCCGTTGATGGTTGAAAAAGGAATCAGTCTGAAATTTTTTTCTTTAGTAATGTGTTCAGTATCGATGATTTTGTTGATCAGTTTATTATCGGCGATTATAACCGGTTTACCCGAAAAACAGTCACAAAGAGTATTGCCCGAATCAAACAAAGCTTTTCCTTCTGTGATTTTACCGTGATATGTAATTTTTATCGGGTAAACGGATTTTTCAGGTGTTTTTATTTTGAAAAGCAAATTTATGATATATATAATAATGTAGCAAACAACTGCGGTTATTGTTAAAGTCAGGATATCTATATCAAAATAATATATTCCGTTATTGAATATTGATAAACCGGGTATCAGAAAAATGTCAGCTGCAAGCATTATACCTGCGAAAATAAAATTAACACAGAGAAAAACGGCAAAGTATTTGAAGAAAGTTTTAAGTGTTTTTATTTCAAACGCAATTATAACCATAATGCACAAAACGGTTGTTTTTAATATAATTTCTGATATTGAATTTATGTTGTCTGCAAAAATTATCAGCGAGAACAGTCCGCCTGTAATTGATGAAATCAGAAACCTGATGGGCTTGAATCCGAATGAAGTGATTGCGGCCTCACTTCTTAGCAATAAATAGTTTATTAATATGTTCAGAACTACAAGAATATCTGCATAAATTACGGTTTTCAATTAATCACCCCGCAAAAATATTATATATTCTTCGGATATATAAAATTTGTCAATTCAGGGCGTTAAAAATTAATTTTACTATTGAATATTAGCGGCTACGCGTATATAATATTCCGAGGAGGATGATGAAAATGAACGGTTATCTTTTTGATATGCATATACACACTAAAGAAGCAAGCTCCTGCAGCAGAGTTTATGCTGAGGATATTGTTAAGAGATATAAAGAACTCGGTTACAAAGGTCTTTGTATAACCGACCATGTAAGTGTTCATCAGTTTTTAAGACACGGCGGTACATACGATGAGCAGGTTGAGAAATATCTTTCCGGTTACAGAGCAGCCAAAAAATTTGAGGATGAGAATTTTCATATTATTCTTGGTATGGAAATCCGTTTTCTTGAAAATGACAATGATTATCTTGTTTACGGTTTCAACGAAGATTTCGTGAAGAATCATGATATGATTCATTTTGAGGACATGGAACATTTCAGGCCGTTTGCGGATGAGAATAATCTTATTGTATATCAAGCACATCCTTTCAGAATCGGTATGTCTGTTGTTGACCACAGCCTCCTTGACGGAGTCGAGGTGTATAACGGTCACGGTGACCACAATTCAAGCAATGATATTGCATATAAATGGGCGGAAAAATATTCGCTTCGCAAGCTCTCGGGCTCGGATTTTCACGGTAATCTTACTCTTGAACCCGGAGGAGTCTTTTTTGAAGAATATCATGCAGATTCTTATGCGGTTGCAAATGCTCTCAAAAACCAAAAATATGAATTGAAAATTTTTGAAAAATAAAAATCAGGTGTGCATTGTTACATGATGCACACCTGTTTGTTAAAAGAATTGGTTTTTTCCTTTTTCGAGTTTGCTGACAATTCTGTTCATTTCTTCTTTTGAGCGAACAGAACGTGTTAAATAAATTATCTTTTTCTTCTCGTCTTTGCTCAGGTTTGAAAAGTTGTTCATCGCTTGCGGATTTTTGGTTAATGCCATTCCGAATCCCTGAGGAATTCCGTTAAAATCAATCATAACAACACCTCATTAATATTATGTCTTATGCAAAAAGATTTATTTATGTTTTCTTTGGGGTTGTTTTTGTTTTTTTTATATGATATAATACCATAGATATGGAAGGGTGATAAAAATGAAATACAGAGTTCTCGGAAAAACAAACGTTGAGGTTTCTGCACTCGGTTTCGGATGTATGAGATTGCCGGTTCTTGAAAACGATGAAATTGATGAAGCTGAAGCAATAAGAATTATCCGCAAAGGTATTGACAGCGGTATAAATTATCTTGATACAGCATTTGGTTATCATAACGGTCAGAGTGAAATCCTTGTCGGAAAAGCTTTAAAAGACGGTTATCGCGGCAAAGCTTATCTCGCAACCAAGCTTCCTCTTTGGAGTGTGAACTGTGAAGAAGATGTTGATAAGATTTTTAATGAGCAGTTAACAAAACTTGATACGGATTATATTGATTTTTATCTTCTTCATGCTGTAAACAATGAGTCTTGGGAAACTAAAGTTCTTAAATTTGATATTCTTCCGAAGCTTGAAAAAAAGCTTGCAGAGGGTAAAATCAGACATCTCGGTTTTTCTTTCCATGATGACCTTGATGTATTCAAAAAAATTATTGATTCATATGACGGGTTTGAATTCTGTCAGATTCAGTTCAACTATATTGATACGGATTATCAGGCAGGAATTGAAGGTCTTGAATATGCCGCTTCAAAAGGTCTCGGTGTAATTGTTATGGAACCTTTGCTCGGCGGTAAACTTGCCAATCCGTCGGAAAAGATAAAAGAAGTGCTTTCCGATAAGAAAACTCCCGTTGAATGGGCTCTTGATTTTGTATGGAACAGACCCGAAGTCGGAATGCTTCTCAGCGGTATGGGCAGCGAACAGATGGTTTGTGATAATATTTCATATGCAGATTCGTCTTTTATCGGTATGATTTCCGAAGATGAACTCGGTATACTCTCAAAGGCAAAATTTGTGTTTGATGAGATGAATCTTGTTCCTTGTACAGGTTGTGAATACTGTATGCCTTGTCCAGAAGGAGTCAGAATTCCTGATGTTTTCTCTGCATTCAATAAAATAACCGAAGGCGGAAGAAGACTTGTAAAGGAAATTTTCCCCGATATTGAATCAAACGCTTCTCTTTGTCAGAAATGCGGTAAATGTGAGGCAGCTTGTCCTCAGCATATCGGAATAATTGACACATTGAGAAAGGTTAAAAATCAGTTTTAAAGGTGATTGACATGAAAATTTTGTTTCAAGGTGATTCGATAACAGATGCAGGCAGAGACCGTTCCGATTATCATGAATTGGGAAAAGGCTATCCTTTTTATGCTGCACAGTTTATAAAAGAAGATAATCCCGATGTTGATTTTGAATTTGTAAATCTCGGTATAAGCGGGAATCAGACCGGTGACCTTGTTGACAGATTGCAGTCCGATTTTATTGATATTCAGCCTGACATTGTTTCAATTCTAATCGGTATTAATGATACATGGCACAGAGCAGATAACAGAAAATGGCTTGGCAATGATGTTTTTGAGGCTAATTATCGCAAGATTTTATCTGAAATAAAAGAAAAGACAAACGCTAAGATTCTTATTCTCGAGCCGTTTCTTCTTCACGCTCCCGAAAAAGAATATTTCAGAGTTGACCTCAATCCAAAAATAGATATTATCAGAAAGCTTGCAAAGGAATTTGCCGATTTTTATATTCCTCTTGACGGATTGTTTGCATCGGCAAGCATCGGTATTGAGGATGATTTCCACTGGTCGGATGACGGTGTTCATCCTAATGACAACGGTTCTGAATTTATCGGTGAAGTTTATACCAATGCCATTAACATTATTTTGGATGAGACGGATTGATAATGAAGACTTTAAAAAATATTTTTAACTATATTTTTGTTGACGGGCTTTCCGGAATGGCTCTCGGTTTGTTTGCAACGCTTATTATCGGAACGATACTTGAACAAGTCGGGGGTTTTATCGATAATCAGATTGGGAGTTATATAATTGCCGTTGCAGCCGTTGCAAAATCATTGACCGGTGCAGGTATCGGCGCAGGAATGTCTTTTAAGTATAAGGTTTCTCCATTGACAGGTGTTTCTGCCGCTGTTGCGGGTATGGTTGGTGCTTTTGCATCCAAAATCATCTCCGGAGGAGTCATTACAGATTCAGGGATGCTTTATTCAGGACCCGGTGACCCTCTGTGTTCTTTTATTGCTGCTTTTTTTGCAATTCAGGCCGGAAGACTTGTTGCAGGTAAAACAAAGCTTGATATAATTTTAACACCTGCAGTTTCGGTTATAACGGGATGCGCTGCAGGATTGTTTATTGGTCCTCCCGTTTCAAATGTTACAACATATATCGGAGAAATCATTAACTGGGGAACGGAACGTCAGCCGATTCTTATGGGCATTGTTGTTTCGGTTGTGATGGGTATTTGTCTCACACTTCCCATAAGTTCTGCCGCCCTTGGAATTATTCTCGGACTTTCGGGGATTGCAGGAGGTGCTGCGGTTATCGGATGCAGTGCAAACATGATCGGTTTTGCGGTTGCAAGTTATCGGGAAAATAAATTTGGCGGACTTGTTGCACAGGGAATCGGAACATCAATGCTTCAGATGCCCAATATTGTCAAGCATCCGCAGATATGGATTCCACCTATTGTTGCAAGTTCCGTTCTCGGTCCGGTTTCAACTTCAATTCTCGGTATGACCTGTTATGCTTCAGGTTCCGGAATGGGAACATCGGGACTTGTCGGTCAGTTTATGACTTATTCATCAATGACGGAGTCGGGCGTTGACCCTGTTGTTGTTATCATTGAAATTGCAGTTATGCATTTTATTGCACCTGCACTTATTTCGCTTGGAGTTTCCGAATTTATGCGCAAGAAAAAGCTTATAAGCTTCGGTGATATGGAGCTTAAAAATATGAACTGAAAATCTTTTAATTTATTTATGGAGGTCAAAAAAATGACAAAAAGATTAACAGCAGCACTTATTGCAGTTGCCATGCTCTTTTCAGCAGCATTCTGCGTACCCTCATTCGCCGCAACGGAAGTTACTTCTCCCATTGAGCAAAAGTTTTACCGCTTTGTTGACAAGCTTCTTGACGGACTTGTAAACGGTATTTCTTCACTCATCGTTGAGCCCCGCCACTTTGTTGACAAGGACGATTACGTTTCAGAAAACTTCTATGAAGGTATGTCTGCAGACGAATTCCTTTCAACCGCCCCCGCAGATGCCAAATGGTCAATCGGCTATGCAAACACAAGCATTCAGACAGGCAAAGAGCTTGAAGGCGGCCACAACGTTGGCGGCAGCCTTGCAATCGGCAACAAATTTGCAACAAACATTATGG
>JAZSNQ010000190.1:0-5519 GCA_045536515.1 Acutalibacteraceae bacterium | reverse complement strand
ATGGGTGGACATTGTTTTTAGTGAAAAGTGAAGAGTGAAAAGTGAAAAGTTAATGGTGGGCGCTGCCCTTTTCAAGTGAAGAGTGAAAAATGAAAAGTGAAAAGTTAATGGTGGGCGCTGCCCACACCCGATTATATGTTTATTAACTATTCACTCAAACAGTTTTTGCGGAGCAACATAAAAATGCGTCGCAGACCCTTAACTCTTCACTTTTCACTATTAACTATTCACTCAAACAGTTTTTGCGGAGCAATTATAATAGTCATAGGCGAAGCCTATCCATAACTCTTCACTATTAACTATTCACTATTCACTCAAAAAATACTGCATTACTTTATTCGCAACGGTTGAAGCAACGCCCGAGCCCTGCCCTGCGTGTTCCGCAATGCAGACCACCGCAAGGGGTAAATCTTCTCTCTGCGAATAGCCGACAAACCAAGAATGGCTCTTTGCGTTATCTATCTGTGCAGTGCCCGTTTTTCCGCACATCTGCAGGTTTTCAAATTTCCGATCGCCGTATTTATCTTCAACGTTTGAACGCAGAAGAACCTTAAGCTTTGCGGCGGTTTCGGGATTGATTTTAACGCATTCCTGAGGCATTCTGCCCATAATCTGCGAAACCGTACCCGTGTGCTTTATTCTGTCGGGTGCATAGCCCGTTCCGCCGTTTGCGATTGCTCCCACGAGCGCAAGAAAATGCGCAGGGTTCACATAGGTTGTCGACTGTCCGATACCTGCCCATCCAAGCTCCGATTTGCTTGTTGCGGAGGGGTCAAACCTGCTCTTTGTGAGCCTGATTTCCTTTGCGTAAAGCTGAGTGTTGAATCCGAGAGATTCCGCATAAGCCTTCAGTTTTTGTGCACCGAGTTCAATTGAAATTTCGGCAAATGCGCAGTTGCAGGAATTATTCATCGCCTTTTGGAAATCCTGCTTTCCGTGCTCGCCGTTACAGATAACCGTACCGTCGTCGGTTTCGTATTTTCCGTCGCATTCAAAGGTACGGGTATATAAATCGGAGATATTTTCAATCGCACAGCCTGCCGTCACGATTTTCATAATCGAACCGGGGGTATAGATACCCGATACAACCTTATCGAGGAATACACCCGAATATTTTTCGTTCGTGAGAAGGTCCTCGGGCTTGCTGTTTATGTCGTAGGTCGGCTTCGAAACGCTGCAGAGAAGCTGACCCGTTCTGTAGTTATAGACCGCAACCGCACCGTTATATTCTCCGAGCGCATTATATGCGGTTTTGTTTGCCTCGCTGTCGATATTGAGGGTAATATCCGTGCCCTCTCCGCTTTGCTTGAGGTGATAAATCCCCTCTATTTTGCTGTAGCCCGAAAGCACGTCGCGGTAAAGATAATGCGTTCCCGTGGAAATAACGCCTGCTGTATCGCCCACAACGTGAAGCACGGATTTCCTCACGGCAGAATCCTTTGCAAAAACTCTTTCGTTATCTGAGCTTTTTGCAAGTGCAACGCCGTTTTTATCGTAAATCGTACCTGCGTTGACTATCGTTCCGCCCCTGTAAATATGGCGGTTTGCCTTGCTTGATGACCATTCCGAGCCGTTCATTACAAGACTTACAACAAATATGCAGACTCCTGCAAGGAATGCGGCAATCAGCGCATAGACTATCGCTGCCCTTTTGGCTGTTATCCTCATGCCGCGCCTCCTTTCGGTGCGGTTTTCTGCGGAGCTTTTTTAACCGCAACATCGGGTTTGGGAGGCTCAAAGGGTGCACCTGCCGCCCTTATATATGCCAAAAGTCCCCATGAGCATATCATGCTCGAACCGCCACGGCTGACAAAGGGCAGGGTTACACCTGTCAGCGGAAGCAGATCCGTTATGCCGAAAACATTGAGCGAAAGCTGGAAAAGAAGCATTCCCGCTGCCGATACGGCGGCGATTGCATAGAAGGTCGAAGCAGCGGTTTTTGCCGAACGGATTGCAAAAAACGCAATTCCCGCAAAGCTTAATAGCACCGCAATTCCGATTAAAAGACCCATTTCTTCGCAGATAAGACCGAAAACAAGGTCGGTTGATGCCGCATAGACATCGCGCAGTTTTCCTTCTCCGATTCCGAGTCCGAAAAGTCCGCCGCTTGCCGAATAAATCAGCACTCTCGTCTGCTGATAGCCCGTTGTGTCCATGAAGTCCCACACATGGCGGTATGCCGCAAAACGGTTGGCAACATAGGGTTTGAAGTAGATAATCAGCGCCGCACCCATGAGTGCAACCGTGCAGATAAGCGCGATTGTTCTGATATCGCCCGAGCGCATGAAGGCTATGAGAATAAAGGTGAAAAAGAAAATCAGAGCCGTGCCAAAGTCTTTCATGAGGAAAAGCGCGCCGACACAGCCGAGCGAAAAGATGATATATTTTGTGAGACTCACGCTTGAAAGCAGTTTTTCGAGGGATACCGCACCCACGAGAATGAACGCAACCTTCACGAATTCCGAAGGCTGTACGGAGAAAAATCCGAGGTCAATCCAGTTGAGAGTGCCGTTGATATTCTGCGCCATAACGAGGTTTACCGCAAGGAGTCCGATTGCACCCACAGCGGCGGGATAACGCAGAAGACCTGCAACATGAACATCTTTGATAAGCAGAAGCATCACAAGATAGACCGCAAGACCCAGACCGATTGCAATTATCTGTTTGAGCGCAAAATCCTCGCTGAAGCTTGCACAGACCGTAAGTCCTATTCCCGAGAGGAAAAATGCAATTGCTTCAAGCTCAAAGTAGTCGTTGCCCGTAACGAGCGTGCCGATGAGCATATAGACCCACTCTGCAGCGATATATCCGAAGAAAATATAAACCATTTTCAGGCTCAGTTCTTCCTGCCTGCACAAAACACAGGCGGCACACACGAGCTGAAAAGCCGTCATGAGCGTCATAACGGTAATCTGCTGAAAATGCGACTGTTTCTTAACAACGGTTTCTGACAATGCGTATCCCTCTTTCCGTCTGAAATACAGATTTATCATATCACATATCCAAAAATTTTTCAATTCCGATTATATTTTAAAACTGTTAACAAAATCCGCCGAAAATTATTAAATTTTTTCGGTTAAACTCTTTTGCATAACTTTGTCCCTGAAAAAATTTTTTTACATATAATGTTGATGTGAGGAAAAGGAACACTACCGCTTGCGTTTTTCGCCCCCGTAGCCTTTC
The DNA here is from genome assembly GCA_045536515.1 of Acutalibacteraceae bacterium. Classification (GTDB taxonomy): domain Bacteria; phylum Bacillota; class Clostridia; order Oscillospirales; family Acutalibacteraceae; genus CAG-177. The sequence goes on along the minus strand of JAZSNQ010000190.1, from coordinate 2,336 downwards.
TTCCTTATATTATAAATAAAAATTTTTATTGCAAGTGGGGGAAAAGTAGTGTATAATGTTTTAAATATGATTATAATGGGCATAGTGCCGACAGAGGTGAACAGAGGATAATGGAAGCTTATTTTGACAACAGCGCAACGACCGCACCGTGCTGCGAAGCGGTAAAAGCGGTAACGGAAGCGATGACCCAAAGCTGGGGAAACCCCTCTTCTCTTCATGCAATCGGCAACAGAGCAAACGCCCTTCTCGAAAGCTCAAGAAGCGATATTGCTTCCCGTCTTTCCTGCTCTCCCGAAGAGATTTTCTTCACCTCGGGCGGAACGGAAAGCAACAATCTCGCCGTCATGGGTGCAGCCTATCAGATGCGCCGCATGGGCAGAAGGATAGTTTCAACAAGCATTGAGCATTCAAGCATCGACGATACTCTTAACCGTCTCGAAGCGGACGGCTTTGAAGTTATAAAGCTCAGGGTTGACAGCTATGGCAGAGTGAATGAAAAAGACCTTTACGCCGCAGTCAATTCAAACACAATTTTAATCACGATGATGCTTGTCAATAATGAAATCGGAACAATAATGCCCGTTCAGGCGGCAAAAAGAGCCGCAATGATGGCTCGCTCGCCCGCACTCATCCATTGCGATGCTGTTCAGGCGTTCGGAAAAATGCCCGTGAAGCCTGCCGCACTCGGCGTTGACCTTATGACAATCAGTTCCCATAAAATCCACGGACCCAAAGGCATCGGTGCGCTTTATATCCGCAAGGGCGTGAAGATAAAGCCGAGAACCTTCGGAGGAGAACAGGAAAAGAAAATCAGGCCCGGCACGGAAGCAATGCCCCTTATCGCAGGCTTTGCCGCCGCCGCAAGAGTCCTGCCCGACCCGCAGAAGGAGCTTGAGCATATAACCATGCTCCGTGACTATATGGTGTCGAAGCTCACGGAAATCGACGGCATTGTTATCAATTCACCGCCCGATGCCCTGCCGTATGTGACGAATATTTCGCTCATCGGCATAAAATCCGAGCCGATGCTCAACTTCCTTTCGGACAGAGGAATCTGCGTTTCAAGCGGTTCAGCGTGTTCAAAAGGCAAGAAAAGCCACGTTCTCATGCAGATGAATCTCGACCGCAGCAGGCTTGACGGTCCGCTGAGAATCAGCTTTTCAAGATTCACCACAATTCAGGAAATAGACGCTCTTATTCTCGGAATTATTGAGGGCAAAAAGGTTATAAGAGCTTTGAAATAATTTATTCGGAGTAAAAAAATGAAAGAAATTATCTTAATCAAAAACGGAGAGCTTGCTCTCAAGGGTCTTAACAGAAGAACTTTTGAAGATATGCTCATCAAGAATATGAAGCGCAGGCTCGCTTCCGCGGGAAATTTCAAATTCACGGTTTCGCAGTCAACAATCGTTGCCGAACCCGAGGAGGGTGCAGACCTTGAGGATGCGGTTGAACGCATCAGAAAGATTTTCGGCATTGCGGGATTTTCAAGAGCTGCGGCTGTTGAAAAGGATATGGACGTTATTCTGAGAAGCGCCGAAGAATATCTGGCTCCCCAGCTTCTCGGAGTGCGTACCTTCAAGGTTGAAGCAAAGCGTTCGGATAAAAAGTTCCCCCTCGGTTCTCCCGAAATATGCAGGGAAACGGGCGGATATCTCCTTCGCAAGTTCCCCCATTTAGAGGTTGACGTTCATAATCCCGACATGGTTGTTACCGTTGAAGTCAGAGATACCCACGCCTATATTCACGGAAAGCAGATAAAGGGTGCAGGCGGTATGCCCACAGGCTCCGCAGGCAGGTCGGCAATCCTTATTTCGGGCGGTATCGACAGTCCCGTTGCCGCATATATGATGGCCAAAAGAGGTCTTGAGCTTATCGCAATCCATTTTGCATCGCCCCCGTATACAAGCGAAAGAGCCGAGCAGAAGGTTCATTCACTCTTAAAGCAGGTCAGCAAATATTCGGGCAGAATCACTCTTTATGTTGTTCCGTTCACCGAAACGCAGGAACAGATCAAGGACAACTGTCCCGAGGATATATTCACCGTTGTCATGCGCCGCATGATGATGAGAGTTTCGCAGATAATAGCACAGAGAGAGCACGCAGGCGCACTCATCACGGGCGAAAGCGTGGGTCAGGTTGCAAGCCAGACGATGCCTGCAATCGCCTGCACCGATGCAGTCTGCGAAATGCCTGTTTTCCGTCCTCTTATCGGCATGGACAAGGATGAGGTTGTTGCAATCTCAAGAAAAATAGATACTTTTGATATTTCAATTCTTCCCTACGAGGACTGCTGCACGGTGTTCACACCCAAGCATCCCAGAACACGCCCCACA
>JAZSNQ010000175.1:0-3387 GCA_045536515.1 Acutalibacteraceae bacterium | reverse complement strand
GGTCCTCTGAACCTCTTCCTCATTGTGATAAGTCAAAAATTGAAATCAAAAATTAGTTTTAGGTAAAATCAATAGGAATCAAAATTTATAAAAAAATAAAAAAGGACTGCCTGAGCAGTCCAAAAAGTCCGTAAAAGTCCGTACAAAGTCCGTATAAATGCCGTAAAAACTCAAAAAAAGGGCAAAAATCAGCCAAAGTCCGTCAAAAGTCCGTCACGACTTTTTTCTGTTTGAGAATTATTTCGAAAGACTATTTTGACAAAGAAAAACCCCGAAACCGTTGATATACAAGGGTTTCAGGGCTTCAGTGAGTGGAGGTGCCACCCAGATTTGAACTGGGGAATCGAGGTTTTGCAGACCTCTGCCTTACCACTTGGCTATGGCACCTTATAAAATTAAATGGAGCGGATGACGAGGCTCGAACTCGCTACCTCCACCTTGGCAAGGTGGCGCTCTACCAGATGAGCTACATCCGCAAATTTGGTGCCTCCGGTCGGAATTGAACCAACGACACGTGGATTTTCAGTCCACTGCTCTACCAACTGAGCTACAGAGGCATAGAAATGACCTGTAATTAAATTACAGGTCACTTTTGGCGACCCGGAACGGGCTCGAACCGTCGACCTCTAGCGTGACAGGCTAGCGTTCTAACCAGCTGAACTACCGGGCCAAATGGTGGGAACAACAGGGCTCGAACCTGTGACCCTCTGCTTGTAAGGCAGATGCTCTCCCAGCTGAGCTATGCTCCCACATCGGCGTCGCTTTGGTCAAGCGACATGACGTATAATACACCATTCTCCCGAAAATGTCAACCCTTTTTTTAAAAAAAATTTAAATTTTTTCAAAAAAGTTTTTTGATGTTATTTCAGAAAAATAACATGATATCAATTCCGGCATTTTTTCTATACAATTATATATACTCTGTTATGTTTTCAGCATTTTCTGCATCATCCTTGACAATAAACTTTTGAGGATATATAATACTTCTATATTGAATTATATTGAATTGAGGCAAATTCTATGAAAAAAATATTTTTAATTCCGCTTATTTTTATTTTTATTTTCAGTGGATGCAGCGGTACCGAAAAAGTAAAAATAGAAAATAACGACTGGACTTTCTCGCGCATTTCTGATGATGAAACAGACAAAATCATTTTCTGCTCAGAAGAAAACAAGCTCAAATTCAACGAAGCGGAAGTTTCTGCTCTCAGTCTTTCTGCCGATAAATCTTCAATAACAATCACAAACTCCGTAACCGAGGAGCACTGGACACTTGAATACACCGAAAACAAAACAGCAAACACAAACAATGCTGACGGTCTGATTTATGATGTTTTTTATAAAAACGATGCAGAATATCTCAAGGGCTATGCAACAACGGGTTCCGCAAGCAAAAACGATATTTATAATGACAATTATCTGATAATCACCATCGGGGGATACAGCCTTTATTTTATTGACACTGCAGAATAATTTGATATGACAGAAATAAAGTCGGCAAGGATTTTCCCTGCCGACTGTTCTGTTATAGCTGTTCTTTTATATTTCAGCCTCGTGAAGCCAGATATATTTTTCGTCTTCGTTACGCGTAGTCTGAAGCCAGGGGTCATCATCGAGATGGCGGATCATCCAACAGGTATACATCTGAAAGCCCGGTGCAACAGACTGCGGATGAAGCGCACCGCCCGGAATTGCGGAAAAGCTGTTATCAACGCTCTTGAAAACCTCATCGCCGACAAAGCTTGCACCAAATCCTTCGGGTCTGTCAAACTTAAAATAATAGCATTCAGGCTGAGGATGTCTGTGAGGAAGATATCCCGACCAGTTTCCCTTATCATTAAGAACTTCACCAAGAACCATGTTGGAATAAGGCGCAATTTCTTTATCAATAATAGTATTCACACGGCGTTTTGCAACATTGCCGAACTTACCCACACAAGAATATCCCCACGGAGCATCTTCGGGTCTGTAGAGCTTTGCGGCAAAAGTGCCGTTATTTTTTGTGCACTGAACAAGTATTTCGGAATCCGCTTCCGCCTTAACCGATATATTGCTTCCCGTGCAGGCATGAACCGCAAACGGACCTTCGGTGAAAACGCTTTCACGGCTTACGGTTTCTGAAATTCCTTCGCAAACTAAAGTTATTTTTCCTGAAAGAAGAAGAACAGCAATTTCCTCGCCTTCGCGGCAGAAATTTCTTGTCCCACCCGATTTCATGCGATAAACACGGACATCCATCATCATTTCACTGTAGTCATTGTCATAGGTGCAAAGTATTTCTTCGCCGTTGATGTCAAATTCGGGATACCCGAATAATCTTCCCATAAAATTCACCTTTCTTATTCTGCCAATTTTTTAATTTCGGCAGAAGTAAATCTGTATTTCTTTTCGCAGAAATGGCAGTCAACCTCGGTAAACGGGTCGTTTGCCATATCAGCAAGACCTTCCTTGCCCATTGTAAGAAGTGCTTTTGTTACTCTCTCCCTTGAGCAGTTACATCTGTATTCGGGTTTTGCCGTATCAAGAATTTCAAGGTCAAATGTTTTGAGAACACTTCTGCAGATATCCTCAGGAGTCATGCCTCTTGTGAGCATCTGTGTTATGGACGGAATACCTTTTATGCATTCTTCGACCTGATCGATTGTGTCATCAAGAGCTGTGGGAAGAAGCTGAATAATAAATCCGCCTGCCGCCTGAATCGATAAATCGGGATTAACAAGAACACCGAGTGCGCACACACTGGGAAGCTGCTCGCTTGTTGCAAAATAGCTTGTTATATCCTCGGCTATTTCGCCCGAAATAATGGGAATCTGACCGATATAGGGTTCTTTCATGCCGAGGTCTTTCATAACGGTTAATGTTCCGTCTGTACCTACCGCACCCGCAACATCGAGTTTTCCCTTATCGTTGAGAGGAATTTCAACAACGGGATTTGCAACATAACCTCTCACGTTACCTTCGCTGTCTGAAACAGCAATAAGAGAGCCTGCCGGACCGTTTCCGTTGAGGCGGAGAGTTACGCTGTGGTCCTTGCCTTTAAGAACCGCACCCATCATTGAAGCGGCGGTAAGGAGTCTGCCGAGTGCCGCAGAGGTTACGGCAGATGTCATGTGGATTTTTTCCATACGGTTGATAATATCCGTACTGTCAACCGCCATGACGGTCAGAGTGCCGTCAGTTGATATCATTCTTACAAGTTCGCTCATATTATCACTTCTTTCTTGCCAAAAATACCGCTCTTTCGCTGTCGGGCTTTACATTTTCGGTTGTCATATCATCATATATTCCGACAACCTCAAAGCCCGAATCTTCAAGCCATGATTTTATATCATCAAGTTCATATGCTTTTTCGGTAAAACTTTCGCAGGCACGGTAATAAACCCCGTC
>JAZSNQ010000036.1:0-27710 GCA_045536515.1 Acutalibacteraceae bacterium | reverse complement strand
GTTCTGTGAGCCAAGGAGTTGCAAAGCTGTATTGTCTTCCTAAGACCGCTTGGCCTCCGACTTCATCCGTTCTACACAGGTAAGCAGAAGCTCGTTGATACCGGCGGACGCGTTGATCGCTTCAACAAGCGTTTCAATCTTAACAACAAATAATAAGCAAAATGAGCGGTGCATATCCATGCGCCGCTTTGCTTTTTCCGTAGGGGTCGGCGACCCGACGACCCGTCGCACCGCAAGGTGCACACACAGAGTTTTACGGCGGAAGCTCCCCCGCCCCTCAATATCGTAAAACATAATAATCGGAGGTGTTGCAATGGCTGCAAGCTATAAAACAATAAAAACAGCCTCGCAGGATGAATATATAGTAAAAAAATCCCGTTTTATCGGTCATATAATGCCTGTTACAACCCAGGAAGAAGCGCTTGATTTCATTGCAAAAGTCAGCAAAAAGCACTGGGATGCAACCCATAATGTTTATGCTTATATCCTGCGTGAAAGCGGAGTTAAACGTTATTCCGATGACGGCGAACCTCAGGGCACTGCGGGAATTCCCGTTCTTGACGTGCTCGAAAAAACAGGCGTTACCGACTGCGCGGTTGTTGTTACCCGATATTTCGGCGGAATCATGCTCGGTGCTGGCGGTCTTGTCAGAGCCTATTCCCACTCTGCTTCAATCGCAGTTGCGGCAGGCGGAATTGTCACAAGGGCAATGTGCGCCAGACTGAAAGTTACCTGCGACTATTATTTTTACGGCAAGCTTTCTTCGCTTGTTCCCGAAGCAGGCGGAATAATTGAAGATACGATTTTTGAGGACAACGTCACCCTCATTTTCAGACTTCCGCTTGACCTTGTTGACCCGTTCAACGCAAATCTTATTGATGTGAGCAACGGCAGATACAAGGCAGAAAAAACCGACGAATTCTTTGCAGATGTTGATTGATTATGGATAAATATATAGATTTACACACTCATTCACTAAAATCCGACGGCTCGATGACTCCTTATGAGGTTGTTGAAGAAGCAAAAAGAGCAGGTCTTGCCGCAATAGCACTTTCCGACCATGACACGGTTGACGGTGTGCGTGAGGCGGTTGAAGCGGGAAAAAAGCTCGGGGTTGAGGTTATTCCCGCAATTGAATTTTCCGTTCAGTCAAAAACCGAAACTCATATTCTCGGCTATTTCATCGACATTGAAAATCCCGATTTACTCCGTATGCTCAAAGAGGTTGTTGACCTGAGAATAGAGCGTAATCACGTAACATGCCGAAGACTCAACGAGCTCGGCTTTGATATAACGCTTGAAGAAGTGCGCGCACTTGCTCCCAACAATTTTGTGGGCAGAGCACATTTTGCGAGAGTTATGATGGACAAGGGATATATTTCAAGCGTCAAAGAAGGCTTTGAAAAGTATATGTCCGTCGGGAAATATGCTTATTGCGAAAAACAGAGACTTACCGCACGGGATGCAATTGAGCTTATCGCAAAATGCGGCGGAATTTCGTTTCTCGCCCACCCTCATCTTACAAAGCTTTCCGATGATGAGCTTGTTGAATTTCTTGAGGAATTGAAAAGCTGCGGTCTCAGCGGACTTGAGGGATATTATACCGACTACACTCCCGAAATGCAGGAGAAATATCAGTCCATGGCTGAAAAGCTCGGACTTATGATATCGGGAGGTACAGATTTTCACGCAAAAATGAAACCGCATATCTCCATCGGTACGGGACTCGGCAATATGAAAATTCCGTATTCGGTTCTTGAAAATATAAAAAATAAATGTGGCAGAAAATGATTTTTTGCCACATTTTTGTTATTTTGACTAAATTCTGCTTATATATTATTGAATTTATATTGATTATATGTTAACATGAATTATATTTATTTAAAGGAGAGTGTACCTCAAAATGAAAAAGATTTTCAAGAGAGTGATTGCACTTGCACTTTGTGCAGCCTTGCTTGTTTCTGCAGGCTCAATCGGTGCATCCGCAGCAATCGAAACAGACTGCAACGGTGACTGCGGACATTCACCCGTAATCATTCTTCCCGGTATCAACCATTCACCCACTTATCTTTACGACGAAAATGACCAACCCGTTATGGACGGCGACAGCCAGGTAGGCGGCACACTTCTTATCCTCAACACAGCCGCACTTTCCGCAGGTCCCATCATCAAGGCTGTTTTCTGCGTTCTCGGCACTCTTGTTTTCCAGACCAATGTCGGTCTCGACAAGGTTGCTTACGACCTCGTTTCTGACCTTTTCTCAATTCAGAAATGTGACGAAAACGGCGATCATATCGAAAACCTCAAGACTCAGAGATGGAATCATTCTCTCGAATACATGACCGAAGACGAGCTTGACTGGACCTACAGAATGGTTCCCATGCAGCCCCTCGTTGACGAAATCGGCAAGGACCATGTATATTTCTTCACCTTCAATCTTGTGGGAGATCCCATGGATTCGGCTGACGACCTTCACGAATATATCGCTATGGTTAAGGAACAGACGGGCCACGACGAAGTTACTCTTCTTCCCGTAAGTCTCGGCGGCACAATCCTTACCGCATATCTTGACAAATACGGCCACGACGGCATCGACCAGATCGTTAACGCTGTTGCCTGCCTCAACGGTACAGACATCGTTGCTGATTTCTATGCAAGAGAGTGGCATCTCTGTGACCACTATCTCTATCATGATTTCATTCCCAAGATTTTTGTTGAATCAAATGACAGCCCCACTCTCGGCTATCTCATCAATACTCTTCTCCATATTTTCCCCCGTTCGGGCATTGATGCCCTTCTTTCGGGCGCAATGAGCGGAATTCTTGACACAATGATGCTCAACTGCCCCCAGTTCTGGGCTATGATTCCCTCATACAGATATGATGCTCTTGCAGAAAGATATCTTACAGACAAGCCCGTTCTCAAGGCAAGAACAGACCGTTTCCAGCAGGCAAGACTCAACCTCAATCAGAACATCCTTGATGCAGTTGCAGACGGCGTTCGCGTTAACTCAATCGCAGGCGCAAACCTCGACCTCGGCGAACAGATGTATACATATTTCAACATCGTCGCTTCCGCTGACAAGGTCAATTCCGACGGTATCATCAATCTTTCCTCAACAACCCTCGGTGCAACAGGCGCTCCCGGTGAAAAGACTCTCAGCGACATCGAATACGAAAAGAACACATACTGCACAAATCCCGACCACAATCACGTTTCACCCGACAACATGGTTGATGCTTCAACCGCTATTCTTCCTGAAAATACATGGATTTTCCTCGAACAGCATCACGAAGTAGGCAACAATGATGTTGTTCTCAACCTTGCAAAAGCTATCATCCTCGGCGAAGTTACAAATGTTAACGATAACCCCGAAAAATATCCTCAGTTCAACGGCACATGCACAACAAAATATATCCGCCGCTGGAGACTTCCCGATGCATATAACGTTCTTGAAAAAGAATCAAAAGGCGAAATAACTCTCTCGGCAGAGGATAAGGCAGAACTCCTCGCAGCTATCGAAGAAGGCGAAGCTGTCATCAGCTCAACAATCTGCGACCAGGCAAAGGTTGAAGCTTCGGAAAACAGACTCAACGCCATTCTTCACAAGGTAGGCGCAGAGGGCTACGAAACCATCGAAGAAGAAGAATCCTTCATCGACCCCATTCTCGAAAGCGTTCTGGAAGCATTCAGCAAGAGCTCTCTTGTTGTTCTTGGCGGCGGAAGCCTTGTTGACAGAATTCTTCTGCCTGTCAGATCGTTCTACGAGCTCTTTGTCGGCGTGTTTTTTAAATAATCACTAAACATCCGGGAAGCATCTCTTGCCGGAATGCTTCCCGTTTTACAAATCAATTCAGGAAAGGGCTGTAAATATGAAAAAAATCATTTCTGTTGTTCTCGCTTTTGTTCTTGCTTTTTCAATGCTTTCGGTTTCCGCTTCTGCGGCAGTAAAGACCGAATGCGGCGGAAACTGCGACACCTGTCCTTCAATCGTTGTTCCCGGTATCGGACAGTCCAATGTCTGGGCACTCGATGAAGACGGCAACTACCTTCTCGATGACAACGGCGAAAGAATCACCTGCTTCCCCGCAATTTTTGACATCGGTTCAATCGTTATGAAGGTTCTTGCTCCCGCACTTCTCACCATCGTTACACAGCATGATATTTTCCTTTCCGATGCTCTCTGCAGCGTTGTCATGGATGCGTTTGCGGTCAACAACTGCGACGAAAACGGCAAGAACACAGGCAACATCGAAGTTGAAAAATATCCCTATTCCGTTGCAGAATGCACCGATTATGAGAAGGGTGAAATCTACGACAACATTCCTCTCCAGGCATTCTCCGAAATCGCAGGCGAAGACCATCTTTACTATTTTGCATATAACTCCTTCGGCAACAACTACGACATCGTTTGCGAACTCTATGACTTTATCCAGATGGTAAAGGCTGAAACAGGTCATGACAAGGTTAACATCGTTCCCATCAGCATGGGCGGTTCTATTGCCAACGGACTTCTTGAATACTATCCCCAGGTTGTGAACGACCTCAACAAGGTTGTTTATATCGTTCCCGCACTCAACGGCTCATCAATCGTAGGCGACCTTTACACTAAAAATCTCGCTTTCTTTGATACCGAATTCCTCTATAACGGCTTCCTTGAAGCTCTTATGGATGAAGAAGACGCAAGAATGATTGAAGTCATTGCAAGAATTCTTCCTGACGAAGTTCTCTCGAGCGTTCTCAGAAACGTTGCCGACTGCCTCGTTGAAGATGTTGCTGCAAACATCACAATGCTCTGGGGTCTCTGTCCCAAGGAGGATTATCCCGCAGCTTCGGCAGCTCTCCTTGCCTCAAAACCCAAAATCAAGGAACAGACCGATAAATTCTACAAGGCACAGTGCAACTCCCTCGCCAACATCCAGAAACTTGTTGACAACGGCGTTGAGGTTTTCAACATTGTAGACTACGATGTTCCCCTTTACCTCATCGGCAACTCATGGAACAACGACAATGCAGACGGCGTTATCCATCTTTCATCAACAGCTATGGGCGTTAAGAGCGCAATCGTAGGCGAAACTCTCGGTGAAGGTTATCAGCAAGCAAATACAAGCATTAACTGCTCCGACCGCACTCACAACCACGTTTCTCCCGACGGAGTTGTTGACGCTTCAACAGGTCTTCTTCCTGACCACACCTTCTATTTCGACGGTCAGGGTCACGAACAGACAGCAAGAAACGATGCAATCATTTCGCTTGCAACAATGCTTCTTGCAACCGACGATATCAAGGATGTTTATTCAACTCCCGACTATCCTCAGTTCAACGGCAGAAGAGACCCCCGCGCACTTAAGAACACATATATTCCCGAAGCAAAGGCAGTTGACACTTCCGCACTCAGCGCAGAAGATGCAACAGAGCTTGCAGCCGCACTTGCACAGGCAGAAGCTTTTGTAAACAGCACGGCAAGCTACGACGGTCAGCAGAAGGAAGTTGAAGAAAGACTCATCAACATCCTCGTTAAAATCGGAGCAAGAGAAGCAAAGGTTGAAGAAGAACCCTCAACATTCTTCACAGAGCTCAGCCTCTGGCTTTTTGAACACTACGGCGCAAACGGTTATTCCGAAATGCCGCTTCTTACAATCAAACTTATACCCACACTGATTGCCGATTTCTTTGCCGACATATTTGCGGCATAATAATTCAAAACAAACAAATATCCCCGATGTTCAAATGAACATCGGGGATTAATCATTTTATTCAGTTCTTTTCAACGCCCATGGTTACTTTTTCGCCGTTGATATCCCAATCCTTGGCAAATGAGCCGCCTGCAGAAATGATGATATCGGTTGCGAGAACATCCTTCTTGATTCCGTCGGCATTCTTACTGAAAATTGCTTCAATCTTTTCGTTGCCGCTTACATAAATCTTAATGGTGTCCATAACCTCAAAGCCTGCATCCTTACGCATAGTCTGAATCTTTGAAACAAGCTCTCTCACGAAGCCTTCTTCAATAAGCTCATCGGTAAGGTTTGTATCGAGAACAACTGTTACACCGTTGCCGCTTTCTGCGTGGTAGCCTTCCTTCTGCACGGTTTCGATAAGGAGGTCTTCAACTGCAAGAGCAATTTCTGTGCCGTCTGCGGTGAAGCTGATTGTGCCCTTTTCGTCAAGCTCTTTCTTTGCAGCTGAGCCGTCAAGAGAAGCAAGGTGATTTCTGATAGCACCGAGAAGCTTGCCGTACTTGGGTCCGAGAGTCTTAAGCTGAGGCTTGAAGCTGTAGGAAACATAGCCCGAAGAGTCGGTTACGAATTCAAGTGACTTAACATTGAGTTCATCCTCAATGATTTCACAGAAATCTCTGTCAAGTGCCTTTGCAGCTGTTGCATAAATCTTGCCGAGAGGCTGTCTGTTCTTGATGTTTGCGGTGTTTCTTGCCGCACGTCCGAGAACAACGATGTTGAGAACTTCGTCCATTGAAGCTTCAAGGTCTGCATTGATGAGCTTTGCATCCGAAACGGGATAATCGCAAAGGTGAACACTGATGGGAGCATTCTTATCAACGTTGCATACAAGATTGCGGTAGATATCTTCTGCCATGAAGGGAATCATGGGAGCAGCAAGCTTGACAACTGTTACAAGAGCTGTGTAAAGAGTCATGTAAGCGTTGATCTTATCCTGTTCAAGACCCTGTGCCCAGAAACGTTCTCTGCCGCGGCGTACATACCAGTTACTCATATCGTCAACGAAGCTCTGGAGTGCCTTTGCAGCTTCGGGAATTGAGTAGCTGTCAAGATAACCGTCAACTGTATCAATGAGCGTGTTGAGCTTTGAAAGAAGCCACTTATCCATGATGGAAAGCTTGTCATAATCAAGCTCATGCTCTGCGGGATTGAACTTGTCGATGTTCGCATAAAGAACATAGAAAGCATAGGTATTCCAGAGAGTACCCATGAATTTACGCTTGCCTTCAACAACCGCATTGTCGTGGAAACGGTTGGGAAGCCAGGGTGCAGAGTTGGTGTAGAAATACCAACGGATGGCGTCTGCGCCGTGCTTTGCAAGAGCATCAAACGGGTCAACCGCATTACCCTTGGATTTTGACATCTTCTGACCGTTTTCGTCCTGAACAAGACCGAGAACGATAACGTTCTTATACGGGGACTTGTCAAAGAGAAGGGTTGAGATTGCCATGAGAGAATAGAACCAGCCTCTTGTCTGGTCAACAGCCTCGGAGATAAACTCTGCGGGGAACTGCTGTTCAAAGAGGTCTTTGTTTTCAAACGGATAGTGGTGCTGTGCGAAGGGCATTGCGCCTGAATCGTACCAACAGTCGATAACCTCGGGGACGCGCTTCATTTCTTTGCCGCACTTTTCGCACTTGATTGTTACATCGTCGATGAACGGACGGTGAAGCTCGATATCATCGGGGCAATTGCTGCTCATTGACTTGAGTTCTTCGATTGAACCGATTGAATGTCTGTGACCGCATTCGCATTCCCAGATATTGAGAGGAGTACCCCAGTAACGGTTACGGCTGATGCCCCAGTCCTGAATATTCTCAAGCCAGTCGCCGAATCTGCCCTTGCCGATGCTTTCGGGAATCCAGTTAACGGTGTTGTTGTTCTTGACAAGATTATCCTTAACGGCTGTCATCTTTATGAACCAGGATTCTCTTGCATAGTAGATAAGCGGAGTGTCGCATCTCCAGCAGAAGGGATAGTCATGCTCAAACTTGGGTGCAGAGAAGAGCTTGCCTTCGCTGTCGAGGTCAACGAGGATTTTGGGGTCTGCATCTTTAACGAACATACCGGCATAGGGTGTTTCTTCGGTCATGTTACCCTTGCCGTCAACAAACTGAACAAAGGGAAGGTCATAGCTTCTGCCGACCTTTGCGTCGTCTTCACCGAATGCGGGTGCAATGTGAACGATACCTGTACCGTCGGACATGGTAACATAATTGTCAACGGTTACAAAGTGAGCCTTCTTATTCTGCTTCTTTGCAACATCGCCTGCACAAGCAAAAAGAGGTTCGTATTCCTTGTATTCAAGGTCTGTTCCCTTGTATGTTTCAAGGATTTCATAGGCAGCAACGCCGTTTTCCTTGTCGCCGAGTGAACCGAGAACGTTGTCAAGAAGAGCCTTTGCCATGTAGTAGGTATAACCGTCTGCAGCCTTAACCTTGCAGTAAGTTTCTTCGGGGTTTACGCAGAGTGCGCAGTTTGAGGGAAGTGTCCAGGGAGTGGTTGTCCATGCAAGGAAATATGCATCTTCGCCCACAACCTTGAATCTTACAACTGCCGAACGCTCTTTTACAGCCTTGTAGCCCTGTGCAACCTCGTGGGATGAAAGAGGAGTTCCGCAGCGGGGGCAGTAGGGAACAATCTTGAAGCCTTTGTAAAGAAGTCCTTTGTTCCAGATTTCTTTGAGTGACCACCAGATTGATTCGATATAGCTGTTGTGATAAGTAACATAGGGGTCGTCCATGTCTGCCCAGAAGCCGACAGTACCGGAGAAATCTTCCCACATTCCCTTGTATTTCCAAACGCTTTCCTTGCATCTGCCGATGAAGGGTTCAAGGCCGTAATTTTCAATCTGTTCCTTACCGTTGATGCCGAGTTCTTTTTCTATTTCAAGCTCAACGGGAAGACCGTGAGTATCCCAGCCTGCTTTTCTGGGAACCATGTAGCCTTTCATTGTGCGGTATCTGGGAATCATATCCTTGATAACGCGGGTCAGAACGTGACCGATATGAGGCTTACCGTTGGCTGTGGGAGGGCCGTCATAGAAAGTATATGTGGGACAGCCTTTTCTTTCTTCGATGCTCTTCTCGAAAATCTTGTTTTCTTTCCAGAAATCAAGCACGGCTTTTTCTCTGGTGACGAAATCGAAATTCGATGAAACTTTTTCGTACATTCTGCATTCCTCCGATTTATTTGAAAATCTTGATAATTTCCTTGATTTTATGCGGTAAAAAAGACCGCACGAACCGATTATATACTGAAAAAGTATAACACAGGATTTCCGCAATGTCAACATTTATAAAGATTATAATTAATATATAGTTCTTGCATTATCAACGTATTTATGGTAGAATATCATAAATATTTAAAGTGGGTGATTGTTTGAAAATCCTGAAATCAATTCTTTTTTATTTCTGGCAGTTTACTTATGCGATAGTGCAGAACATCATCGGTCTTATCATGCTTGCGATACAAAAATCAAAAGGCGCAGAAAGCGAATGGTATCACAACGCATTGGTAACATATATCGACAAAAAGAATTTCGGCGGCGTTTCGCTCGGAATGTTCATTTTCATTAATAAAAGCAGAGACGGCGACAAACTTCATGACACAAAAATCCATGAATACGGTCATACCGTGCAATCGCTCATTCTCGGACCTCTCTGGCTCTTTGTTATCGCAATCCCCTCTGTTGTCTGGTGCAATCTTCCGTATTTTGTGAAGCTCCGTAAAACAAAAGGTGTTTCGTATTACAGAGCATACTGCGAAGGCTGGTCAAATGAGTGCGGCGCATGGGCAACAAAAGAGCGTTTTCTCACCGACGAACTCATAAACAGAGGTAAATACGGAAAGCCCATGTATCCCAACAGAAGTTCCCGTAAAAACATCAAAGGAAGAAAGAGGAGCAAATAATGGAAAAGAAATATCTTAAAACAAGTGAAATACTCTCATTCTCATCATCGGCATTCGGCAGAAGCATGATTTATACTCTCATGTCAACATTCCTGCTGATTTTTTACACCGATGCAGCAAAGCTTGACCCTATTCACGCAGGCGCGATTATTTTTGCGGCAAGAATTTTCGATGCGGCAAACGACCCGATTATGGGCATTATTGCCGACAGAACAAAAACCAAGTTCGGTAAGCTCCGCCCCTACCTTCTTTTCTCGCCTTTCCTTATTATGGCTTCAACCGCCGCACTTTTCTATGTACCCGATTTCAGCTACGGCGGAAAAGTGGCATATGCGGCAATCACATATATTCTCTGGGGTATCTGCTTCACAATTCAGGACGTTCCCTTCTGGGGTCTGAGCGCAGTTGTCACTCCTCTTGAAAACGAAAGAAACCGTTTCCTTTCAACAGCAAGAATATTCAGCACAATCGGCGGTATCGTTCCCACGCTTCTTGTTCCCGTTCTGCGTAACAGCATCGGAATCAAGGAAGGTTATTTTGTAAGCGGTCTTATCTTCGGCATTGTGGGTTCAATGATTTCTCTTCTTGCATTCTTCGGAACAAAAGAAAGAGTTGAACAGCCTGCCAAAGAAAGTGTGAGCGTAGGCGAAGTTGTTTCCGCTTATGTAAAAAACAAGCCTCTTCTCCTCCTCATTGCGGCAAGCATTCTCGGTTCCGCAATGCTCATGGCACAGACCTCGGGCAGCTACCTTGCAACATATCTCATCAAGGATTCGGGTATTATTCCCAAGGGAACCGTTCAGACAGCCATGACAGTTGCAATCGGCGCAGGCATGATGATTGCAATGCTCATCATGCCCGTTCTTCGCAAGAAGCTCTCGCTTAAAGCAATATATATCGGTTCCGCAGTATTCGGCGCAGTTATCCACGGAATAATCTATCTTGCCGGTTATCAGAATTTCTATGTTCTCCTTGCGCTTCTTGCAGTTGCAGGTCTTCCTCTCGGAATTTTCAACGTTATCACCTATGCAATGGTTGCAGACAGCGTTGATTATCTTGAATGGAAAACAGGCAGACGCTCCGAAGGCGTATGCTTTGCATCGCAGACATTCATCAGCAAGCTTACCGCAGGCATTTCAACGCTCATCACAAGCTTTGTGCTTAAGACTGTTGAGTTCCGCGAACCCCGTGAGGTTCTCGATGCAGCCACCGGTCTTATGAAGGATGTTCCCGTTGAGCAGTCGGAAACTGTACTCAGCGGTATGTTCATCATGGTAACACTCATCCCCATGATAAGCCTTGCACTTTGTGCAATTCCCATGATTTTCAACGATTACAGCGGCAAAAAGAAAGAAAAAATCCAGAAAGAACTTCAGCAGCGCAGGGAGAATGCAAATGTCAATGCATAATGAATTTGATGCTTTTTCGCAGGGAGTTGAACCCGGCGGTTTAAGAAGTAAAACACAGATTAAGGTTCTTGTAAACTATGTTGTTGCCAACATAAAAGAACCCGTAGGCGCTCCGATAATAATTGAAGCCCTGCAGCTTCACGGTCTTGCAAACTATTTTGAGGTAACCCAGGCAATTGACGACCTTATTGAAAACGGCAACCTTTCCGAAAGCGAAGGTGTGCTTTATATCACACCGAAGGGCGTAATTTCAATCGGCGAGCTCTCGGATGAACTGCCGAGTTCCGTAAAAGAAACTGCTCTTGCGGATGCAATGAAGCTTGTTCTTCTCGAAAAACGCGAAAGCGAAAATACGGTTGATATCGTCAGAACCGAAAACGGATATTTCGTAACCTTCCGTATCATGCACAAAAATATTTCGCTCATGGAGCTTACCGTTTATGCGGCGGATTTTGAGCAGGCGGAACAGCTCAAAAGCAACTTCCTCAAAGACCCTGCTCATGTATATTCCACCGTTGCGGCATCATTGTTTATTTAATATTTCAGGAGAAAAACTATGCTCGAAAATCTCAAACAAAAAGTATATGAAGCAAATCTTAAGCTCGTTGAATATAAGCTTGTCCTTTTCACATGGGGCAATGTTTCCGAAATCGACAGAGAAAGCGGTCTTGTTGTTATCAAGCCCTCAGGTGTTGACTACGATAAGATGACTCCCGATGACATGGTTGTTATGAACCTTGACGGCGAAAAGGTTGAAGGCAGACTCAATCCCTCATCCGACACACCGACTCATCTTGAGCTTTACCGCCGTTTTCCCGAAATCGGAGGCGTTGCACACACCCATTCAACCTTTGCCGTTTCTTTTGCTCAGGCGGCAAGCGAAATTCCCTGCTACGGCACAACTCATGCGGATTTTGCATTCGGTGCAGTACCCTGCACAAGGGATCTGACAAAGGACGAAATTGAGGGCGAATACGAACTCAACACAGGCAAGGTTATCGCAGAAACCTTTGAAAAAGGTAATATCGATTGCAATGCGGTTCCTGCGGTGCTTGTTCATTCTCACGGCCCGTTCACATGGGGCAAGAACGGCATTGAAGCCGCAAAGAATTCGGCGATTCTCGAAGAAGTTGCAAAGATGGCATACCTCAGCAGAACTCTTGAGGCAAAACCCGCAAGCGAGGATATCCGCAAAAAGCATTATTACAGAAAACACGGCGCAGGTGCATATTACGGTCAGAAATAATTTCTTGACACGGCACTGTTTTATGTATAAAATAGAAATATGAAAATGAAAAAGGTGTGTTTTTATGGCAAATTGTCCCAAGTGTAACCGCAAGCTGCATATATGGAATATCAAAGCGGAATGCCCCGACTGCGGCGTCAACATAGCAAACTACGACTGGGAAAACCGTCTTGAACAGGATGCGATAGAAGCAGAAATCGCTTTTGCAAAGCTTCGCGAAACACTCAAGAGATTCAAATATTCATTCGTGGGAACAAAGCTTAGAATTGCAAGAATTCCCGTCAGTGTGCTTCCCCTTTTCTCTTTCCTTCTTCCTCTCGGCACTCTTTCTGTTGCAATGCCGTTTTTCGAGGAAAAATTCTCACTCAATGCAATCACAATCGTTATGAACATACTTAATCTTGACATTTTGGGGATTTTTAAGGCACCTTCTTCCGAGATAATCGGTGACGGAGCGCTTATGTTCATGCTTTCTCTCCTTTTCGTTGTTCTCAGTGCACTCTCACTTCTCGTGAGCCTTGTTTTTCTTCTGCTCAACTTCAAGAAATTCAACAGTCTCGGACTTTGCATAACCAACTTCGTTGCAAGCATGATGATGTTTGCAAGCGCATTCTGCTTCAACAACCTTTCGGGTATGCTTGAAGCAAGCACTCTTGCGGATGCGGTAAGCTGTGCACCGAGCTGGGGCGTTTTTGTAAGCGGCGCACTTTTCCTTGCATCATCAATAACAAACTTCTGCGTTTCAAGACAGGAGGTTGTTCTTCCCGAAGATGACAAAGAAGAAACCGAAGAAAAAGAAACCGTAAACGCATAAAATCAGGCAGTCCTTCGGGGCTGCTTTTTTGTTGTTTTTATATATTGTTTTTTTATTGCAGATATGGTATAATACAGCGAATTTTCAACTTATCGGTGATATCATGACATATTATATCGGTCAGGCACTCGGAATTGTTGTCACAATCGGTGCGATTCTGACAATGCAGATAAAAAACAAAAAGCCGATGCTTATTGTTTCCGCAACAGTCAATGTTCTTTCGGCTCTTAATATTCTTCTTTTGGATAAATTCAGCTCGGGCGTTATAATCTGCCTCGTTGCCGTTTTACAGATTATCGATTCTCTCTGGCACGACAAAAAAGGCACAGAGGTTACTCTTGCGGAAAAGATAATTTTTCTTGTGCTTTATGTTACGGGCGGACTGCTCGGCTTTGAAAAAGGAATTGATGTTCTCTCAATCATCGCCGCAGTTCTCTATATGCTTGCGATGATTCAGAAAAAAGAACAAAACATCAGACTTTTCCTTCTCGGAAACATGGCAACCTGGACTGTTTATCACACAATTCTCGGCTCAACCGCTGTTTTCGCCCAGATAGCAGGCATAATCTCCTCGCTCATCGCTCTTTACCGCTACAGAAAATCCAAATAACAGCGTATTACATATAATGATAATATAATCCGTTTTGAGGAAGGTATATAATATGATTTGCAACACTATTCTTGACGCAATCGGCGAAACCCCGGTCATCCGACTTCGCAACATGATTGACGAAAACTCTGCGGAAATTCTTGTTAAATTTGAAGGTCTCAATGTCGGCGGTTCAATAAAAACCCGAACAGCCATGAACATGATAAAGGATGCCGAAGAAAAAGGTCTTGTAAATTCCGATTCAATCATTGTTGAACCCACAAGCGGAAATCAGGGCATCGGTCTTGCACTTGTCGGTGCGGTAAAGGGATATAAGGTAAAAATCATAATGCCCGACTCCGTAAGCGAAGAACGAAGAAAGCTTGTTGAGCATTACGGCGCAGAGGTTATTCTTGTTCACGACGACGGCAACATCGGTCTTTGCATAGAAAAATGTCTTGAATTTGCCATGAAAATGAAAGAAGAAGACCCGAGAGTTTTTGTTCCCCAGCAGTTTGAAAATCCCGCAAACCTCGAAATTCAGCGTATCGGTTCGGGCAGAGAAATCCTTGAACAGGTTGGAAAACCCATCCACGGTTTCTGCTCGGGAATAGGAACGGGCGGAACAATCACAGGCATCGGTGAGGTTCTTAAAGAGGCAAATCCCGATATCACGATATGGGCGGTTGAACCCGAAAACGCTGCAATTCTTTCGGGCGGTTCAATCGGCACTCATGTGCAGATGGGTATAGGCGACGGAATTATTCCCGCCATTCTCAACTGCGATATTTATGACGATGTCTGCATTATCAATGACGAAGAGGCTCTGCAGGCTTCCAAAGACCTTGCTTCAAAAGAAGGCATTATGTGCGGCATAAGCAGCGGCACGAACGTTGCTGCGGCAATGAAGCTTGCAAAAAAACTCGGCAATGGCAAAACCGTTGTCACCGTTCTTCCCGATACGGCGGAAAGATATTTTTCCACTCCCCTTTTTGAATAAAACAAGAGCTGTTTCACTGAGAATGTGAAGCAGCTCCTTTTTGTTATATTCCTTTAACAATATTGAATCCGAACTTGACCTTAACTTTGAATTTGCCTTTTTCATCGGATTTCGGCTTGCCCGAAAAAATTTCTCCGAATTTAAAAGCTCTTTTAAGAATTTTTGCCGTTTCCTTGTTTTCGGTAAAATTCTTTGTAAGAATGGGTTTTGACCACTTTTCGCCTATGGTTTCATAGCTGTCATATGTGAGGTCTGCAGGCGAAATGTTGCCGTTAAAAAGATATGCAAAGCTGTCACCGCAGCCTTTAAAATCACCGATAAGCCACGAAGCACCGGCATCATTGAGCGCAGTGAGAGAATAATCGGTGTTTTCCTCCGAACGGATTTTGCACACAACAAACGGCACTTTTCTGTTTTTGAGAGAGCGTATACCGTTTATCAGCGCATCTGTTTCAAAGGTTGTGCGGAAATGAGAATAAAGACCGTAAGCAACGTTGTCTGCATGAAACTCATTTTCGGGCGGCAGAGTATCCGTATCAAACGGCGCCTGCATAATAACAATGTGTTTATCGCCGATATTTCTTATCGCCTTGTAAATTCTTCTGTAGAATTTATGGAGCGTGTCAAGCTTTTTGTCCCAACCGGAAACAAAGTGCAAAGGACGGTTGAGCAAATCATATGCCGCAACGGCAGGCTCGTCTTTGTAGTGAGCCGCAACCTGTGTCCAGAGCCTCACAATGGCGTTTCTCGCTTCAAAACCGTCTTTTCCCGAAGAAAAAAGCACGCTTTCCTCGCCTGTTGCACAGGATGAGCTGTTGTTCTGGAATCCGGGTGCGGAATGAAGGTCGAATATGACATAAATACCGAGCTTCTTGCATTTTTCAACAAGAAAATCAAGCCGTTCAAAGTCAATATCGCCCTTGCAGTTTTCCTTGCGGTAAAGATATCTGTAGCGCAGAGGAATTCTCACGCAGTTTGCGCCGAGTTTTCTGATATATTTCAAATCCGCAGGAGTAATGAAGGATTCGTTATATTTTTTTACAAGTTCTCTTGCACCGTAACGTCCGAAACGGCTTTCGAGCGATGCAAAAATATCATAGCTCTTTGCGTTTTCATCGAGGTCTGCTTTGGAGAAATAAAAGAGGTCATCGTTGAGGTTTATTCCCCGAAGAGTATGATATGCGCCGCATTCGGAAACAAAGCTTCCGTTTTCGGTATGGAGGAAATCGTCCTCGTTAAGTGCACGGGGAGCAGTTGCCTTCATATAGCCGTAAACAGTCGGTATCGCCGCAGCCGCAACTCCTGCCGCACAACCTGCCGCAAGGATTTTTTCGCTGTCTGTCATGCTTGTTTCCTCCTTCTGGTTTTTCTGCAGACAAAAATCAATGCCGTCAGCACTGCAATTCCCGCCGCCGCACCGATTGAGTCAATTATAATGTCCGTTATCTGGCACGCGCGCCCTTCAACAAAAAGCTGGTGCACCTCGTCGGTAACCGCATATACCGAAGATATAACAACGGCAAGAAAAGGTCTTGCATATCCGCAGGTCTGCCAAAGTGCGTTGTAAACAAGCACGGAAAGACCCGCATATTCAAGAAAATGGGCACAGGTTCTGACGAAATCGCTGCTCAGTTCAATACCGAAAATAACAATAAGAATGTCACTCAATTCCTGAGATTCTTCGCCTTTTTGTGCCGACAAAATGAATATCACCGCCATGCACAGCAAAACCGCCGCCCACGAAACAATTTTTTTCTTATCGGATTTCATCAGTCATACCTCTTTGCGCCGATAAACGAAACCGAGCTTTCAGAGCCGTAAAACGCTATTCCTTCAATTTCCTCGGAGGTTACAAAACGGCTTGAACGCGAACAAAGCGGATAGCAGATTCCCTGCTGAAGAATAAAGTTTTCCGCAGTAAAGCAGCCGCCGAGGAGTTCGCTGTCATCTTCAACCTGAAGAAGTCGGTCAATTATAAGACCGTATTCCTCGGATTTGAAGCGGAACACTCCGCCGCCCTCGAGAGAAGCGAAAAAGTCAACGGCGCTTTCATCCTCCGATTCAATTCCCGAAAGAGCAATCTGATAATTTCCGCCGGAAACTGCTTTGGTTATTTCTTCAGCGGTTGCATTCTCTATGGTTACGGCAATGCTTATTCCCATTACCTGCTGCCATATCTGAAGCTGTCTGCGCACCGCAGAATCGAGCGATTCGGGACAAAGAACGGTAAGCGTTACCTTGCTTATACCGAGTTCTGAAAGACCCGTTTGCCAAAGCGTCTTTGCCGCTTCTCCGTCATAAACAATTTCGGGAGTCTGCGAACCGACCGCCGCCCTGTAATTCAGGCTTCCTGCGCTGCAGCTTTTGGGAACAAATCCCGTCTGTGCAGTGCCGTTGATGCTGTCGAATTCAAAGAGGCTTCTGTTGATTGAAGAACAAAGAGCTTTGCGTATATTCACATTTTTAAGGCTCGAATCCGAGCAGTTGAAAATAAATCCGTAAACCGAATTTTCGTTCTCTTTCGTAACTGCCGTACCCTCGGGGGTTTTGCAATCGGGAGGCAAAAATGCTGCGGAAAGTGACTGAGCTTCGAGTTTATTGACAATTTCTTTCAAATCGGAAATATAGCTGAATATAACCGATGAGGGCATTACCTCATCAACACGCACATATTCGCTGTTCTTTCTGACAATAAGCTGTGACTCTGTATCCCATGCGGTGATATAAAACGGTCCGTTGCAGAGAATATGCTTATAGGTCAGTCCGTATCTTCCGCCCATGGCATTATAGAATTCCTCGTTGCAGGGCATAAAAACTCCTTCTCCGAGTCTTTCAAGCATATCTTTGCACGGCTCACGCAGATTTATAACAAGGGTATAATCATCGGGTGCCGTTACTCCGAGCGATGAAGCATCAAGCTTTCCCGAATAGATTTCGGTTGCATTGACTATCGCAAAAAGACGGTGTGCAAGCGAAGAATTGATTTCGGGAGAAACAGCTCTCTGCATTGCAAAAACAAAGTCATGCGCCGTCACGGGAGCAACATTGAATTTGTTATAGAATTCTTCTCCGAATTCTTTTTTTATTGCGTTGGGACATTTCCATTTTGTATCCTGCTTAAGTCTGAACGTATATGTCAGGGCATCGGGAGAAATCTCCCAGCTTTCGGCAATTCCGGGGATAATCTCACCGTTTTCCGAAACACGGACAAGCCCCTCAAAAACATTGTTTATGACAATCTGTGCCGATGTGTCGCCTGCATACTGAGGGTCAAGCGTTGAGGGCGATGCATCGAGCGCATAGGATATCGAGCCGCCCGTTCCGTCGTCGGAACAGGAAGCAAGCGAAAATATCATTATGATTGCCAACGCCAAAGAGAGAAAACGTCTCATTTGTTTTCCTCCATCCATTTTGCAAGCTGGTCTGCAAGAGGATTGCTTGCGGTTTTCTGTTTCGACTGCTGCTGCATATATTTTGCAACATCTCTTTTGCCTGCACCCGAGCTTTCTTTTCTCTTTTCAAAATCCGAAAGCTTTTCTCTGTAGCCGCAGACACAGAAGAAGGACTTTTTGTCGCCTTCTCCGCGCATTTCAAGCTTTTTATGGCATTCGGGGCATCTTGCATTTGTAACAACCGAAATGCTCTTGCGGTAGCCGCATTCCCTGTCCTGACAGACGAGCATTTTGCCCTTCTTGCCGTTGACCTCAAGCAGATATTTGCCGCATTCGGGGCAGACTTCCCTTGTCATATTGTCATGTCTGTATTTTGAATCGCTTGATTTTACGGATGAAACGAGCGACGTTGCATACGCACGCATTTCTTCAATAAATTTTTTGTTATCCGCACCGCCTTTTGCAATCAACGAAAGCCTTTGCTCCCATCTTGCTGTAAGCTCTGCGGATTTGAGGTCGGGCGGTACGATTTCAATAAGCTGTTTGCCCTTTGAGGTGGGGAATATCTCTTTTCCTCTGCGTTCAACGCAAAAAGAATCGAATAGTTTTTCGATTATGTCAGCTCTTGTGGCAGGAGTGCCGAGACCGCCTGCGGTTTTAAGTGCATCCCTGAGCGAGCCGTCATCAACCTGACCCGTCGGATTTTCCATAGCGGAAAGAAGAGTTGCTTCGGTGTATCTTGCAGGGGGAGTTGTTTTACCTGCAACAATTCTGACACTCCTCGGGAATACAGGCTGACCCTGCGAAAGTGCGGGAAGCTGCTGTGAAACAACATCATCATCGCCGTCGTCATCATCATTGAGCGATGAATCGTAGAGAGCTTTCCAGCCTGCGGATTTGACAGCCTGACCCTTTGTGTAGAATTTATGCTTACCGATTGTTACGGTAACCTGCATTTCGTCATATTCAAACGGTGCGCTGAGTACGGCAAGAAAACGGCGCACAACCAAATCATAGATATGTCTTTCTTCACGGGTGAGCTTGTTGAGGTCAACATATTGCTCCGTGGGAATAATTGCATGGTGGTCTGTCACCTTTGCATCGTTTACAATATATTTTGTGGAAATGGGTTTTGAACGCAGAATTGCATTTGCAAAATCTTTATAGGATCCGATTGCTATTGCACGCAGTCTTTCAGGAAGAGTTGCGGCAACGTCTTTTGTTATATATCTCGAGTCCGTTCTCGGATAAGTGAGAAGCTTATGTGTTTCGTAAAGACTCTGCATGAGCGAAAGAGTCTGTTTTGCGGAATAGCCGTATTTTTTGTTGGCATCCCTCTGAAGCTCTGTCAGGTCGTATGCAGCAGGGGGAGATTTGAATTTATAGGTCTTCTTAACTTCGGAAAGACTGCCCCTCTGACCCTTGACCGCATCCGCAACCGCCTGCGCATCTGCCGCATCAAAGAATCTTGCCTGATTGCGTAAATCTTTATATATTGCGGAAAATCCGTCAAAATCCGCCTTTACGGTGAAATAATCCTTGGGGCGGAATTTAAGGATTTCTTCCTCTCTCTTAACTATCATGGCAAGAGTCGGAGTCTGAACTCTGCCTGCGGAAAGCTGTGCGTTATGTTTGCAGGTGAGAGCACGGCTCACATTAAGACCGATAAGCCAGTCCGCCTCGGCTCTGCACTGCGCGCTTCTGTAAAGATTATCGTACTGTGAAGCAGGTTTGAGTGCGGCAAAGCCCTCTTTTATCGCTTTATCGGTCTGAGATGAAATCCACAGACGCATCATGGGCTTTCTGCAATTCGCCTTTTTGATTATCCAGCGAGCAACAAGCTCTCCCTCACGTCCTGCATCGGTTGCGATAACAACCTTATCAACCTCACTGCTGCCCAAAAGCGATGATACAGCCTTAAACTGCTTTGAAGTCTGACCGATAACAACAAGCTTCATATTCTGAGGCAGCATGGGCAAATCCTCCATGCGCCATGTTTTGTATTTATTGTCGTAGGCTTCGGGGTCGGCAAGAGTGACAAGATGACCCAGCGCCCATGTGATGATATATTTATCACCGATTATACAGCCGTTTCCGTTTTTCTTGCATCCGAGCACACGGGCGATATCCCTTGCAACAGACGGCTTTTCGGTTAAAACAAGAGTTTTTGCCAAAAAAATCTCTCACTTTCATATTAATGATTATAATTATACATTATAAATATATCATACTTTATACAAAAATTCATCCCTTTTTATTATAAATTTTTTAAAATAATTTATATCATTTTTCAAAATTCTGTGTTATAATTGCAAATCATATGGATGATATGAAAAGGAGAGAGTTAAATTGAGCATTCGTATAGGAATTATGGGTTACGGCAATCTCGGCAGAGGAATCGAATGCGCCGTCAAGAAAAACAGCGACCTTGAGCTTGTTGCGGTTTTTTCGAGAAGAAATCCCGAAACCGTTAAAATATTGACAGAAACCGCAAAGGTTTACCATGCGGATGAAATAATGAATTTCACCGATAAAATTGATGTGCTTATTCTCTGCGGCGGAAGCGCAACCGACCTTCCCGTGCAGACTCCCGCATATGCAAAGCATTTCACCGTTGTTGACAGCTTTGATACCCATGCAAAAATCCCCGAGCATTTTGAGGCTGTTGATGCGGCGGCAAAGGAAGGCAAAAACATCGCCGTTATCTCATGCGGATGGGACCCCGGTATGTTTTCACTCAGCCGTCTTTATGCAAACGCTATTCTTCCCGACGGAAAAGACTATACTTTCTGGGGCAAGGGCGTAAGTCAGGGTCATTCCGATGCAATCAGAAGAATTGACGGTGTTGCCGATGCGAAACAATACACTATTCCCGTTGATGCGGCACTTGAAGCAGTCAGAAGCGGCTCAAACCCCGAGCTTTCCGTTCGTGACAAACACATCAGGGAATGCTTTGTTGTTGCAAAGGAAGGTGCAGACAAAGCAAGAATTGAGAGCGAAATCGTGAATATGCCCAACTATTTTGCGGACTACAACACGATTGTTCACTTCATTTCAAAGGAAGAGCTTGACCGCGACCACAGCGGAATTCCTCACGGCGGATTTGTTATCAGAACAGGCAAGACAGGCTGGAATGACGAGCATAACCACGTCATTGAATACAGCCTCAAGCTCGATTCAAACCCTGAATTCACAGCAAGCGTTATTGCCGCCTCTGCAAGGGCAGCTTACCGCATGAAGAACGAAGGAATGACGGGCTGCAAAACAATGTTTGACATTCCGCCCGTATATCTCTCCGCAACAGATGCAGCCGAACTTCGCAAAAAGCTTTTATAATTTGTCAAAAGGGCTTGTACGATTTTTCATGCAAGCCTTATTTAATTGGGTAAAATTTATAAAAATTATTGCAAAACACATTATAATGTTGTAAAATACTATTAATAACCCATGCAAGGAGGATTTTTATGCCGACAACAAACATCACAAAAATCAAAACAAAGAGAAACAATCTCTTCCTTCGTGTTGCCAAAGGTCATTTTGCAACAAGCCATTCTCACAGCAACTATTACATTGATGTTGCCGCACAGAAATCAAGACTTTCCGAAGCAAAGGCTGTTGCCCAGGACCTTTGCGCACATTATAACTACAAGGTTAAAATCGTTGACACAATTCTCTGCCTTGACGGCACAGAGGTTATCGGCACTTGCCTTGCCAATGAGCTTACAAAAAGCAACCTCATGAATATAAACGCTCACCAGACAATCTATGTTGTAACTCCCGAAATGACAAACGGCTCACAGCTCTTTTTCAGAGATAACATCGTTCCCATGATTAAGGGTAAGCACGTTCTTGTTCTTGCGGTTTCGGTTGCAACGGGCGCAACTGCAAAGGCTGCCGTTGAGGCTGTCAAATATTACGGCGGCGAGGTTGTCGGTATTGCTTCGATTTTCGCAACCGCAGAGGAATGCGACGGCTATACTGTCAATTCCGTCTTCAATCCCAACGACCTTGAAGACTACTTCACCTGTCCCTCACACGAATGTCCGCTTTGCAAAGAAGGCAAAAAGCTTGATGCTCTCATCAACTGCCACGGATTTTCAAAGTTGTAATTTCAAAAAATCAACCGTCTGCTTCTTCGGAAACAGACGGTTTTTTCATGCAAAAAACGGGCGTGCCGATTGACACACCCGTTAAAATTTTGTTTATGCTTTTGCTTCTTCTTTCTTTTCGGAATCTGCAGCCTTCTTTTCAAGAGCCTCTGTCATCATCTGACGGATAACAGCCTTGTCTGTTCCTTTTTTAACAAGCTCGAAATATTCTTCTGCAGGAATACCGCCAACGTAGCACTGCTTATACTTAACTTCAACGCCCTTAACTGCAATGATGATGTTGATTGCAAGGAGAAGTGCGAGAGCACCGATATAAACAAATATGCCGAAGCCGATTTTGCCGCTGATGAAATCGGGGAAAACTGTGGAAATATTGGTTGCAAAAATGTTGAAGAAAACGGGAGATGCAACCGCAAGAAGAATTGTGATAATGTTGAGAGTGATGTTTCTGGGGTTGCCCTTGGGTGAGCAGGCAAGCATAAGCATGAGAAGGCTTACAACAATGAAAACAACCGAGAGAAGAAGGAATACAAGAGCACCGGCATAGCCGATGAAGCTTGTGCCTACGATACCTGAACCGAGCATTGTGAGCAATGCGTCAATATCAAGAGAAGAGATAATATTGACAAGCTCGATAAGACCGATATTTTTTGTTACTTCTTCGATGAACGGACCGCTGTATGTAATTGTGCAAAGAGGAAGAAGAAGAGTTGCTATGGGAAGAATCGAGAGAATTATTCTCAGAATTGTAAGCTTTGAGCCGATAAACGAAGCCTTGAGTCTGTCGATTCTCTTCTGAAGTCTTGCGTGCTCTGCTTCAGCTGCATCAGCCTCGTCAAGAAGTCTCTCTTCCATTCCGTAATATACAAGGTTAACACCGCAACCGGGACAGTTGGGTTTCCAATCAAATAAAGTAAGTTTTCTGCCGCATTTTGGACACTTTGCCATAATCTTTCCTCCAAACAGAGATAATATATGAGTATAGTTTATTTTAACACAATATAATTATTAAATCAATTGTAAACTATAACTAAAAAGCTGTGTTTATTTTCGTCATAATGACTATGTCAATCCGCCGTCTGCGGTTATCACCTGCGCGGTAACATAATCAGAATCGCTGCTTGCAAGAAACGAAACAACTCCTGCAATTTCTCTCGGAGTGCCGAATCTGCCCATTGGAATTTCATCGGCAAACGCCTTTTTATCATCTTCCGAAAGATTTGAGTTCATTTTTGTTTCAATCGCACCTGGAGCAACACAATTGACCTGAATGTTGCTCGGTGCAAGTTCTCTTGCAAGAGCTTTTGTCAGACCTATAACCGCCGCCTTTGTTGCGGAATACACCGTTTCGCACGATGCGCCGCAAACTCCCCACATTGAGGAAATATTGATTATCTTTCCGCTTTTGCATTTCACCATATACGGCACGGCGCATTGACAGCAATTGAAAACGCCCTTGAAATTCACGGCAGTTATTCTGTCAAATTCGCTATCCGTTATATCCGTAAAAAGCTTTTGCTGAGCCATTCCCGCATTGTTGACAAGCACAGAAACGCCGCCGAAAAATTCGGTGGCGTCTGCAAATATCTTTTTAAATGAATCCATGTCGGAAACATCGGCTTTGTAAATACGGTATTCGGCATCAGTGGATGCAAGCTTTTTTTCAAGCTCTTTTATACCTTTTTCATCGGAATAATAGCAGGCGGCAATGTTGAAGCCGTCATTTGCAAGGCGAAGCGCAATTTCGCTGCCTATTCCGCCCGATGCGCCCGTTATCAATGCACATTTTTTCATGACTTTGTGGTAGGAACAACTCCTGAAAATGATGCGAAGTCCTGACCGATGAATTTTGTCATATCGATATATCCCGAAGGAACCTTGAGTTTCGATGTGTCGACTCTGTCGGAAATTTCGTTTATTTCCATAATGCTGATACCGCCGTCGGGATCGGTTGATTCGATTCTCTTGATTTCGCTGTCGGTATAATAATACTTGATAACCGTGCCGTTGCTTTCGTATACATCACAGACATATTTCTTTCCTTCAAAGTCAACCTCGTTTGTGGAAATATACGTTGCATTGCCGTCGGACTGAACCATATCCGTATTGAAAATATTGGCAATTTCATCAGCCGGCATTGTCATATATGCTCTCATTCCGGGAATGATGAGATAGCAGGTCTTGTCTCGCATAAGGAATGCCATCTTCATTGAACCTTCGCCGTTTACGGGCATTGCGGTTTCAAAATACATCTTGTCATCGTTGCGCACAACATGGAGAGGAACAACCATTTCCTGACCGTTATTGTCAGCCTTGATAACAAAGTCTATGGTAAACTTTCCGCTTTCAACGATATCCGTGTATCTCTTTTCAATGTCTTCATGTTTGGGATTGCCGCTACTGTCAACCTCAACTTTAATTTCTTCAAAGGTATCCTCGGGGATGGGTTGATCGGAAATCTCAAGCTCGGGTGTCACAATGCTTTCGTCAACAAGATTATCGAGCGTATCGGGGTCGTTGAAGGTGTTGAGGAATGACTCTTCTTCGGGGGTAAGCTCCATGCCTTCGTAAACCGCTGTTGTCTTGCGGACCTTTGTGGTCTGAACAACAACATCCTTATCTGCAACGGTCACTCTGTTGCCTTCGTAGTCTTCATAATAATAAATCTGTTCACCGTTCTGGTTGTACTCGGACTGAACGTTATGTGTAACGCCTTCGTCATCCACAACATAAACCTGGGTTTCAACGCTGAACTCATTATCCTGAGGGAGCTTCTTGCATGATGCAAAACTCATAAGCACCGCAAAAACCAGACCGATTGCAATTATATTTCTTTTCATATGTTCTCCTCCGTTTGCGATAATCATACCGCAACATATCCTGTTATACGAAACACCGCCAAGATGCTTCCTATATAGAATAACTTATTTTTCATATTAAATCAAGTACAGAATTGTAATATTTGTTAACAAATTTGTAAAGCTTTTGTATACAAACTGTTACCTGAATACTTTTTTATCAAAGATTTTAAAAAAGCTCTTGCAAATTCTGATTTTTTATCATATAATATCTTGAAAGTCAATCCAATCAAATATATGCTACTGTGGCTCAGTTGGTAGAGCAGCGCATTCGTAATGCGCAGGCCGTCGGTTCGAGTCCGACCAGTAGCTCCAAAAACCAAAGCACTTCTTCGGAAGTGCTTTGGTTTTATCCAATACGAATGTTTGCATCATCGTATATCACAATCAAAAATAAAATACGCAATCAGATGACAACACTCCAACCAGGTGATAAAATGACAAAACTTAAATCCTTCATCAAAAACGAAATTGTACTGATTATTTCATTCGTTCTTGCGGCAATATCCGCGTTCATCGTTACCCCGAATGCAGAATATATAGACTACATAGATTTCCGCACACTCGCTCTCCTTCTCTGCCTTATGGCAGTCATGGCAGGACTCGGCGGTCTCGGCGTTTTCAGACTTCTTGCAGCCAAACTTCTCGGACTCGCCTCCACAACACGAAGTCTGACCATTTGGCTTTGTCTGCTGTGCTTCTTTTCGTCAATGATAATAACAAATGATGTTGCTCTCATCACTTTTGTTCCTTTTTCGACCGTGGCACTGAAGCTTTCAAAGCAGGAAAAGCTCCTTATACCGCTTATCACCCTCGAAACCGTTGCCGCTAATCTCGGCAGTATGCTTACTCCCGTGGGAAATCCGCAGAATCTCTATCTCTTCTCGGCTTTTAACATGACAGTCGGTGATTTTTTCATAACCGTGCTTCCCTATGCTGCACTTTCGCTGGTGCTTCTTGTTGTTTCTGCATTCTTTTTTAAAAAAGAGAATATTTCCGTTGTGCCGGATGAACAAAACACAAAAATCAATTACAAATTCTGTGCTGTTTATGCCGTTCTTTTTGCAATTTCAATCCTCACCGTTTTCAGAGTTATCCCCTACGGAATAACCCTTGCCGTTTCCGTTGCTGCAATACTTGTTTTTGACAAAAAAGCCCTCACAAAGGTCGACTATTCTCTTTTGCTCACATTTGTTTTTCTTTTCATATTCATCGGTAACCTGAAAAACATTGATCCCGTCAGCGAATTTTTAAGTAAAACCGTTGACGGAAACGAAGTTGCCGTAGGAATCGCGGCAAGCCAGATTTTTTCAAATGTACCCGCCGCCATTCTCCTTTCGGGTTTTACGGATAAAATAAAAAATCTGCTCATAGGCGTAAACCTCGGTGGTTTGGGCACTCTTATCGCTTCAATGGCAAGCCTTATTTCGTTTAAGCTTGTTGCAAAAGAAAATATTTCTTCCGTAAAATATATCGCAGTGTTTACTGCGGTGAATATTGTTTTTCTCGTTCTGAATATTGCTCTTTGGCTTGTCATAAGATAAAATGGCAAAAAGCGATTGACAAACCCGTTTTTTTCTGTTAAAATATTTGAGTTGAAATCAAATATCCGGAGAGTTGTCCGAGAGGTCGAAGGTGCAGCACTCGAAATGCTGTGTGGGGAAACTCACCTAGGGTTCGAATCCCTAACTCTCCGCCAGAGAAAAAGAACAGATGCCTTTACGGTGTCTGTTTTTTTGTTTGCAGAATTCAAAATGGGATTTGAAGGACGAGCGGTACAGAGCAACAGTCCGGTGGACTGTTGTGACCGCGAGCGACCAAGCGACCGCAGTCGCGCGAATTGAATCCCTAACTCTCCGCCAGACCAAACCCCTTGAAAATATTAGGTTTTTGAGAGATTTATTTTTTGAGAAAACCTTGAAAAACCACTCGTTTTGTTGAGTTCTCTCCGTTTTGATTCTTAATTTGAGTCGAGCCTTAGTTTAAAAAAGTTCAGCTTTTGCACCTAAAAATAAAAGTTATAAAAAAATACTGCTCTCATAAAAGAGAGCAGCTTGAAAATTAATTATTGATTCTTGTTATTTTTATGTATTCGGATGGTGTCATTTTATAGAATCGTTTAAACACTGTTATGAAATATGTCTGAGATGAGAAACCGACTTCGTTGCATATTTCTTTTTCGTTAACCCCTTTGAGCAATAAAATTTTAGCTTTTTCAAGTTTCTGTCTTAAAATGTATGCACTAAGATTTTCATCCATTTCTTTTTTAAATATCTGCGATAAATAGTCTGCTGAAATTCCGCAATAATTTGCTACAGAAGAAACGCTGATTTTTCGGGAGAGATTTTCATTTATATACTTTATACAATTCCTTATGTGTGGTGAAAATTCGGGTTGTTTTTTATTCCTTTTTACATCCTCTGTCAACTTGACAATTTCAATCCCCAGACACATAAATATTTCATTTTTATCAGTCAGTTTATCAATTGTATTGATTACTCTGTCTGAAAATTCATAGGCTTTAGCTTCGTTAAGTCCACCCTGAATAGCATATCGGGTTGCGAGAGTAATTGTGCTGACTGCCATATACTTGTGTTGCATAAGTTCATCATCAGACATCCGTCCCATAACGATAATAGA
>JAZSNQ010000101.1:0-2905 GCA_045536515.1 Acutalibacteraceae bacterium | reverse complement strand
GTAGAATATGCAGGCGAAACCGCAGAAATTGAAGTGACGGTAAGCTATGCATGGTGGCAGTGGATAATCAGAATATTCCTGCTCGGATTTATCTGGTATTAATGATAAAAGAGCAGTCGGGAAGCTTCTGACTGCTCTTTTGAAATAATATCAAAAAAAATAAAATTTTTTGAAATTTGTCTAAACCAACCTTTCAATTCAATCGTCTTATAAGTGAAAGGGTAAAGAAATACCCGTATTAAGGAGGAAAAAACTATGAGTAAATTCAGAAAACTTATTTCGGCATTGCTTGCGGCGGTTATGCTTTTCAGCTGTGCAAGTGTTATGGCATCGGCAGCCCATCCCGACAAGATACCTACTTATTGGGACGAGTACTTTTATAAAGGAGAGCTGAATCTCGGTGAGACAACTGTTTTTTGCAATGAGGACAGTTGGTATGATTATTATGTATTTAATGCACCCGATGACGGTTACTATACAATTGAGTATGATGCATCATCAATCGGCGGAATTTACGGTGTATGTCTTCTTGAAAAAGAAAGTCTGAATTATTATTATGAAAACAGCGGTGTAACAGCCGATCAGGGCCGTCTGTCACTGTTTTATCTTTATGAAGGTGAAAACTACATCGGTATTTCTTTTGGCAAAATAATGCCCAACGGCGATAAGGTTGATATTGAGTATATCGGTTCGGAAATAACCGACATCAGTTTTGATATCGGCACCGAATATCCCATGATTCTTGGAGCAGATATAGAATATTACGGAAGCGCTCATGTCAGGGAATACAGTCTTACATTTGACGGCGAAAAGACAGTTGATTTTAACAAAGCAACAAATCAATGGCTTGACTGTTATTATGATGGGGAACTTGTACCCGGTGAAAATGAAATTGAAATCGAATTTGAAGGAAAGCCGTTTTCCAAAACCGTAACCGTTGCAGAAATCACCGACTATATTGAAAAAGTGGAGCTTATCGGCGGCGGTGTTGAAGAAACCGTTTATTATGACGAAAGTGCTATGGGTAATGTTAATGTTGATCTCAAGGTTACATATACCGACGGAACAAGTATAAATGCGAACGTTTATGAAGATATAAGCCTAAAAAACGGTAATCCCAATTTGTATAATATCTATCTTGATACTTCTAACGGTCAGGCATCGGTTGGAATCGCAGGTCATGAATATCTCAGATTTGAGTGTGAAATAAAGCAGGCAAGCTTCGGAGAAAATTTTGAACTGCTTATTTCAAATATCGGCGATGAATTCAGATATATAACCGACATTTCTTATTATGCCGAAGATATTTTCAATCAGGACTCCGTGGCAGATTCTCTTCGTGCATTCGGCGAATTTGTATCATTTGTGAATAATCAGTTTATGTATGCAATCGGTGATATATTTGAACATATCACAATGTTTGTTAAGACTCTTTTTTGATTTGAATTAAGGAGGATAATAAAATGAAAAACGGTTTTAAAAGAATTCTGGCGGCTGTTCTTGCAATTTCATTGGTTTTCGGATGTATGACGGTTTCGTTTGCCGCAAGTGAAACCATTGAATGGAATCTCTATGGCGTTGATGAAGAGAAAGAATACTGGATAACTTATCCATGGCTTGGAGAGCTTTCTTGGGGCGAAACAAAGGCGGGCAAGGATATCACCGATTATGATGATATTGAACCTGTTGCGTACGGATTTAATGCCGAATCGGAAGGCATTTACCGTTTCACTCTCGGTGATCTGACATATCTTTATAACAATGTGGTTTATTTTTCGGAAGAAATGATTGACGGCAAGGCTTACGGTCTGATAACTGATTGGGAGCTTTATCAGCGCGGAGAAGACAAAATTGATTTTTATGTTTATCTCCCCGAAGGCGAAACAGCAATTCTGCTTCAGTGTCAGGAAGAGCTTACAATCAGCTATGAATATCTCGGAAAAGTTACCGATATAGTTTATGATGAAGCATCTCTTACGGGACTTCTCGAAAGCGATTTTTATTCCGCACGTGACTATTCTTACGGCTACGGCTTCAAAGGAGAAGTTTTTTTTGACAGCGGTAAGAGCGTGAAGCTTGAGGATTTGTTTTTTGACTTTGAGCAAAGGCTTGTAAAAGGTGAAAATCAAGTAATATTTGACCTTTTCGGTTTTGAAAAAGAAGTTACTCTCGTTGCTGTTGAACACAGAGATATTATCACAAAGCTTGAACCGATAAATCTTGAAGATGACCTTTTTGTTATCGAGCATTATAACGGAGATTTTTCCGTAAACGATATCGGTGAAGCTGATATTAAAATAACTTATGCCGACGGCAGAGAAGAAACTGTTGATTTCGACGAAGGTTATGCGATAATCACTCTCCCCAACGGCAGAACCTACAGTGCAGGTATGGATTTTAACAGAGCAACTCTTGAAGCAGAGCTTTATTTTGAATATGAAATTTACGGAACATATGATTTTGAAGTAAAAGCCGCATCATTTGAAGAAAATATGGAAGAACTCAGCCGCGAAAATACAGAATGGCTTGCTCAGGCGGAAGCGGATATGAATTGGAGACTTGACCATTTTGAAACTGCCGGCAGTCTTTCCGAAAAAGTTTCTCTTATCTTCTGGATTCCTTTCCTTTATACAAATGCTTTCTTCCAGATTTTCTGCAATGTTGTTGAATTTGTTGAGTACTATATCTGATGTTTCAGTTGGATTTTTAACGGAGAGTGTTTATGAAAGTATTTAAAATAACTGTAATAGCAACTCTTGCAGTTCTGATTGTTCTCGGAATTTATTTTAACTGGTTTGAAAGAATTGCTGTTCAGTTCAGTGCGGAAAAATATATCCGGACGGTATCGGAGACTGATTATAAAACGGAGCTGGAAAAAGAGCCTGTTTGTATCAAGGATAAAACT
>JAZSNQ010000255.1:0-3183 GCA_045536515.1 Acutalibacteraceae bacterium | reverse complement strand
TGGAAAAATCCTGCTTTCGATGTCATTGTCTGTTCATCTTTTGAAACGGGATTACCGTCTGCATCATAAATCGTTGCGGTAAATGTTGTGTCACCCGACTTTTCAGGTCTGATTTCACAAGTTGCACCGTTTGCAGACCATTTGAAATTGCCGTTTGATGCAGTCCATTCAACTCTGCCGCCTGCAGGAATCTTTGATTCATCAACATGAAGAATTATTGCATCACCGTAGTTGATTGTGGATGTTGAAGGAGTCTTAACAACCGTGTTATCCTTAACGGGTTCTTTCGGTAATTTTGCGATTGCCGATTCTTCAAGAATTTCAGCACAGACTGTGCATTTCTTCACCTTCTTGCCCTCTGTTTCGGTTGTGGGTTCAAGAGTTGTTTCCCATGTTCCTGCCGTGTGACCTATTGCAGGGATAACCTCTGTTTCAAGGATTTCAGCGCAGTTTACGCATTTCTTGACCCTTTCACCGTTCTCGGTGCAGGTTGCGGAGATTGAAACTTCCCATTCGCCCGGAGTGTGTTCGGTAGGGGTTACCTTGCTGTCATCATAGGTTATTTCCTCACCGTCAGAATCATGAAGATTATATTCATTGGCATCCGGGGTTGTTGCCGATACTATTGTTCCGGTAAAAATTTTATCCGTAACAAGAGGAATATCATCATAGTAAGTCTGTCTCAATTCATTTTCAGAATAATATTCCGTGATGATATAATCCATTGTACCGTTTCCGGTTGCTATGATTTTTATATCATAATCGGCATCTGTAGGCAGATAAATTATCTTGTCATCTTCACATACAAATGCATGAATCTCTTTATCTTCGGCAGTGATTACGTTATCGACTATTGATAAAACCTGTTTACCGTTTTTATCATAGACATATACATCAACAGGGCAACGAGCTTCTACTTTTGTGTTTGAATTGTTTTTAGTGTTTTGCTGGTCATAGTACCACTTGATAAAAGTATTGAATTGTTCGCTGTCACGGAGTTCATCCATGATTTGCTCAACTACTTCTTTTAATTTATCATCGGCTTTATCTGCTTCATCAACTATAGCATCAAGCACACATTCACCGGCTATTTCATAATAACTCTTGTCAAGATTTGAAATATAGCTGCTTAATTCATAAACTTTTTCTGTTGCTTCCAATATGTCTTTCATATCAGACATTTCCAAAGCCATTATCTGTGCTGTGATGATATATTCAACCTGACTTTTTTCGGTTCCGTTCAGAGCATCACATTTTCTTAATTCACTTCTCATTTCCTCAAGCAATTCTTTGACGGATCTTTTTTCAAAGGATTCGGGAGCTTCCTCAACATAATCCCCGTTGATAAACGTCACACTTTTGGTGTCGCTCGGTGAATTTGCAGAAGTTGAAACATCGCATGAAAAACCAACCGTTTCCTTCTCAACCTTTTTATCCATTTTACGCCATGTATTCACATGATAAGTTGCTTTGAATTCGGTGCTTTCACCTGCACGGAGCACAACATCGGAATTATTTGATTTTATACCGGCATCTCTCAGAAGCCTTGAATCATCGGAGTTTATTTCAATTTCGGATACGGTAATATCGTAATCTGAAAATTCCTTAAGTTTTGCCGTGTTACCCGTAAACGATGAAGGAATTTTGTTTGTGACTCTGACAGTTGCTTCAATGATTTCGGAATCATATTCTTCTTCGCTGTAATTAATTTTCGGATTCATGACGGTAAATGAAACTGTTGCATACGGCTCATAAAGCTTATCTTTGATTTCAATGGGAGTTGAAGCAGATGCACTGTCTTTTCCGTCTGCAGTTGCGGTAACATCAAGCGTTACACCGTCTGCAGGCATCTCTGTTCCGTTGGGAGTAACGTCAACAATTACCGTTTTTGACTCATTGACTTCCAGGTTGCCTATATTATTAAGCTCGTCAAGAGCCTCAATATCAATCAGCAGATTTGCGTAATCCGAAAGGGATGCCGTTGCGCTGACATTCTCTATTTTCAGCTTTTCTTTTGTTTCTTCATCGAGAGTTGTTCCCGTGGGGGCAATATATAAATTTCTTACCGTTACCTTATACTGCAGAGAGGAAACATCGTTGAGATTTTGGTCATACAAGCCGCCGTCAATCAGATAATACGAGCCGCCGAGAGGCTCAACGGTGACTGCAAGCTCGCTTTCGGGTTTTTTCATGACCTCAACGGTGCAGCTTGCGGTTTTGCCCGAATTGGTTGAAACCGTAACAGTATAAACACCCTCTGAAAGACCCTTGACCTCAACGCTGAAGCTTGCATTGTTTGCATCGGAATTTATGATTGAAGCAGGAGTCATAACTTCAACACCGTCACCGCAACTCCAATCGAGCGTTACGTTGCTTATGCCGTCTTTGGCATATAAATCACCCGAAATATAAACGCTTTCGTCTTCATAGCAGGTGTAATAATCTTGAGAAATGTTGATTCTGTCTAAACTGCTGTCGTTCATGGGAACGTTATAATAAATTGTAAAGCTCGGATTATAAGAACTGTTTTGACTGATTCCGTTTGCTGTTTTCCATTCCGCTTTCGTTCCTTCATAGTAAACGGTTAATTGGGGGCAATGCGAAAAAACTCTATAGGCTTTGATGCTTGTTATGCTGTTGGGAATTGTTATTATTGCAAGGTTGTCACAAGATTGGAATGCATAATCACCTATACTTGTAACACTGTTGCCGATTGATACACTTGCAAGGCCATTGCAATCATAGAACGCATAACCTTCTATGTCTGTTACATTGTCTGGAATTGTTATGCTTGTTAAGCTATCACAACTTTCGAATGCACGTTCGCTTATTCTTCTAACACCATTACCGATTGATACACTTACAAGACTGTCGCAATCATAAAACGCATAATATCCTATGCTTGTTACACCGTTACCAATTGTTACGCTTGTGAAACTGTCACAATCATAAAACGTATAATTACCTATGCGTGTTACGCTATCGGGGATTGTTACACTTGTAAGGCTGTCACAATCATAAAATGCTGATGCACCTATGGTTATTACGTTGTTGCCTATCGATACATTTACAAGGCTATCACAACCATGAAACGCATACTCTCCCATGCTTGTTACGCTGTCAGGGATTGTTATACTTGTAAGGCTACCACAATCATAAAATGCTGATGCACCTATGGTTGTT
>JAZSNQ010000234.1:0-46043 GCA_045536515.1 Acutalibacteraceae bacterium | reverse complement strand
CTATTACGCAGACGGCGGAGATGCAAGAGGGTGTGCTGCAAGAGCAGGGTATCAGGTGATGCCCCAGAGGAATGCGGCAAAGCTTCTTGCGAGAGAGGATATCAGGTCAGAGATATCGAGGCTCGAAAAGGAGAAAAGAGCGGTCGGTTCAGTTGAAAGAGGGCTTATGCGTCTTGCATTCGGTTCGGTTGCGGATGCGATGAAGCTGATGCTCTGTGAGGAAACGATGAGTGCGGATGAAATCGAGAAGCTTGACCTTTTCAATGTTTCCGATATCAAGCGTCCCAAGGGCGGTGGGCTGGAAATCAAGTTTTTTGACAGATTGAAAGCTCTGGAACGTCTTGAAAAAATCGGGAATTGTGAGGCGGATATGCAGAGCAGTTTTGTGAAAGCTCTTTCCGACGGTGCAAGATTGCTTTCGGAGGAGGATGAGTCTTGAGCAAAAAGCAGGACTTCACAGCTTTTTCTGAAAAACAGATGAAAGCATTATGTTGGTGGATGCCTGAAAGTCCGCTGAAAAATCATGATGCCGTTATCTGCGACGGTGCGGTGCGTTCGGGTAAAACCCTGTGTATGTCCGTTTCGTTTGTCACATGGGCATTTTCGGCATTTTCGGACCGTTCGTTTGCTCTTTGCGGAAAAACAATTGCATCTCTTCGCCGCAATGTTGTTACGGTTATTCTTCCCGTGCTTCGTGAACTCGGATTTGAATGTACGGAAAAGCTTTCGCAAAATCTTATCGAGATTACGTATGGCGGGTCAAAAAATCGCTTCTGGCTTTTCGGCGGCAAGGATGAAAGCTCTGCCGCACTTATTCAGGGCATGACTCTTGCGGGAGTTCTGCTTGACGAGGTAACTCTTATGCCGCGTTCGTTTGTTGAACAGGCGCTTGCAAGGTGTTCCGTTGATGGTTCAAAGATGTGGTTCAACTGCAATCCCGAGCATCCGATGCATTGGTTTCATGAGGAATGGGTCAAAAAGCACCGTGAAAAGAACTGCCTTTATCTTCATTTCACGATGAAGGATAACCCTTCTCTCACCCCTACTATAATTCGCCGCTACGAAAAGCTTTATTCCGGAGCGTTCTACGAACGGTTTGTTCTCGGAAGATGGGTTGCGGCGCAGGGGTGTGTCTATCCGATGTTTTCGCAGGAGAAGCATGTTGTTCCCGTGCCTGATTTTCTTTCGCAATACTATATTTCCTGCGATTACGGTACCGTTAATCCCTCATCGTTCGGACTGTGGGGTGAAAACGGCGGCAAGTGGTATCGGATAAAGGAATACTATTTCAATTCGAGGGTTGAGGGTAGTCAGAGAACGGACAGAGAGCATTATGATGCGCTCTGTGACCTTGCAGGGACATTACCTGTTGAAGCAGTTATAGTTGACCCTTCTGCTGCAAGTTTCATCGAATGCATCAGGCGTGCGGGAAGATTCAGGGTCATTCCTGCGCGGAATGAGGTTATCGACGGAATAAGGCGCGTTTCCGATTGCCTCAAAGAGCAGAAAATCATGTTTTCACCCGAATGCAAAGACACAATAAAGGAATTCGGTCTTTACAGATGGGAAGAAAACGCGGTTAAGGATGCCGTGCGAAAAGAAAATGACCACGCAATGGACGATATCCGCTATTTTGTTTCGAGCGTCATTGACAAAGAAGAAGACGGCGGATTTTTCGCTGTTGCGGCAAGAAGGAGCAGATGATGGGAATATTTAAAAAGAAAAACACAGCAAGGATTTCTGCACCCGTAACACAGAACAGAAACGGGCATCCGTTCGGAATTATTGACGG
Source organism: Acutalibacteraceae bacterium (assembly GCA_045536515.1). Taxonomy (GTDB): domain Bacteria; phylum Bacillota; class Clostridia; order Oscillospirales; family Acutalibacteraceae; genus CAG-177. The sequence goes on along the minus strand of JAZSNQ010000234.1, from coordinate 44,251 downwards.
CTATGTACCGCTTGGTGCGCCTCAGATAAGACTCTATTACACATTGCGTGAAGCAATACCCGTTATTGATGCGGCGATTCTGAAGATAGTCCGTCTTACGGGTGGATTTGAAGTTAAATGCTTTGAAAAAGCGGCGCAGAATGCCATGGATGATTTTGTGAGCAACGTTTCTGTTGGCGGAAACAGACAGGGGCTTGATGCTTTTGTTGCTTCTTATCTTGAGCAGCTTCTGACCTGCGGCACAGCAGTCGGCGAAATGGTTACTGATACCGATGGCAACATGAGGGCACTTTTCAATGCGCCTCTTCAAAACATTGAGCTCAAACGGAATAAAAACGGCTTTGATATTGATATTTTTGTGAGAGACGGCGTCAGTCTTCGGAAAATCACAGCGCCCGAAATGTGCCTTCTGAGCGTTCTGAATCCCGAACCCGGTGCACTCACGGGAAATTCAATCCTCAAAGGCATGCCGTTTGTCAGCTCCGTTCTTCTCAAAATATTTGAAAGTATCGGTGCAAACTGGGAAAGAGTAGGAAATCTCCGTTTTGCCGTAACCTATAATCCCAAAAACGATGCCGTTGACAGAGCATATGCAAAAGACAGAGCCATGCAGGTTGCAAAGGAATGGGGAGAAGCCATGCAAAGCGGCTCCGAAATCCGTGACTTTGTTGCCGTGGGCGATGTTCAGATTAAGGTTATCGGTGCGGATAATCAGATTCTTGACAGCGAGATACCGGTTCGTCAGATGCTTGAACAGATTGTTGCAAAAACAGGCATTCCTCCGTTCATGCTGGGGCTTTCGTGGTCGAGCACGGAAAGAATGTCACAGCAGCAGTCGGATGCCCTTACAAGCGAGCTGGAGGCATACAGACGCATTCTGACACCGGTGATCACAAAAATCTGTTCGGCTTTTCTGCGAAGCAGAGGTTTATCATGCGGTTTTGAGGTCGTATGGAACGATATTATGCTTCAGGATGAGGTTGAACAGAGCAGAGCCATGCTCTACAGAGCGCAGGCAGAAAAAATCCGGAGAGGTGAATAATTACGGAAAAAGAAATCAACAATGTTCTGTCCGAGAACGAGCTTGAGCTTATCGGACAGTTTGCAAGAAAAAAACTGAAAAACGAGGAAATCTATACTTTTTCGCTTGTTCTCTGTGATAACGAAATTGACAGGGATAACGAAAAATTCACGATTTCCGCACTTCATAAGCTTGCAGAGCTTTTTGTCGGCAAAACGGGAATTTTTGACCATAATATGAAAAGCAAGGACCAGACTGCAAGAATTTATCACACGGAGGTTGTAACGGACAACACACGAAAAACCTCCGACGGCGAGGACTACACCTTCATAAGGGCGAAGGCGTATATGGTCAGAACGGATAAAAATAAAGACCTTATAGCAGAAATTGATGCAGGTATCAAAAAGGAAACCAGCGTGGGCTGCAGCGTGAGCGAGATAAGCTGTTCAATCTGCGGCAGAAACATCAAAACTCACGGCTGTGAGCATCAGAAAGGCAAGGTTTACGGCGGAAAGCTCTGCTGTTACCATCTTTCCGAGCCTGCGGATGCCTATGAATGGTCATTTGTTGCCGTTCCTGCACAAAAAAATGCGGGCATTATCAAATCGTTTGTTCCCGAAAACGACACGGAAAAGCTCGCTCTCTGGGCAAACGAATACAGAGAGGAACTCAAGTCGGATATAATCCGCTGTGCATCTTCGGTTATCCCCGAAATGAAAAGCTCTTCTCTTGAAGAAATCTGCGAAAATCTTTCGGTGAAGTCCATGCGCGAAATGCGTGATGCTTTCCGTGAGAATGTAAAGAAAAATCTGCCCGTCATCAGACAGCTTTACTGTGTACAGGCAGATAGTGAAAATAATAATTCGGAATATAAAATTTAAGGAGGACTGAAAATGTCAATTTCATTCGGCGGTTATAATTACAACAGCCTCACATTTAATGTCAACGAAAAGATTGATATCGGATATCCCGTTTCAATCTATAAGTCATTCACGATGAAGAAAGCCGATGACGGCAGTGCGTTTCAAGGCGTTGTTGTGAGCAGTGACGAAAAATATGCATCGGTGCAGGTTAACGGCACTGTTACAATGTCTTATACCGGAGCAGCTCCTTCTACGGGCTACAACAGTCTTGTTTCAAACGGTGCAGGCGGTGTAAAGGTTTCGTCTGCAGGCAGACAATATCTTGTCATCGGTACCGACGAAACAAACAAAACAGTAACATTCCTGATGTAAGAAAGGAGATAATACTATGTCAAATTTTGATAACATAAAGCTTGAAAAAGGTCTTTATTCAAGCGGTGATTTCACAAAGGCTCTTGAAACCATTGACCCCAGCGAAAACTATAAGGGCACTTCTCTTGAAGGTCTTGACGCATATCAGCGTCAGCTCAAGCGTTTCGGCATCAAGGTCAGCGGAAGCGGCAGTGATGTTGTTGAAAAGTTTTTCAGAAGCTCTGACAGCGCCGTGCTCTTCCCCGAATATGTTTCAAGAGCCGTAAGACAGGGTCTTGAACAGGCGGATATTCTTCCGGGCATTGTTGCATCAACAACTCTTATCGAGGGAATGGATTACCGTTCAATCACATCAATCCCCACAGAGGAAGACAAGGAACTCAAGATTGTGAAGGAGGGTGCATTCATCCCCGAAACAACAATCCGCACAAAGGATAATCTTGTTAAACTCAGAAAAAGGGGCAGAAGTCTTGTTGCTTCCTATGAGGCAATCAGATTCCAGCGTCTTGACCTTTTCACCGTTACTCTCAGACAGATAGGCGCATATATTTCGAGAACGCTTCTCAAGGATGCCGTTGATGTTCTTGTTAACGGCGACGGTTCGGGCAACAAAGCTCCGATTGTTAAAACGGAAACCGAAGGTTCGGTTGCATATTCCGACCTTGTGAATTTCTGGAACGGTTTTGACCCCTATGAGCTTAACACTCTTATTGCAGCTCCCGAGCTTATGGCGGAGCTTCTTAACATGGAACAGTTCAGAGATGCGCCTGCAGGTCTCAATTTTCACGGTAAGGGTGACATGATTACTCCTCTCGGCGCAAAGCTCCTCAAATCTGCATCGGCAGGCAGCGGAAATATTATAGGCCTTGATAAATCTGCCGCACTTGAAATGGTCAAGGCAGGCGAGGTTATGACGGAGTACGATAAGCTCATCGACCGTCAGCTTGAACGTGCCGTTATCAGCTGTACGGCAGGCTTTGCAAAAATCTTTGACGGAGCATCAAAGGTGCTTTCCGTCTGACGGAGGGATGGCTTTGATTGAAGTCTGGAGCGTGCTTGATGCACTCAGAAGAAATTATGCCGTTCAGGGTACGGATGAGGAGCTTGCTCCTCTCTGTGCCGCAGCGGCAAAGGAGATTGAAGCAAGAATCAGGGATAATGCCGACAGTACGGATATAAGGCTTATCAATGCATGTGCAGCTATGGTGAATTACCGTATCTGTATGAGAAAATCGGGTGAGGATGAAGCCGTAACCTCATTCAAAGCAGGCGATGTTACGGTCAGCGTTTCGCCTTCGGCTATCATTGAAAGAGCCGAAAAAGAAAAAAGCGAAGCGATGATTGCAGTGCTTCCGCTTCTGAGGGATGACAGCTTTGTTTTCAGGCAGGTGTGCATATGATTGAAACGGTATTTTCAAAATACGGCAGACCTGCGGAATTTGTTTCAAAAGACGGTGTGATTATAAGTTCAATGAGAGCCTTTATAAGTCCGCTGAGATATAAAAACAAAATGTATCTTTACGGCGTAAACACTGAAATCGGTTACAATTCGCAGGGACATTATCTTTATATCGGGCCTCCCGATCCTGACCTCACAGTTTTTTCCGAGGGCGAATATATAAGCTGTCAGGGCGAAAAATACAGAATTGACAGAGCCGAAAAAGTGTATAAGGGTGAAAAAGTGTTCTACATATGGGCGATAATCAGAGTTATCGTTGAAACGGAATGAGGTGTTGACTATGAGTGAAATAAGTGCATTACCCTCAAATATCGTTGAGTGGCTCAAAAACCGTGAAGAGCTTTCTTATATAAGATTTCTGACGGAATTCCCTGCAGTCAAAAAAGCGATACCTCTTAAACACACAACCGTTGCCGTGGGAATCGGAAGCATGGAAATTGTTGATTCGTTCGAGGAGAATGATGAAGGAGTGCTCGTTGAAAACGAATATTGCAGGCAGGCAAAAATCAATCTCAAGCTTTCAATCCATGCGCCTTTTTCTTTGGGCGGTGAAGCGTGCCATTCCGCGTTTACGGATATTATCGACTGTCTGACCTTTGCATCGGGTCTGGATATACTTTATTCAGGCTGTGAGGGGATTGTTGCAGACAGAGATACGGACGCCTTTGTTCTTACCGCAAATGCAACCGTCAACGCTTCTCTTTGCCCTGCGCAGACATCTGCGCTCGATTTTCCGTCATTCATAAGCAAGGATTTGCTTTGCGGTTCGCATATAAATAACGAAGAGGTGCATCTTACGGAAAAACAGCGTGAATATCTCAATCAGCCGTTTGTTTGCGGAACATATTTCGGAACGGGCGATGCAACCAGAAGCTTTCCTCTCGGATTCAAACCGAGCATTGCGATTGTTGCAGGCAATCAGCTTCCGTTTATCTATGCAAATCATTCCGCTTCGTGGAACAGGGCATTTGCGGCTGTTGCGGTTGACAGAGGCGCTTCTCTCGGCATGGAGCTTACAAACAACGGGTTCAAAGTCAGAAATACTGAAAATGATGTTGCAAGAAGCTGTCATCCGTTTCTCAATGAACTCGGTACAACATATTTCTATATAGCATTCAGATAAAAAAAGAGGCTTGCATGGGATTTTTATTCATTCCATGCAAGCCGTATTTTATTGGTCAATATTCTGCCACACAAATCCTACGTCAGGACCAACCTGAACAAAGCAGTCGATATCGTCTCTCGTGAGCGAAGAAACACGTGTGAAGCCGTTTTTCTCAAAAGCTTCGCAGAATGCATCCGCCATTTCGGTATCTTTGAATGTTATGTGAGTCACAAGTCTGAACTGGTGACGGTTAATTCCGCCGTCAAATCCTACAACAAAGCCGGTGCACCACCAGTAGTCGGTGTAAGGTCTGTTGAAAACAGGTCTGTATTCACCCGTCTGATATTCGTCCCACATGAAGCACATTTCCATTTTGACCCAGTCTTCTTTTTTAGCGCAGTTGAAATGAGAGCCGACAGAACCGATTTTTCTGGTATATATTCCCACTTCTCCGCCGACAAATGCATAGCCGTACTGACCCTTCCATGTCTGGACAAGCCATTCTTTGTTGTCATAAACAAACTTTGTTCTCACGGTATCATAGAACATCATTGTGAGGGGTGCCATGCTGTCGTAGCCTTCGTTGAAGCCGAAGTTTGACTGCCACGCATTTTTATCGTCGGTATAATAGTAGTTGCCGTTGGGGTCATATTTATAGGATGCTATTGATGCCTTGTCAAAATTTATATCCGTGTCGGGCGGAATATATTTCGGTGCCTGAGGCATATCAAAAACCTTTGAAAACTGACCGCTGATAACCGTTGTTATCTGTGTTACCTTTTCGGCAAGAGTGGTTGATTCCTGTGCAGTGATACCCTGCGTTTCGGAAACATTTGCGGTTATACCGGGAACAGAGGGAGCAGCGGAAGGAATAAGCGAAGGAGATGCCGAAGGGATTTCGTGAGTGAAAGTTTCGGATTCCGAGGGAGAAAAATCGTTATATACGGGATAGGAATATTCGGTTTGGTTCTGATAATCGTAATATGTATCGGGTGAAGCATCTATCGAAGGGTCATTGCCGTTGCTCATTCTGATTCCGAGAACCGCAACAATGCTGACAATGCACACCGCAACAACCGATGTTACGATTATGGGCAATTTGCTTTTCATTTTATTTCCTCCATACTGTATTCACGCACGAATGCGTTGACAAACAAAGGACCCATGTCCATTGCAACAAGAACGGGCTTGCCATCTTTTATCATGAAGGTCATGCCTTCGCCCTCACTGCCTGAAGTGAGGTTTCGGTCAAATGCTTTTTCAACCGCACCGTTTTCGGGATTAATTTTATATACCGCCTGAGTGTCGTCGTTGGTTGCGGCATATATAAATCCGCCGAAGAATTCCGCACCCTGAATGGCATAGGGCGAACTTTCAAGTATGACTTCTTTAACGGGTTTCATTCCGTCTGCGGTGTCGTATGCAAGAAGCACCGTGGGATTTTTTGAATGGTCGGTGCACCAGAGCCAGCCTGTTTCGCTGTCAACGCATACCCAGGGCAGCCCCCTTGTTACTTTTTCGGCATCAAGAATATAGTATTCTTCAAGCTCAAGCGTTTCTGCATCAAAAATACCGACGATGGGATAATCCCACACCTTACTGTCCTCAAGACCTGCATAGATTTTGCCGTTATAAAAGCTGAGTCCGCCGATATGTTTTATCCCGAGGTCTTTGAGTTCGTCGGGAATTGCAAAATAATTTGCGTTGACAAGTGTTTTTGCATCGTCCTCTGTTCGGATGATTGTTGTTTTTGAGGAGAAATAAAGAGTTTCCCCGTCGCTTGTTATACCCTGCGAATGGAAATATGCACCTATTCCCACCACGTTTGTTTTTGCATAATCGGTTCTTTTTTCTTCGGAAATAAGGTCAATTCCGTGAGTAAGCACCGATAAGGGCATGAGTATAATTGCAAAAAATACAGATAAAAATTTGTTGACCGCCAATGCGAATGCACTCATTTAATCATCTCTTTCCTTTTTAGTGACATATAGTATATCAAATAAGAAAAATATAGTCAAGGCGAATGTTTTTAAGTCATTGACAATAAAATAAAAAAAGGGTAATATTAAATATAAAGTAAAAAAGGAGATACGCCCATGAATGATGTTAAAAAGCTTTACAATCTCTGGCTTGAAAGCACAGAGGATAACGCCGAAATCCAAGACGAGCTTCTTGCAATCAAAGGCAATGACGATGAAATTCTCGACCGTTTCTACAGAAACCTTGAATTCGGTACGGCAGGCTTAAGAGGCGTACTCGGTGCAGGCACAAACAGAATGAATACTTATACGGTTTGTCAGGCAACTCAGGGTCTTGCCGATTATCTGGGCAGCAAATATGAGTCTGCAAGTGTTGCCGTGGGTTATGATTCGAGAATCAACTCCGATGTTTTTTCAAAAGAATGTGCCGGGGTGCTTGCGGCTAACGGAATAAAGGTTTATATCTATCCCAATCTTATCCCCACCCCTCTTGTATCTTATGCGGTAATGCGTCTTAAGTGCCAAAGCGGTATTGTTATCACGGCAAGCCACAATCCCTCGAAATATAACGGCTATAAATGCTATGACCCTGCAGGATATCAGATGACCGAAGAAGCGGCAAACGAAACCTACGGTTTTATTCATAAGGTTGATATGTTTGACGGCGTTAAGAAAATGCCGTTTGAAGAGGGAATTGAAAAGGGTCTTATAGAATATATTTCCGATGATATAGTTGAGGAATTTTATGAAAGGGTGCTCACAAGACCCATAAATCCCGAAATCATTAAAGAAAGCGATATAAAAATTATCTATACTCCGCTTAACGGCACGGGAAATATTCCCGTAAGAACCGTTCTTTCAAGGGCTGGATTCAAAAATATCAGGGTTGTTTCCGAACAGGAAATGCCCAACGGAAAATTTCCGACCTGCCCCTATCCCAATCCCGAAATCAAGCAGGTTTTTGAATGCGCAATTGCAATGACGAAGGAAGAAAAAGCGGATTTGCTTCTTGCAACTGACCCCGACTGCGACAGAGTGGGCATTGCCGTTCTCGTTGACGGCGAATATGTGCTTCTTTCGGGCAATGATGTGGGAGTTCTTCTCACGGAATATATGTTCTCGGCAAGAAAAGAAAAGGGAACTCTTCCCGAAAATCCCGCAATGACAAAATCCTTTGTGTCAACTCCGCTTGTTGATAAGGTTGCGGCAAAATACGGCTGTAAGGTAACGGATGTTCTCACGGGCTTCAAGTATGTGGGCGAATTTGTTGCAAATCTTGAAAAAGACGGCGAGGAAGACCGTTTTGTGATGGGCTTTGAAGAAAGCTACGGCTATCTTATCGGCACTCACGCAAGGGATAAGGATGCCGTTGCGGCATCGCTCATGGTTTGCGAAATGGCGGCTTATTATAAGAGCAAGGGCAAAACACTTGTTGATGTTCTCAATGATATTTATGCAGAACACGGCAACTGCGTTGATAAGCTTTATAACTTCATGTTTGAAGGCGCAAGCGGCATGGTTAAAATGAGTGAAATCATGACCGAAACAAGAAACAATCCTCCGAAAGAGCTTGCAGGATTTGAAGTTGTTAAAGTCAGCGATTTTGAAGCAGGTACAATCACGGATACCCGAACGGGAGAAAAAGAGCCTCTTTCTTTCCCGAAATCAAATATTCTTTCGTATGTTCTTTCAGACGGAAGCACGGCAATAGTCCGTCCCTCGGGAACTGAACCGAAGATAAAGGTTTATATAGCGGGATGCGGAAAAACAAAGGAAGATGCGGCACAGACGGCTGACAGTATCGGTGAAGCCATGAAGAAGCTGCTTAAGATTTAAAAATCAAGGAGTTTTGAAATATGAACAAACGCAATCTGTTTGTAAGAATAACGGCAATTGTTTTGTGCGCACTAATGGTGCTGAGTGTTGTGACTGCCGCGCTTTATGCCTTTGCGGCTGAACCTGTTGCGGCGGTTGCTTCGCCCGAAACGGGAAGCGAATCAATGATATGGGTTATCGTTTCCGCTGTTGCCGCCGTTGCTGTTATTATCGGCTGTCTCGTCGTGCCGAAGATGAAGAAAAAATAAGAATAAATCAGAAAAGAGAAGCTGAAGGATTGACCTTCGGCTTCTCTTTTAATATGGCTTTATGTTTGGACTTCCTCTGACGAGGGTGATTCGCTGCTTCGTCTCTCCCACCGTCTTTTGCGAATATTACAGAGTGTTATTCAAAAAGTGTTTCATATCCGTTGTTTTTGAGTGTTTCGGAAATGAATTCTTCATATTCGCTTTTCAGCTTATATACTGTATGCTTATTGGTGATTTCATCGGGTGTAGAGTCACGTTCATAGTAGACTGTTCCATCGTAAACAACATATCTGATTGATTGGGTATAAAGCAAACCGTCCTTGCTTTCCATTCGAAACGCAATTGTCTTTCGGTCATTATCACGGGGAATTTCTACTCTGTATGAATAGCCTTCTTCCCTTACATCTTCCACTTCGCCAAGAATTTTTTTGAACATCTCGCCGTCAACACCTTCGAGTTGTTTTGGTTCTCCGTCAAGGACACCTCTGGTAGATGTGCGGCAGTAAAAATTGTAATTGTTAAGGTCGGAATAAAACTCTTTGAGTTCTTCCCAATCTTCCTCGGGGCAGTAGAGAGATTCGCTTATTCCGAAGTTATCCGAATAAGTCTGTGTATGTCCTTTATAAAAGATATTGTCGGTTATTTTATAATAATCGTCAACATAATCGGGGGTTTCTCCGTAAAAATTGAAATCCTCAACGATAAAAACGTCTTTGTCTATAAAACAGTTTTTATATTTTACACCGTTCAGGATTACTGTTTTGATTTCGGGTTCGGTGGGCTGTTCGGGAAGAAACGGCGATATAATTGTAAAAAAGGGCATTAATAAAACTAATAATATACTCAGAATCATTGCTGACATATAATCATCTCCTTATCTTTCCAGACCGTCAACCGTTGTGAAGAGTTCCGTGAAGAATGTTTTGGGAACTTCCTCGCCCGAATTCAGACCGATAACCTTTCCGTGGTCGCCTTCCTTCGTGGGAGCAACATTCCATATACCCCTCTGAATTTCAAATTCTTCCTCGCTCTGGGAGGATTTGAGGGGCATTTCAACAAACTCATCTCCGAATGGATATCTTGCCGAAACAACGCTCACAAGACCGTCGTTTTCCTGCCATGTTTCATCAATTGAGATACCGCCGTCGGTTGTGCCCTTGAATGAACCCATTGCAAGCGCAAAGGGATAGAGGATGGGCAGGGTTGATGTGTTGGGAACCTGACCTCTGAGGAGTGAACCCGATTTTGTTGTGCTGTAGGAATATGAGAAATAATATGCATCGGGATTGATTTTTATTGTTTTGTTCAGCTCTGCCGCACCGTCGGGAGTGAGGTCATATACGGCATGGTCATTGCCCGAAGCTGTGAGTGCGTCAATTGCAGAAGCAAAATCGGTGTCGGTGATTCCGAAATGCTCGAGCTTGAAGTCGTAGAGCCCGTCTGCGTTTGCGGTAAGACCTGCAACGCCGAAGCAAAGAGTTGTGAGCAAATCTGTTGTGTTTCTGATGCCCACAAGACCGCCGACGGAGTCAAGAACTTCCGTGAGTGACGAACCGTTGTGAGGTGCGCAGAGTGCGGTTACGCTGTAAACCCAATCACCTTTGCCGCCTTCAAAGAGGGGAGAAATTTCACCCTCGGTTGCCGCTTTTTCTTCTTCGCTTCCGTATGCAAGAAGAGATGCAAGGAGTCTTACGGTTGCACCGCCGAAGGAGTGACCGATAAGATTAACCTTTATTCTCTGACCGCCGTTTATCTTTTCGCCCCACTGTGCAACAAGAGGCTCTGTATATTCTCTGCCGAAACGTTCGTGATTGTGTGCTTTTGAATGAGCTTCGCCGTAGTCAACTCTTGTTCCCGTAAGCTGTGCATAAAGCTCACAGGTTCTGTCCCATGTGCTTGAAACGGGTCCCACACTCGGTGCATGAACCTCATAACCCTGTCCGTTGAGATATTCAACAAGGTTCATCGACATTGCGCCCCAATACTGAACGGTATCATTGACACCGTCATCCTCGCCCCAGCCTCCGAGACCGTGAACGAGAACATAGGGATATTTAACCTTGCCTCCGTTGAGTTCCCACCATGCTTCGCGGAAGCTGCCGAAATATGAGGGGATGCCTATAGCTGCGGCAGCAATGCAGAGAGCAAGAATAAGTGCAAGGATTTTCAGCACCTTGCCTTTTTTCTTCTTTTTCTTCTTTGAAAACATATCATCATTCCTTTCCGGTTCTTCCGGTTCATCGGGCAGATTTTCGGGCGGGTTTTCGGGCGGATTATATGTAACGGGTTCCGTGCTGACTGCATCGTCTTTGAGAAGATAGTCAGTGGAAACTCCGAAAAGTTCACTCATTGCAATTATTTTATCGGTATCGGGAAGCGCACTGCCCGACTCCCATTTTGAAACGGATTGACGGGAAACTCCGAGAGCTTCCGCAAATGCCTCCTGAGAAAGATTCTTTTCTTTTCTCAGGATTGATATCTTTTCTGAAATGGTCATCTTTTGTTATTCCTCCTTCGTGAATGGCGTGAGGAGTTCCGAACTCCGCACGCTTTTCAAATTTTACCCCCCAAAACGCCGAATTTCAACCAACTCGGGTATACATTTATTAAAATTTTGATAAAATTACAATGTAAACTCAAGTTTACATTGCTGATATTATATCATTTTGAGCATAAACAGTCAAGATTCAAGCAAAAACCGCCGGATTCTGTTCCGACGGTTTTTTTATGTTTTTTACTTTCTCATTTCTGCAAGGTCACGGTAATTTATAAGCTTGATTCCGTGAGCTTCAATGTGCTGTTTGGTCTGCGGGTCGCTCATGATTTTGTATTCCCATACTCTGCGTTCCCATGCGCCCGTTGTTCCTTTGAGGTCATCGGTTTCAATTGAGGGGTGAAGATAGGTTTCGGTTACGCCGTCGGGAATGTTTGCATAGAGATTATAGAGATATTCCTTGAAGTTTTCGTAGCTGTCTTTCTGAGGACCGCTCCATTCGTTGGGAATGAGGTAATCGGGAATGGCAACTTTATTTGCCTTTGCAAACTCAACTATTTTGCCGAAAACCATGTCAATAACGCTCTTGTCAACATTGATGTCAAGCATGGAATTGCCGAGCATTTCTTCGGTCACATTACCGGGCATACGGAAGGGAAGACCGTATTCGCCTGCAAGGGAAAGAGTGAGCTGAAGAAGCTCAAATCTGCCAGTTTCGATGCCGTAAAGCGAACCCATGTGGTTATCAAGATGAGAGGGATTCACAAGACCGAGTCTTTTTGCACGGTCAATCTGCGCTCTGATTTCGCCTTCAACTTCGTCGATGTCAACGTGTTCCTCAACCTGGTCGCTTTCGTGCCACATGAAGCCTTCTTCGTCGCGGAGCGAATCCGTGTTTTTTGTGTTTACGGGTGCCCAGCGGTAGTTGCCCCATTCGCTTGTGAGAGTGAGATGAACACCGATTGCAAGCTGCGGATTTTCAGCCGCAAATCTGCAGGCTTCGGGTGCCCATGCGCAGGGAGTCATGATTGTTGATGATGTGAGTGCGCTCTGCGGATTTTTGAGAAGCTCCATAACGGCGAGGTTTGCACCTCTGCACATACCGAAATCGTCCGCATTGATAATAAGATATCTGTCCATATTATTTTCCTTTCTCCTTTAAATCAGAATGAAAAAAGATTTTCAAAAAATTCCTTTATAAGTCTGAAAAGTCGGGCGAAAAAGCCTTCTTTTTCAAGGTTTTCAATTGCTTTGGTTATGCTTTCCGCATAGCTGTCAACCGTACTTTGCATGGTTATGTCAAGACTGTAGTCAACGCCGTCAACCGCATTTTGCAGAATTTTTACACTTTCGGGAGTGTAGGGTGACAAATCGCCCGGAACATTTGCAACAGCCGCATAAACCGCAGTGTAGTCTGCGGGTTTCAGCCTGAGGGCTGATATCGCATTGAGAATTGCCTGCGTCTGAGTATCGATGATATACTGCTCTTCTGCAATTTTGCCCGAAACGTCAACGGCAAGCGCTGCTGTGAGCGCATTTACGCTTTCCTCCGTGTAAACGCTTAAATCCGCAGGAACTTTTGCTTTTGCGGAATTATATGCTGTGTAGTCTGCAGGGAGAAGATGAGCATAAACAGCACCTTTTGTTGCGGAATGTGAAATTCCGTTTTCTGTGCTTGTTACCTTGCAGAAATAACCCACATAGTTTTTGTCCCCGGTAATATTAAAGCATTTTTCCGTTTCGCCGTCAAGCATAACAAGCGTGTTCTGTGTGCCGTCGGTACTGCCGTACCACTGATATGTGAGATTAAATCCTACGGCATCAACGGAAAGCTCGGTTTCGTTTGTGATGTATTCGGGAAATGAAGCTTCAATTGCAGGAAGAGCAATGAATTCGCTTGTGCAGTTTGAATGTCTCGATTTTGCCCATTCTTCGGCATAAGTGCCGGGTGCCGAATAAATTTTGAGATGAACTCTGTTGACAATATAATCCGAATCAAAGCCGAGAGAAGCTGCTGTTGAGGGGAGAATGACGGTACAGTCGGAAGTGAAATGAGCATCGCATTTTTCGAGGTTATCAAAGCGGATATAACCGATGTTGCTGCCCGAAAAAGCCTGACTTTCTACCGTTATAACATTCGGAAGATAAAGCTTTCTGAGATTTTTGCATCCTGAAAAAGCCTGGGCTTCAATTGTTTCAGCACATTCAATATTTATATCGGCGAGTGAAGGACATTCCGAAAAAGCGGCTTTGCTTACGGCTTTGAGAACGGGTGCATCAAAAGAACGCAGACCCGATTTTTCAAATGCATTCATGCCGATGTTTTCGAGTTTTTCAAGAGAAAGAACGGTTATGTTTTCTGCGTTTGCGAATGCATATTCACCGATTTCAGTTACATCGGAAGAGTTGAAATCCGATAACAGCGTACATCTGTTGAAGGCGTAACCGCTGACGGTTTTAACCGATGGTGCATCAACTGTCACAAGTGATGAACAGCCCGAAAATGCACTTTCGCCGATTGCTTCAAGTCCCTCACCTTTGACATATCTTATGGATTTGTTGAGTCTGAATGCCTTTGTGCCGATTGATTTTACCGTGTCGGGAAAGATGATTTCGCTGAAAGAAGCCTTTGTATCTTCAAATGCACCTGCTCCGACTGCAACAACGGTTATTCCGCCTACCGTTTCCGGAACGATAACGGAATTTTCGCTTCCGCTGTAGCCGGTGAGAACACCATCAGAATCAACGGTAAAATCGCTTTCGTCGGGAGTTTCAAAAACACGGATTGTTTCGGTTTGAGCTTTGCTTGCAAAGAGAGAGCTGTCATCGGAGAAGCTTCTCCAGGTGATGGGTGCGGATTCGGTAATTTCAAAAGGCGACTCATAAAGAGTGCCGTTTTCCTTTGTGGGATAATCACCGTTCAGAGTGTAATAAATGGCGGTGTTTTCCGCTTCGCTGAATGAAACGGTAATCTCACCGTAACCGTCTTCGTTTGTGACAATCAGTTCGGAGCCTTCTGCTCGGGGACATTCGATTGCCTGCGCAATGTTAAGAATGCCGTCTCCGATTTTGTTTTTCGGATAGCTGCCCTTAACGGGATGAGCGTTCTCTTTCAGTAATGTTTCAACCTCCGAAGGTGCAAGGTCGGGATTACTGCCGAGCAGAATTGCAGCTGCCGAGGAGACAAACGGTGTTGCCATTGAAGTGCCCGAGATAAGACCGTATTTGTTGCCGTTGAGGCAGCTGTAGATATCAACGCCGGGAGCAACAATGTCGAGTGTTGCTCCGAAGTTTGAGAAGTCTGCGGGTGTGCCGTCTTTGTCAACCGCACCTACGGTTATCGCACCGTCAAATGCGGCGGGAAGTGTATCGGAGCAGTTGATGCCTTGGTTGCCTGAGGCAGTTACAATAACCGTGCCGCTGTCGTATGCGTTCTGCAGACTTTCACGCAGGGCATACGAATCTGCCGTTCCGAGACTGAGATTGATGATATCCATACCGTCGGAAACCGCAAGGTCAATGGCTGTTATAACAAGCAGCTCGGTGGAATTTCCTTTGAAGTCAAAGATTTTGTAAGCGCGCAGCTTTGCGGTATCGGGAGTGTTCATTGCAATGATTCCCGCAATGTGAGTTCCGTGAGATTTCGGGTCATCGCTCATTGCGGTATTTTCGTTCGGCTCGATGAGGTTGACGCCTTTGTCAACAAGTCTGCCTTCAAAAATATCGTTGTTGTAGTCGAGACCCGAATCGATGATGCCGACGGTTACTTCTTCACTGTTTTGTGTTTCAAGATATTCCGTAACTTCGGTTGTGCGTGTCATTTCGCCCGGCCATATTTTTTGTTCTTCGGTGAATTCGTTCGCACTTTGCATGGTAACGATTTTGTCGGGAGTCACATATTCAATTTCTGCAAGATTGGCATAATATTTATATGCTTCCGCCGTATCATCGGAATTTTCAAACTGCAGAATCCAGAGATTTCTGTAGCCTGAAATTACGGAAACGGCGTTGAGAGTATCGATTTTTTCTTCCGATTTCACAATGAGTCTGCAGGTTTCATATTCGTGCAGAGCATCGTTTTCCGCAAAGGTTTCCACCTGCGTTACAGTACCGTAATCGCTTACCATTTCGGAAACTTTTTTTGCGAAAGCATCAATGTTGCCGTCGGTTTCCGCAGCGTTGGTAAGCTTTGAAAAAGTACCGCATATTCCGAAAACGAAAATGCCTGAAAGTAAAATACAAATTAATTTTTTCATCAAATCAAATCCTTGTATTCGATTTTGTTACCGTCGAATTTATCAACGTCAAGTTCTTTTTCGCTTATGAATGCTTTATCAACCTGCTTTATGCCCTTTACATATTCTGTTTTGCCGGGGCAGAAGGGATAAAGGCCGAGAATGCCGAAAATATACCATATAGCGGTTGTGCCGTTATCTTCGTCACCGGGGAATCCGTCATCTTCATATGAGAATAATTCATTGCAGATTTTCTTAACCCAATATGCTGTTTTTTCAACTTCGCCGAGTGCCGAATAAATATAGGGGATATGGAAGCTCGGCTGATTGTTCATGCCGCACTGACCGAAATCAACCGCCGCCATTTCCGTTATTTCATGGATTTCGCAGTTGTAGCCGTGAATGACATAGTATGGAGGAGTTGCAAAAAGCTCGTCAATTTTTGCGATGAGTTTTTCTTTTCCGCCGTAAAGCTCAGCAAGACCTTCGATGTCATGAGGTACGGCAAACGAATTCTGCCATGCACTGCCTTCGGTGTAGTCTCTGCCCCAGCCAAAGGGAGTGAAATCGGGTCTGAAATCACCGTTTTTATCTTTTGCACGCATGAATCCCGATTCGGAATCAAAGAGATTTTTATAGTTGAGTGCACGCTTTCTGTATTCGTTTTCAATATCTGCTTTGCCGAGGATTTTTGCGATTTCGGCAATGCACCAGTCGCCGTAAGCCGCATCGAGGGTAAGGTTTACGGATTCTTTTTCTTCTTCGTAGGGAACATATCCGAGTTTGCAGTAGCTTTCAGCACCGTTTCTGCCGAAATCGTTATGACCCGAATTTTTGACGGAGTGTTTAATCATGCCTTCAAGAGCGATTTCAAGAAGGTCATTGTCAATAAAGCCTTTCACCGCACCGTCGCAGATAACCGCGTCAACAAGTGTGCTTGGCATACAGCCGCATTCGCCGATTGAGAGCCAGCGGGGAAGCCATCCGCTTTCGGTGTATTCCATGATGAAAGCACGGAGCATTTCGCGCAGCTCATCCTTTGCAACGAGAGCGAAGAAGGGATAAACCGTTCTGTATGTATCCCAGAAACCGTTGTCGGTGTATCTTACGCCGCTTCGGGTTGAACCGTCATGGGGGCAATAGTGAACGGGATTGCCGTTTTTGTCGTATTCATGGCATTTGTGGGGATAGAGAAATGCTCTGTACATACATGAATAAAATGTTTTAAATATTTTCTTATCTTTAGTTTCAATTTTAACTCTTGAAAGACAGCTTTCCCAAAGATTTTCTGCTTCTGCTTTAACCTGAATGAGTGACTTTGAGGCTATTTCATTTTCAAGATTGAGTTCAGCCTGCTTGAAACTGATATATGATGTTGCAAGCTTGATTTCGGTTGATTTGTTTTTAAGTGCGATATGTATTCCCGATTTTTTGCCTCTGCACTTTGTGCCGCAAAGGAACTTGTTTCCTATGTTTATCTGTGTCTTTTTAACATCAACGCTGCCCTCGGGGAACTTCATGACAAGATAATTTTTATATTTTACCGCTTCACCACTCATGTGCATATCTGTTGATGCGTAGAGTGTATTGCTTTTTGCATCAAAACGGAAGGAATAATTGCCCTTTACGGGAAGCACGGAAAGGAAGCTGTTGATATCCTCGTCAAAGGTGATTTTTATAACCGCGCCTCTTTCCGTGGGTGCGAGTTCAAAATCTGCTCTTGAACGAAGAAAACGGGTCTTGAGATAAAAGGGAGTAAGGACTGCTTCTTCGGGTCTGTAGCCCGACCATCTTCTGCCGCCTTCCGCAGCGATGAGTCTGTTCTGAGGAAGAAAAACAAATGCGCCGTAATCGGCAATCCACGGAGAGGGCTGGTGAGTGAGTCTTATTCCTTCAAGACTGCGGCTGTCGGGGTGATAATACCAACGTGTATCAGCTTCCGTCTGCGGTGCAAACGCAGCCATACCGAAAGGAAGCTGAACAAGGGGCAGGGTGTTGCCGTTTGAATAGCGGTGGGTTGATTTGCTGCCCTGCTTTGTATTTACATAATTGCAGTATTTCATCTTTATTCCTCCGAAAGTATGTTTATAAGATTATCGGTACTGTAATACCGTGATTTTTTGATTGACAGAAGGATTTTATCCATGTTGAGCTGTGAATGCTCAACCTCTTTTGAGAATTTCTGCATAACGGTGACTCTTGCGGCTTTTTCGGAAGCATTTTCCGCCTGCAGATGTCTGATAATGATATATGATACCGCTGCGAATTTGGCTTTTGAAAGCAGGTCGCCGTCAAACACCGCCGTCATGAGATAACGAAAAACAAAATATATCATCAGATGCTCATATTCCCACTCGTATCCGTCGGGATTGGCGGGAGTTGATTTTTCGGCGCAATCAAGCTTTGTTTTCCAGGATTCATCAAGCATTTCAAGGCTTCGGAAATCGTTGAAATATTTGGCGAGAACCCGTTTTTTGCCGGAATGGGAACCGACTTTATAATCTGTTCCGAGAAAATCCGTTTTGCAGATTTCCTTTGCCCCGGAATACTGCTTTTTTCTTATTGCGGATTGAATTTCCGCCGATAATTCAAGAAAAGCGGCAATTCTGTTTTTAATGGTAAATTTTCTGTTCTGAAGTATATTTATCGCCGTTTTTCGTGTTTCTATAAGTGTAAAATACAAAGTCGGGTCAATCGCCGTGGGCATTATGTCGGCGTGGATTTCTTCGGTTGTGAATGTTATCGGCTCGGGGCTTTCCGTGATGAGTCTTGCCGCTTCGGGGCAGGAGAGGGATATTCCCGTTTCTTTTCTTGCACCGAAATATGTTTCGTGCCTCGGAAATTGGCGGCAGGTACGGCACAGACAGTCGTGCCCGAGTTCAATATACATCTCACAAAGTCCGCTGTCAAGCAAAAACGGACATTGGTTGCCGTTGGGAGTGAAAATTCTGTCACCGTCGGAGTCAACGGAAATGAGCGAACGGATTTTGTCGGCATATCCGCCGTTCAGAGCTTTGTATTTTTCAAAACTTTCTTCATCAACAACTATTTCCCATCCTGCACAGCAGGTATCGGGACATTTGTCGGCGATGCACGAAAATTTTTTGTAATAGTCGGGAAATGTGTTTAACATGGTATCACCTAAAAATCAAGGGGCTGTCAAAGACAACCCCTCGTCAAATCATTCTTCGTTTTCGGGAATGTAAACACCGCCGATATTGTTTTCGGGGATTTCTTCCTCAATAATTTCACCGAATTCGTTTGTTACAATCTCTGTTTCGGGAACATAAACCTTAAGATAAACCGTTGTGCCTCTTGAATATGTTTTTTCTGCCAGAGGAGCCATGGAAACAACCTCGTTTTCTCTGTAGTTACCGTCGGAGGTTTCTGCTCTTTCACATTCAAATCCGAGTTCTGTAAGTCTTGCGGCAGCTTCTTCGTAATCCGAACCCGTAACATCGGGCAGTACTATCTGTTCTTCGCCCTTGCTTACATAAAGGACAATCTCCGTTCCCTTGGGAACCATTGTTTCGGGAGCGATGCTCTGTGTTACAACATAACCCTTTGCGATTTCTTCGTTGAACACGGGTTCTTCCTTGAATTTGAAGTTGTTGTAGAATGCAGGGGTTGATTCAATTGAAAGAAAACTCTTTTCTCTGAAATCGGGAACCGCAACCTGTTCTGCGGAGGTCTGCGAAACGGAAGAAACGTCGGTTTTGTCCGTGCCGAAGCTGAAATTGATTTTGTCGCGGAATGCCGTGAGAGAAAGAACTATGAACAGAATCAGACCGATTGCAAGGCTGATAACAGCTGTGGTAACAATGATTTGTGCACTGCCCTTCTGAGGCTTTTTATTTTTCGGTGAACCCGAAGCCGGATTCCGGGGCGGCTGTGCAGATGCGGCGGGGGCAGGTGCGGCAGTTCTCTGATACTGACCGCTTACCGCTGCTGCCGTGGGCGAAGCTGAAAGCTCTGCTCTGAGCTGCTCAACCGTTCTTGTTCTGTCTTCGGGAAGAATCTGCAATGCGTTCACAAGACCGTTTATGACATAAGCCGGCAGGGTTTCGGCAAATTTGCCCGGAACCATGAGCCTGTCGTTGGTCATTCTTTCCTTTGCGGAAATCGGGTCGCTGCCGATAAGTGTTCTGTAAAGCACAGCACCGAAGGAATAGATGTCGGTCCATGTACCCTGACTGCCTTCAAAGCCGTATTGCTCGATAGCGGCGTAGCCGTCGAAAAGCTGACTGTTGAGGTCGCTTCTTGCCGTTCTTGCGGCACCGAGACAGAAGCCTGTGATTTTGACCTTGCCGTCATTACCGATTATGAGAGTGGAGGGCGAAATTCCTCTGTGAATTATGCCCTGCGAATGAAGCGTGCTGAGGGTTGAAAGAATGGGCATCAGAAGCTGCTTTGCTTTGTCCCACGCAATATATCCCGTCTTATTCCGGAGCAGGAATTCACGGAGTGTTATGCCCTCAAAATGGTCATAAATCGCATATGAGGTACCGTAGTCATCAACAACATTTGTAACGCTGATGAGTGCGGAAAGTCCTTTAAGTTTTGCGAGTTTTGTCCAAAGTTCAACAAAATCCTGGCGAAGTTCCGCATAAACGGATTCACTTCCCCTCATGACCTGAAGGGTGAGATTTGAGGTTGTTCTTGCGGTGAACGAATCGGGAATGAACTCCCTGATTTTAACAGCTTTTTTCTCTGAAAGGTCCCAACCGATATATGTTGCGCCTTCGCCGTTATACTCGAGCATTTTGCCGACAAGATAACGGTTTGCGATAACTGTTCTGACGGGAAGATAAGGGGGAATCTGCGTTGATTCTGCATGATATCCGCAATAAGGGCATTGCTTGCTGTCACCGATTTCGCGCATACAGCTCATGCATAAATTATCTGAACTAATCATATTTCAGGCGCTCCTTGCCGTTAAAAATTATTACCAAACATATTGATAATAACAAAATGCACCGCATTTGTCAATGAAGGTGACAGTTTTGTAACTTTTATCGTCATTTTGTTAAAGAAATTGCGGCAGATTTTGTTTATTAAATATTATAATATATACTTGAAAAGAATATCGAACACTGATATAATATTACAGAATAGAGTTTCTCTGCGAAAAAGGAGGATATGTCCCATGGGAAACGATAAAAACAGCGTACCTCTTTATTTGTTTCATCAGGGAACAAATGCCAAGGCATATGAATTTCTCGGCGCGCATCCCGATGATGACGGCGGCGTGTATTTCAGAGTGTGGGCACCCAATGCACGATGGATAGGCGTTGCAGGTGATTTCAACGGCTGGCAGCCCGAAAATGCGTCCATGCAGAAAATCAGTGAAGGTGTCTGGGAATGCAAGGTTTACAATGTAAACAAATACGATGCCTACAAATTTGTTATAGGCACTCCCGACGGACGCATGATTTATAAGAGCGACCCCTATGCATTCCATACTCAGACAAGACCCGAAACGGCTTCAAAGTATTACGGTGAGCTCGATTTCAAATGGACAGACAATGCATGGATGAAGAAAAGAAAGTCCAAAGATATCTATGCTTCTCCGGTCAACATATACGAAGTCCATGCAGGCTCATGGCAGGCGTATGATGACGGCAATCCTCTGCCCTACAGAGAGCTTGCCGACAGACTCATTCCGTATGTCAAAGAGATGGGCTATACCCATATTGAGCTTCTTCCCGTAACAGAGCATCCGTTTGACGGTTCATGGGGATATCAGGTAACGGGTTATTTTGCTCCTACCTCACGCTACGGTACCCCCGATGATTTCGCTTATTTTGTTGATAGGGCTCACAAAGAAAACATCGGCATAATTCTTGACTGGGTGCCTGCTCATTTCCCGAAGGATGCGTTCGGTCTTTATGAGTTCGACGGCACTCCGTGTTACGAATATGCAGACCCGAGAAAGGGTGAGCATTACGAATGGGGAACAAAAGTATTTGACTACGGCAGAAACGAAGTTCAGAGCTTTCTTGTTTCAAGTGCAATGTTCTGGCTTGATAAATACCATATAGACGGACTCAGAGTTGATGCGGTTGCATCAATGCTCTATCTCGACTATGACAGAGATGACGGTCAGTGGATGCCCAATGTCAACGGCGGACACGAAAATCTCGAAGCGGTTGCATTTTTGCAGAAGCTCAACGAATCTGTTTTCAGAGAATACGGCGATGTGATGATGATTGCCGAAGAAAGCACCGCATGGCCCATGGTTTCAAAGCCGACATACATGGGCGGTCTCGGATTCAACTTCAAGTGGAATATGGGCTGGATGAATGACTGTCTGAGGTATTTTTCTCTTGACGGAATTCACAGGAAATATAATCATGACTGTCTCACATTCTCATTCTTCTATGCTTTCTCGGAGAATTTCGTTCTTCCGATTTCGCACGATGAGGTTGTTCACGGCAAATGTTCACTTATCAATAAAATGCCCGGCACATATGAAGAGAAGTTTGCGGGAGTCCGTTCCTTCCTCGGTTATATGATGTCGCATCCCGGCAAAAAGCTTATGTTCATGGGCGGAGAATTCGGACAGTTCATTGAATGGAACTATAAGCAGCCTCTTGACTGGATGCTTCTTGACTACGACGCCCACAAGCAGCTTAAGAATTATGTTGCATCCCTGAATGCTTTTTATAACAGCAATGCTCCTTTCTGGGAGGATGATTATACATGGGAAGGCTTTAACTGGATAGTCAGCGATGACAGCACGAATTCTGTTGTAGGATATCTCAGAAGAGATAAAAGCGGAAACGAAATTATTTCTCTTTGCAATTTTACCAATGTCACAAGGCAGAAATACTGCATCGGTGTTCCAAAAGCCGGAACATACAGAGTTGTGTTCAGCTCCGCATCTCCCGAATTCGGCGGTAAGGGCGAAAGCACGGTCGGTTCGGTAAAAGCAAAGAAGAAACCCATGCACGGATATGATTACAGCATTGAACTTGACATTGAAGGTCTGAGCTGTATGTTCATAAAAAACACTTCACGCAAAAAAACAAACAAATAATTTTACATTCAAATAAAAGGAGGACACCCCAATGGCAGTTAAACCCGAATGCATAGCAATGCTCCTTGCGGGCGGTCAGGGCAGCCGTCTCGGCATTCTGACAAAGAACATCGCAAAGCCTGCCGTGCCCTACGGCGGCAAATACAGAATCATCGACTTTCCTCTTTCAAACTGTGTTAACTCCGGTATTTACACAGTCGGCGTTCTCACCCAGTATCAGCCTCTTGAACTGAATGACTATATCGGCAACGGACAGCCCTGGGACCTTGACCGTGCAAACGGCGGCGTTCATATTCTTTCTCCCTATCAGCAGATTAAAGGAACAGAATGGTATAAGGGCACAGCCAACGCCATTTATCAGAATATCAACTTCATCGAAAGATATGACCCCGAGTATGTTCTCATCCTTTCGGGCGACCATATCTATAAAATGGACTATGCAAAGATGCTTGATTACCACAAGGAAAAGAATGCAGACTGCACAATTGCAATGCTTGAAGTTCCCTGGGAAGAAGCAAGCCGCTTCGGTCTTATGATTGTCAATGACGACGGTTCAATCAGCGAATTTGAAGAAAAACCCAAGAATCCCAGAAGCAACAAGGCTTCAATGGGTGTTTATATCTTCAACTGGAAGAAACTCAGACAATATCTTATCGAAGATGAAGCGAAGGAAGGTTCGGGCAACGACTTCGGCCACGATGTTATTCCCGCAATGCACAGCGACGGTCAGAGAATGTTTGCTTATCAGTTCGACGGATACTGGAAGGATGTAGGAACAATCAACAGCCTTTGGGATGCAAACCTTGACCTTCTCAATCCCAAGGTTGACCTTGACCTCAATGATGACAGCTGGAGGATTTATTCCCGTTCACCCGCTGCACCGCCTCACTATATCGGCGAAAACGCAAAGGTTGAAAACTCAATGATTACCGAGGGCTGCGAAATCGGCGGCAATATTGATTTCTCTGTTCTTTTTGCAAACGTAACCGTTGAAGAGGGTGCAGAGGTCAAATATTCAATCGTTATGCCCGGCACGGTTATCAAAAAGGGTGCGGTTGTTCAGTATTCGATAGTTGCCGAAAATGCGGTTATCGAAGAAGGCGCGGTTGTCGGCGAAAGCCCCGAAAACATGGCGAATGTTGAAGACTGGGGAGTTGCGGTTATCGGCAACGGCGTAACAATCGGCAAGGACGCAAAGGTTGAGCCTCAGGCAATGATAGACAGTGATATCGGAGGTGCGGAATAATGGCAGCAAACAATGTTCTCGGCATTATCTTTTCAAATGCCAACGATGAAGTAATCCCCGAGCTTACAGCTCTCAGAACGATGGGTTCGATTCCTTTTGCGGGTCGTTACCGTCTTATAGACTTCCCTCTTTCAAACATGGTTAACGCAGGCATCAGCAAGGTCGGCGTTATCACAAAGAGCAACTACCGTTCGCTCATGGACCATATCGGTTCGGGCAAGGCATGGGACCTTTCAAGAAAGAGAGAAGGTATGACAATACTTCCTCCCTATAATCTTCCCGGTACGGGTATGATAAAGGGCAAGGCGGATGCTCTCTATAACAGTATCAACTACATCGAAAATTCAGGCAAGGATCATGTTCTTCTTACCGACTGCAATGTTATCTGCAACATGGATTATGAGGCACTCTACAAGGCTCATGTTGCAAACGATGCCGATGTCACAGTTGCTTATGCAAAGGGTATTCCTCCCAGAATGGAGGCAAACACCGAAATCATCATGGACGAAAATTCAAGAGTTACCGACACAAAGATTCTTGACTGCTACAGCTCCGATGTGAATTATTCGCTTAAAGTCATGATTATCAGAAGAACTCTTCTTGAGCGTCTTCTTCACGAAGCACACAGTTCAAAGATTGATGATTTTGAAACAATCATCGGCAATAACGTGAAGCATATCAGGATTTACGGCTACGAAGTAACAGGCTTCATAAAGGTTATCGGTTCGCTTCAGAGTTATTATGATATCAGCATGGAGCTTCTCAAGCTCGGAAACAGAAAAGAGCTCTTCACTGCCGACAGACCCGTTTATACCAAGGTAAGAGATGAAGTGCCCGCATTTTACGGCATAGATGCAAACGTCAGAAATTCTCTTATCGCAGACGGCTGCCGCATCGAGGGCGAGGTTGAAAATTCGATTCTTTTCAGAGGGGTTACAGTTGCGAAGGGCGCAAAAATCAAGAATTCAATCGTAATGCAGGGTTCATTCATCGGCGAGAATTCAACTCTCGACTGCGTTATCATTGACAAGGCGGCTGTTCTTAAGCCGAACAAGATGCTTTGCGGCGCATCGAACTACCCTGTCTATATCGGCAAGGGAATTGTAATCTGAGAAAGTGTGAAATTTAGAAATGTCTACCAAAAATATACTCACAGGTGTTGTGGCGGCACTTGCACTCGTGCTTGTGCTGGTTGTCATTCTTGTTAAAACAGGTGTTTTTGACGGTGAGCAGACAACTACCACAGAACCTGAAATGATTGAAGAAACCAAGGTTGTTGTTGTGACGGGAACCGATGCAAACGGTGATCGGTTTGAATATACAATGATGACAAGATATACTACACCGAGGGTTTCTTCAAACTTTATTTATCCGACAAGAAAGAAAACAACAACTTCAACCGAACCCGAGTCAACAACAGCACCTCTTTTTATTGAGGAAACAAGTGCCGTTGAACTGACAAACGAAAACGGTGAACCGGTTACCGACGAAAACGGTGTCCGCGTAACGGAAATAGTAACTTATACCGTTCCCGTTACCGAATCGACAACGGCTGAACCCACAACGGCTTACAGCCCCAGAACATCCCATGTTGTTGTAACAAACAAGCTCGGAATTGTTCAGAAGGATGAAGACGGAAATCCGAAAACAGAGGTTGTGACGATTGACCCGCCTGCACCTACTCAGGGCGATATATGGAGCGAAAGTGCCGTTCCGGGCACAACTTCAAAGCACGGAATAAATGCAGGTGTATCCACCGTTGACAATCTTGAGCAGGCTATTCTCGAACAGCTCAATCAGGACAGAATTGCAGTAGGTTCAACTCCGCTGAACAATACGCTGTATGCAAAGGCGAGAACACAGGCAACCAAGAAGGCAATTCCGGAAATTTATGACGAGCCCGATTCGGATGCATATATTCTTGTTACCGACTACAGCGGTCAGGGAGTATATACAGAAGTTTCTTCGGCACTTTCAGAAAAACTCCTGAGTGCCGATACCGCTTCAATCGGTATAGGTGTTGTTAAATATCAGGATAAATACTATACATGTGTTGTATTTTCATAAAGGAAGGATGAATTGAATGAAAGTTCTTTATGTGGCAAGTGAAGCTCTGCCTTTTGCGGCAAGCGGCGGTCTTGCAGATGTTGCAGGCTCTCTTCCTCAGGCACTCAGAAGACGCAAGGTTACCTGCAGAGTGGTTATGCCCCTTTACGGCACAATCAGCGATGAGATGCGTGCAAGCATGAAGTTTATAACAAATATTATGGTTCCCGTTTCATGGCGCAGACAGTATTGCGGTATCTTCGAAGCCAAGGCGGGCGGCGTGATATATTATCTCATTGATAACGAATATTATTTCAAGAGGGGAACTCTTTACGGTCATTATGATGACGGCGAAAGATTTGCTTTCTTCTCAAGAGCAGTTCTTGAAATTCTTCCGTATATCGATTTCAAGCCCGACATCATTCATTGCAATGACTGGCAGAGTGCGCTTGTTCCTGTTTATTATACAACAATTTACGGAAACAAAGAGGGTTATACGGGCATCAAAACCGTATTCACCATCCATAACATCCAGTATCAGGGCAAATACGGCAATGAAATCCTCGGCGACCTTTTCGGCCTCGGCGAGGAATGCGCTTCCCTTCTTCAGTTCGGCGATTGCCTCAACCTTATGAAGGGCGGTATTGAATGTTCCAACAAAGTAACCACCGTAAGCAATACTTATGCGAGTGAAATTCTCGACCCCTGGTTCAGCCACGGTCTTGACCCGATTCTCAAAGAGAGAAGCTATAAGCTCAGCGGTATTCTCAACGGTATTGATACAATCGGATATGACCCCGAAACCGATAAGGATATTTTCTTCAATTATTCCGCAAAAGACCCCGAAAACAAAGCAAAGAACAAGGCGGCTCTTCAGGAAATGTTCTCTCTTCCCGTAAGAGATGATGTTCCCGTTATGGGTATTGTAACAAGACTTGTTGCTCATAAGGGTCTTGATCTTGTTAAACGTATCATGTGGGAGCTTCTCGATTCAACCGATATGCAGCTTGTTGTTCTCGGCTCGGGTGACTGGGAATATGAGGCGTTCTTCAAAGAGCTTGCCGCAAACTTCCCCGGCAAGGTTGGTCTCCGTCTCGGATTTGTTCCCGATATGGCAAGAAAGATTTATGCCGGCAGCGATATGTTCCTTATGCCCTCAAAAAGTGAACCTTGCGGTCTTTCGCAGATGGTTGCCCTGCGTTACGGTTCAATTCCCATTGTGCGCGAAACGGGCGGCCTCAAGGATACAATCACCGACAGCGGCGACGGTATCGGCAACGGCTTTACTTTTAAGAGCTACGATGCATATGATATGCTTGATGCAATAAGAAGGGCACTCGGTGCATACAGTGACAGAGAATACTGGAACAAACTCGTTGAAAGAGCACTCAAGTGCGACAACAGCTGGGGCAAATCTGCAAGAGAATATATCAAGCTTTACGAATCACTTATGTAAAAAACAAAAAGCAACGCATTGTTTTTTCAATGCGTTGCTTTGCGGCATACTTTAATAAACAACAAGCCATAAGGTTTTGGAAGGCATCTTTCCGCCTCGGCTTCGTTAAAAATCCTTGAAATAACCTCGTATTTCTGCAGATTTTTGCCTTGCCGAGACAAAAATCTGCTCTTTCAAAACTGCTTTGCATCTGAAATGGAACAGATTGCGTGCAGTCGGGCATTTCTTCGATGCAGGCATACGGGTGTATGTCAAAGAGAAAAATGTTCGAATGTGCGTGGTATTATTGCGTTTCAGACTTATGTGTTGTCGTTTATTAAAGTATTTTATCTGAAATATTCATACGGCATCGGAGGCATTGATTCTGCAAGGTTTTTCATGATGAATTCCTCTGCAAAGGAAACAAGTGTTTTGATTGCATCCGGCACCGGTGCATCTTCATCGGGATTCGGATTGAGATGCGGTTTGATGGCGTTATATGCCACAAGCTCTATTCCGCCGAGATATGTTGAGTTACAGCAGATTTTTCCGTCTGTATATGCTCTTCCCGCCCAGGTTTTCGGAAGATTGCCTGCATTTGCCTGAAGCAGAATTATTTTATAAAGTGCAACTGAAAAGAGGATGTTCAGGTCAATGCCGTCCATTCTGTTTCCGTTTCTCATTGCGTGAGTGAGCAGCATGGAGGCTTTTACAAGTGTCTGCGGTGTGGGTTTGTTATCGGTATCTTCCGACTCAAACATTTCAACTGCTGCGGTGTTAATGCTGTTTTTTTCTATGGTTCTTCCGAGAAGATAGTCGCAGCTGACGTCATAATAATCCGCCGCTTTAATCAGAAAGCTCTGTCCGCATTCACGTATACCCTTTTCATAATGGGAAAGCAATGCTTGTGATACACCGAGCTGCTGTGCGGCTTCTTTCTGGCTTATGCCTTTTTCTTTTCTTAATTCGCTGAGGATTACGGGGAAGCTTCTCTCCATGATAATTCTCCCGACTGTATAATTTTTTTGCGCATTCAGTTTGCGTTAATAATAATTATATAAGATTATATACATTTTGTATATTGATGATTTAAACAAAAAAAGAGTTCCGTTTTTGGAGGAAAAATGAAGTCTTATACCATCCATTTAATAAGAAATGCGCTCACTGACGAAAATCTTGAAGGGCGTTATATCGGCCATACAGATGTTGAACTCGGTGAAGAGGGCAGGGCACAGCTTCTGCAGATGAGGGACGAGCTTATCTATCCGCCCGTTGAGGCACTTTTTACAAGTCCTCTCAAAAGATGCACCGAGACTGCAAAAATCCTTTATCCCGACAACAAACCTATTGTTATTGACGGATTTATTGAATATAACTTCGGCGAATTTGAGAATAAAACCGCCGAGGAATTAAAAGAGCATCCGGTTTTTCCGAAATGGCTTGCAGGTGAAAAAGGTGTTGAACCGCCTTTCGGTGAAAGCAACGAAAAATTTGAAAAAAGAGTACGCAGCACATTTGAGAAGGTTGCGGAGGGTCTGATGAAAACAGGCACAACCTCTGCTGCCATCGTTACTCACGGCGGAGTTATCATGTCTATTCTTTCGGCATACGGTATTCCGGAGCTTCCCATGCATGAGTGGATAACTCCGAGCGGCTGCGGATTTACAATAAAAATCAATCCTTCTCTCTGGATGAGGGCGCAGAAATTTGAGGTTTTCAGCGAATTTCCTTATGAAAGAGAAGAACTTCCGGATTAAAGGAGAAAAATATGGGTACATTTTCGATTGAAAAAGACGGTTTTTATCTCAACGGTGAACCGTTCAGAATAATTGCGGGCGCAATACATTATTTCCGTGTTCCTTCGGAATACTGGCGTGACAGACTTATAAAACTCAAGGCTTGCGGTTTCAATACCGTTGAAACATATGTGGCATGGAATCTCCATGAAATGCGTGAAGGAGAATTCGATTATTCCAATATGCTTGATATCGAAAAATTCCTCGGAATCGCAGAAGAACTCGGTCTTTATGCAATCGTAAGACCGGGTCCCTATATCTGCTCGGAGTGGGATTTCGGCGGCTTGCCCTGGTGGCTTCTCAAAAACGATTCAATGGCACTTCGCTGTATGGATAAGGATTATCTTGCGGCAGTTGACAGATTCTTTGATAATTTTATTCCCGGAATCGCGAAGCATCAGATTACCAAAGGCGGCAATGTTATTCTTGTTCAGGTTGAAAATGAATACGGCAGCTACGGTGATGACAGCGAATATATCCGCTATCTTGCAAAGGGACTGAAGGACAGGGGAATCGATGTTCCGTTGTTCACGTCTGACGGTGCGGAATATCAGATGCTTACTGCAGGTACCGTTCCCGAAATACATAAAACCGCAAACTTCGGTTCAAGAGCAGCGGAGCAGTTTGCACGCCTGAGAGAATATCAGCCCGACGGTCCTCTTATGTGCACCGAATTCTGGAACGGTTGGTTTGACCATTGGACTGAGGAACATCACAGCCGTGATCCGCAGGATGCGGCGGATGCGCTCGATGATATTCTTTCAATGGGTGCAAGCCTTTCTGCATATATGTTCCACGGAGGAACCAATTTCGGCTACATGAACGGTGCAAACGATTACGATGAATATGAACCCACGGTTTCAAGTTACGATGATGATGCACCTCTCAACGAAAACGGTGAGCCTACCGAGAAATACTATAAATTCAAAGAAGTTATTTCAAAGTATGCACCCATTCCCGATATTGAAATGCCCGCACCGATAAAAAAGAAAAAATACGGTGAGATTAAATTCACAAAATCAGCTGAGCTTTTTGACAATCTTGATAAACTTTCAACTCCCGTTGAATCGGTTATGCCCATGACAATGGAAAAGCTTAATCAGGGCTACGGCTTTGTGCTTTATGAGGCTGATGTGAGAGGACCGAGAGACAGCCAGAAGGTAAGACTTCAGGATGTTCACGACAGAGGATATATCTACCTTGACGGAAAGTTTGTCGGAATTCAGTACAGAAACGATAAAGAGCCGAAAAATGAGGTTGAAATTCCTGCCGGGGGTGCAAAAATGTCTGTGCTCGTTGAAAATATGGGCAGAGTAAATTACGGTGCAAAGCTTAAGGATGCAAAGGGTATCACTCAGGGAATCGGTTTCGGAAATAACTTTGTTTATCATTGGAAAAATTATCCGCTTCCTCTTGATGATATTTCCGCTGTTGAATTCAAAGACGGTGTCGAAGCGTTTGACGGTACACCCGTTTTTCTCAAGGCAGAGATTGATATTGACGAATGCTGCGACACATTCATCAAACTCCCCGGTTTCAAAAAGGGCATTATAATCGTGAACAACTGTGTGCTTTCGAGGTATTGGGAGGTTGGACCTCAGAGGTCTGCCTATATTCCTGCACCGTTCCTCAAGGAAGGAAAGAATGATATTGTTGTTCTGGAGCTCGAAGGTTTTGAAATGCCTGTCTGCATTCTTGACGATGAACCGGATCTGGGATAATTCTTTTAAGTTAATATTTTATTAATTAAATCTTAATAAAATTTAATGTTTTACGATTTGACAAGGGTCGAAAAATGTGATAGAATGCAGATATCAAATTTTTGATTAATTCAAGGAGGACAAAAAGATGAAAAAAGCAAAAACTCTCCTCGCTCTCGTTCTTGCAATGCTTATCGCATTCGGCAGCACCGTATGCGCATTTGCAGCACAGGATCCCGCAGAAACAGAGGACAACGGAACTATGGCAACAGCCGACACATTCGGTATCGGTTCGGGCATCAAGGGCAAAATCGGCGAAGCTGACGACAAAGACTACTATACATTCACAGCTTCACAGAGCGGTGTTGTAACCGTTACTCTTGCTCATGACGAAAAGAACGGTGCAGACCCCCTTGCAACATATTTCAAGGTTACAATCACAGATGCAAACGGCGAAGTTATCGATGTTATCAAATCCGCAGGTTCACAGAAAACCGCTTCAATCGATTTCAGCGTGGTTTCAGGTGTATACTATGCTGTCGTTGAAGGCGGAAGCGTAATCGATACATCCTTTGAGTATGTTCTTTCAGCAAAAATCAACACAACAGCTCTTTTTGAAAACGAACCCAACAACATGGTTTCACAGGCAACAACCCTCAAGCTTTCCAAGAGAGGTGACACAAAGCTTTATTACGGCGCAATCACCGAAGGCGACGTTGACTATTACTATGTAAAATTTGATGCTCCTTCACTTGCATCATTCGGTATCTACAATACCGCTTCAAAGGCAGGCAACTATAAGGCTTCACTCATCAAAATTGTTGACGGTATCAACGGTGCTCCCCAGCCCAAGGTTGTAGGTTCAATCACAATCAATGCAGGCGAAGAAATCAAAGACAGCCCCACATTCGGTGTTAACGGTGGTGTTTACTACCTTAAGGTTGAAGGTGTCGGTGCAAGCACAGGCGGTTATCAGGTAAGAGTGTTTGCCGGTGCTTCAAATGCAGATGTTGAATACGAATACAACAACGATGAAAAATATCCCAACACTCTCAAAATCGGCAAGAGCGTAACAGGCAACATTTTCGATGAAACAGATGTTGACGTTTACTGCTTCAATGCTCCCAAGAAGAATAACGGTTACAAAATCACATTTGTTGATTATGACGGCAAGAAGGATGTTGTAAACGGTCAGTGGATTTTTGAAATCACCGACGAAAACGGCAATGTAATCGAAGATAAGAATACGGTTCTCACCTCCGACGATGCCGTTCTTGCAGAAACAGACGTTCTTCCCGAAGGTGTTTATTATATCAAGGTTTCTGTAGGTAATGTTTTCACCGGCGAAACATATAAGCTCAGCGTTGCCGAAAAAGAAGCATCAAAAGAAGAAGACAAGGATAAGGAAGATGACGGAAAGATTACAATCGATGAGTTTATCAAAAATATAACCAGCATTGATTGGACAAACTTCTGGAAAAACTTTGAGCAGTGGCTTCCCTCAGTTAATGTTATCGGAATGCTCAGCGACCTTTTTGCAAGTGTCATTGATTTCCTCACAACATTCGTATTTGCACAGAAGTAAGTGATTTTCGGAGCTGTTCTTCGGAACGGCTCCGTTTATATTATTAATGTATAAGGATGATAATTTATGGCTTTTGATAAAAATTTCAGACCTGTTCTCAGATTCACCGTTGTCAGCGATATTCACTATCAGGATGAGCATACCGTTGAACGCGAAAGAATGAAGAACGCAATCGAAACATCTTATGCGCTGAGCGAAAAAGAAGAATATTCAAGGCTCGATGCCCTCTATGTTGTCGGCGATTTCGCAACCAGAGGCACGGAAGAGCAGATGCTTGCATTTAAAGCTACTCTTGATGAAAATATCAAAGAAGGAACAAAAACGGTTCTTTCCCTTGCAAGCCACGAGTTTTTTGCAGGAGAAGAAGTTGCTCTTGAAAGATTCGGAAGAATTTTTGCACAGGTTCCGGATACTCATGAAGTTATCAATGGCTATCATTTCATCAGTGTTACATCTACAAACGGATGCCATTTTGACGATGCCAAAAGAGAATGGGTTGCGGCAGAACTCAGAAAAGCTGCTGCGGATGACCCCATAAGACCTATTTTCTTCTTCCAGCATCCCCACATCATGGGTACGGTTTACGGCAGTGCAAACTGGGGTGAGGACGAGCTGACCGATATTCTTATGAATTATCCCCAGATTATTGACTTTTCGGGTCATTCACACGCTCCCATAAACGATCCGCGTTCAATCCATCAGCGTCATTTCACCTGCCTCGGCACAGGCACTCTCAGTTATTTTGAACTTGATGAATTTGATAAGGTTTACGGCACCTGCCCTCCCGGAAAAGAAAAGGCAGCACAGATGCTTATTGTTGAAGCTGATGCCGAAAACAGAGTCAGAATTTATCCCTACGACCTCATAACATCAAATTTCTTCCCCTTCACATGGAAAATTGACGAGGCTTGGAATCCCGACTCATATCTCTATACAGATAAGCGTTATAAATCCGACCTTACTCCTTGGTTCGATGAAAATGCAAAGGCTGAAATTTCCGATGTAAAGGCAGACGGCTTTACAGTTACATTTGACCAGGCGAAGATTGCGGATGAATATATTAATGATTATAATATATATATAATAAATAAAAACGGCGTTATCGTGCGTAATTCAACAATCTGGAGTGAATTTTATTTTTACGATATGCCCGAAAAACTCAGCGTAAGCTTTGAGGGTCTTGAAAGCGGAGAGTATACAGCAAAAATATTTGCCAACAGCTTCTGGAGAAACCGCTGTGAAAAGCCTCTTATGAGCGAAACGGTAATTTTATAAAACAAAATTAAAACCAAACAATAAAATCAAGTGTGTTTCACCTTTTTTCTGAAATATGCTTGATTTTTTTTGGCGTATATAATAAAATAAACGATATATTGGGTAAATATACGAAAGTCTATCTATTATTCAGGACGGTGATTATTTTGGCAGAAAACATCAATACTGCGACAACCGTTGCCGAGGATGATGCTGCGGTTGTCAGAGAGTTTGACAATCAACATAAAAACTATCTCAGCCCGAAGCATTATGTTGCCTATATTCTCTCAGGTATGGGCGATACCATGTGGAATACTTTTAGTAAAAAGCTGTTTTTCTTTGCAACGCAGTTCCTCGGAATAAATGCGAAAACATGGGGTATGGCAGAAACAATCAGCTTTATTGCCGATACGCTTGACAACGCCGTATCAGGACTTGTTATCGACAGAACAAGAACCCGTTGGGGCAGAGTGAGACCTTATATTATGCTCACCTTGCCGTTTTGGGTGTTCGCATCGCTTTCGCCGTGGCTTCTTCCCGGCGGAATGAGTCAAATGAGCCTTTTTGCATCATTTCTGATTTTTAACTATGTCGGCTCAATAGCAAGGTCGTTTTATGACACGAGCTATCAGATTATACTTTTTAACATAACACCGAATCCTATTGAACGAAACAGACTAATTGCAACGGATGCTTATGCCGACCTTGTCGGTGTGTGGCTGCCGTCGCTTTTTCCTGTTCTTGTTGACTTCTTGCCGCAGATTCTCAATGTCGGCTCCCGCAATATTTACACGGGCGGTGCGGTTGTATTTGTTATCTGCGTTGTTCTGTTCAGAACTTACGGCTTCTTCAAGCTTAAGGAAAGAATGCCGCTTTCAACAAGACAGGAAATGAATCAGATGGGTCTTTTCAAAACCCTCAAAACAATCGGCACCTGCCGTCCCATGTGGGTTCTTCTTATCAAGAACTTCTTTGCGGTCGGTAAAGGAACAGGCACCATGGTTGAGGACTTTTTCTGGCTCAACTGCATGGGCAGACTTTCATATGGAACAATTGCAGGTCTTTTCACCGGCTTGCCCAGCTATTTTGTTCTTCCTCTCGCACCCAAACTCACCAAAAAATTTGGTCTGAGGAATCTTGCTGCAGGAAGCTATATGTTCTGCGGTGCGTGCTATTTTATTATGTGGCTTGTGGGATATAAGCCCTTCGGTGAAGACCATTTCGTTCTGAATCTTATCTGGATTATCGTTGCACTCACTTTCTGCGGTTCGCTCAACAGTATTCAGAGATACTGCAGCACGGCTCTTAACGGTGACCTGTATGACTATGTTGAATGGAAATCGGGTGTCCGCAATGAGGCAACCATCACCGCCGCAATGAGCTACTTCAAGATTATCTCCGATGCTGCCGCAAAGATGATAAGTGCATTTGCGGTTGCTGCAATTCATTATGTTCCGCTTATTAATGCAAACGGAGTTCAGGTTCCCCAGACAGACCCCGGAATGCTTGCAGGTATCTGGACTGTTTTTGCGCTTGCTCCCGCAATCGGACGCTTTATGAAGGGCGTAACTCTTCTCTTCTTCAATGTTCACGGAAAAACAAGAGATACGATGATGTTTGAACTTGCAAAAATCCGTGCCGCAAAGGTTATTGATTCCGATGCGGTTTCCGAATAACAGACATTTTGAACCATTTATACAATAAATTGTCCTTTTTATTATATAATTAATTATAAATCACACTTGAAATTTATCTTTTATTATGTTACAATAAGCTGTATTATACGAAAGTGCGCTTACAACTTTCAAAGCATTAAAGGAGGAAAATGCATATGACACATTTAAAGAAATCATTAGCTCTGCTTCTTGCATTGATAATGATGTCCAGCTCAATGTCAGTTGCAGCAAACGCAGCAGGTTCTACTGGAACTGAAACTACGGAAGATGACATCACATTTACCGTAAAGTTCTTCAGAGAAGAAGACGGTGAGTGGATTGAAACAACAAAGGCAGCGCCCGGTGAAAAGGTTAAGGCGAGGGT
Organism: Acutalibacteraceae bacterium; assembly: GCA_045536515.1. Classification (GTDB taxonomy): domain Bacteria; phylum Bacillota; class Clostridia; order Oscillospirales; family Acutalibacteraceae; genus CAG-177. The sequence continues at coordinate 8,498 of JAZSNQ010000234.1, read as the reverse complement.
CTTTGTCGAAACCGGTTTCTATGCAAATACCAGTGACAGCTGTATACTTTTTGACAACCAGTATTTCACCCCGTTCAAATATAATGCGGCAGGCGTTGAAGAGAGTCTTCAGTTCGCTATTCCCAACCCTCTTTCCGCAAACCCTTCATACGGCGATGTGAATTACGCCATGACAGGCACATACACATGGCGTGGCAATGATAACACATGGCCCAAAAATATGGATTTCATTTTTGAAAATATCGAAAGTGATCCCAATTATTTTGACACACGTGATATCATCACCCACACCATTGCTTTACCTGCACTTGCAAAAAACATCAAGTTCACTCCTTCGGACTGGATTTGCGAGTTTGATTTTCGGGTTAACAACACTCCGCTGACAAATACTGTTGACAGCAAGGGTGAAACCAAAGTTCCCCCCTACTATGCAAGTTTTGACAGAACAGTCACTCATCCCAAACACGGTGAAGTCAATGCAGAATTGTTCATCAACTTCCCCATGGGTGAAGAAGGCGGCGACCTTTATTCGGAACAGATTAGCATGAAGGACTGGATTCCCGATTTCGATACTGTTCCCGGAACACTCACCACCACAAGCGAAATCATCTTCGATATGGGTCTTGTTGACGAAGCAGGCGCATGGAAAGAAGATACATACACAACAGAAAAGGGCATCATCAGCAAGGAAGCTGACCTTGAATCCGTAACCAACCCCACTCATCCCGAGGGCAAGGTGTTTTCACATTGGTCACTCACAAAGCCCGGCAATGGTGTAACACAGGAAAAGGTATCGGCAATCTCCTATGATTACGATGCTGTGACTCTCTATGCCGTTTGGGGCGAACCTGCTGATGTTAAATATACTCTCAATGAGTATTATATGAAAGCTGACGGTTCTTATCCCGAAACAGTTCAGGGTACACAGAAAGATGCAGCTCCCAACTCAACTGTAAGCGCTCCCGAATCAACAGATCCTCTTTTCATTCTTGACAAAGAGAACAGTGATTTTGATGTTGTTGTAGATGCAGACGGTTCCTCCGTTGTCAATGCTTATTACGAAAGAGTTAAATATAATCTTGTTTACCACTATGAAGATATGGCAGGTGCTCAGACCGATTCCTACAAAGTAAGATTCGGTGCTGATCTTCCCGGTTTCCGTACAACAAAACTTGATGACGGAACAATAGTTGAAGGCGAACCCACCAAGACAGGATACACCTTTGTCGGCTGGACAACCGATAAAGACGGAACAGAAGCAGAAACCCGTCCTGACGTAATGCCCACAGAAGACCTCCACTTCTATCCTGTTTATGTTCCCGGCGAAACTTATGAATTCGTATATATCTTCAATGCAGGCGAAGGCACATTCTCAAACGGCGAAAGCATTATGAGATATGAATATAACTATCTTGATCCCACAGAAACTCCCGAAGCTCCCACAGCACCCGGCAAGAGATTTGTTGACTGGGATGACGAGATTCCTGCAGTAGCAGCAGAGGACAAGACCTTTGAGGCTATTTATGAAGACGAGCTTTACACCGTAACCTTCAAGGCTGATGCAGATGAAGACGAAGAAGGCACATACGAAACAACTGTTGCAATTCTTTCAGAAAAGTTCAAATACGGCGATAAGCTTGAAGCAAAATATGCTCCCGAAAACTATCCCGCAGATGCATGGAAGCTTGAAGATGGCACAGCTGTTGAAATTTCCGATGCAGAAACAGCATACACAGTAACAGGCAATGTTGTTCTTTATACAGTAGGTAATGACGAATATCCCGCAAACTTCTACTTGAGTCAGGAAGACCTTGACAACGGCGCAGATCCCTATAAGACCATATATGTCAAGTTCGACACAGAAATTCCTGCTCCCGAAGTTCCTGAAGATGAAAAGCCCGGCTATAACTTCATTGTATGGGAACCCGATGTTGAAAGCGGTCTTATTATGGACTCAACAGAAGGCAAGGACTTCGTTGCAGTCTTTGAAGCAAAGGATATCACCGTAACATATGATCCCAACGGCGGTGCATGCGGTCTTCCTTCAGATGAAGCTAAGTACGGAGAAAGTGTTACACTTCCCGAAGCATCAAGAGAAGGCTATGAATTCAAGGGCTGGGCAACTCCCGACGATAAAATCGTTGGTACAGCAGGCGATTCATACATGGTTCCCACAGAAGATATTACTCTCAAGGCTGTTTGGGAAGCAGAAGAGCACACAATCACATTTATTGATACAGACGGCAAAGAAATTGATAAGATTACAGCTGATACCGATGAAGATATCACAGATGAAATTCCTGCAAATCCCGTTAAGGACGGTTATGAATTCACAGGTTGGACATCAGCAGGTAAACCTGCAACCGTTCCCGAAAAGATGCCTGCAGAAGACATGATTTTCTCCGCTTCATGGAACAAGCTTTCTTATGCATTCAATGCAGATGCAAACGGCGGTAAGTTCTCAGACGGCGAATCAACCTACAGCGCAGAAATTCCTTACGGTGACGGACTCAAAGTTGAACAGCCCACATGGGCAGGTCACGAATTCAAGGGTTGGGCTTATGCAGATGATGAAAGCAACACAATCATCACTCTTCCCAACGAAATGCCCGCAAAGTCAATCAGCGTAAAGGCAGTCTGGGATACCAACGTTCATGATGTAAAATATGATGCAGCCGGCGGTTTATTCACAAACGAAGACGGTTCAACAACAGGATTCAGAGAATTCCCGGATGTTGAATACGGTGCAGCAATTCCCGAGCTTGAGGAAGAACCCACAAGAGAAGGCTATATCTTCGACGGTTGGTCACCTGCAGCTCCCGATGCAATGCCCGACAATGATTTCACATTCACTGCAGTTTGGAAACCCGAACCTGCACCCGAAGCAGTAGCATATGAAATCTATGTTTCATATCCCAATCCCGCAGATCCCACAGATATTATTGAAAAACTTGTTATAACAGACAGTGCACTTCCTGGCACAACAGTTGTTGTTATTAAGGGAGACGAACTGACAGTTCCCGAAATCAAGGATCATACCTATGATGAAATCATCGCAAACCTTGATGTGGACTATGTCGAACCCGACTACAGCAACAGACCCGCACCCATGACAGTAACCGAAAACGGTGGTAAGATTGTTGTTCCCTTCAAGCTTACTGTATATACTGTTGAATTCAACCCCAACGGCGGTAAGTTCGGCACATCCGAAGAGTCCGAGATCAGAACTGGCACATGGGGTCAGACTGTTGATGCTCCCGCACAGCCCGCAAGACTGGGCTACACCTTCACAGGCTGGGATAAAGATGTTCCCGAAACATTCACGGAAGATGTTGTAATCAACGCAACATGGGCAATCCAGAAGCACAATGCAATCTTTATCGTTGTTGATGAAAACGGCGAAGAAGTTGACACAATTACTGTTGAATATGAATACGGTGCAACAATCACAGCTCCCGACTACACACCCGATGCAGGTTATGAATTCAGCGGCTGGGATATTCCCGCAGGCACAAAAATGGGCGAAGAAGATATTACTTTCACTTCGGAACTTGAGCCCATCACATACGAACTTTCCTATGAAATCAGCGGTCTTCCCGCAGATAAAAATGTAACAGCTCCCGCAACACAGACAGGTCTTCGTGCAAACAAAGAAGCTGAAGTTGCAAAGGCACCCGTAGTTGCAGGCTACACCTTCGACGGCTGGTATAACGGCACAGAGAAGATTGCCGCTGACGGCACAGGCAAAATCACAATGGCCGCAAACGATGTTGAGCTTACAGGTACCTATAAAGCTGTTAAATACACACTTTCATTCGAGCCCGATAACGGTGAAGCCATCGAATCCGCAGAGTATGATTGCGATGAAATCATCGATACTCTTCCCACAGTTACCAAGGATGGTTATAATTTCCTCGGTTGGTTCAACGGCGAAGAAAAGTATGTTGCAGGCACAACCAAGATGCCCGCAGAGGATGTAACACTTGTTGCAAAGTGGAGCCAGGATTCATTCGGCGTAACTGCAAATGCAAACGGCGGTGCATTCTCAAACGGTGATACAGTTTATAGTGCAGATGTAGCATACGGCGATGAACTTAAGATTGAAGAACCCACATGGGCAGGTCATAAGTTCCTCGGTTGGGCAGAAGCTGATGACGAAACAAACACAATCATCACTCTTCCCGATGAAATGCCCGCAGAAGAAATCAACGTTAAGGCTGTTTGGGAAACCAATAAGCACACTGTAACATACAGCGCAAACGGCGGTGAATTTGCAGAAGGTATTGAAAGCGTATTCACAGTTGAATATGGCGCAGAAATCCCCGTTCCTTCAGAAAATCCCGTAAAGGATGGCTTCGATTTCGTAAGATGGACTCCTGCAGCTCCCGATGCAATGCCCGATAATGATCTCGAATTCATCGCAGAGTGGAAAGAAGTTGCACCTTCAGAAGCAACTTATGAAATCTATGCTGTAACCTATAATCCTGCTAACCCCTCCGAAAAGATTGAAGTTTTTGTAGGCGAAGGCTCAGGTGTTGCAGGCGAAACAGTTGAAATTCTCATGGACGGCGAAGAAAAGACAGCTGACTATGCACACACATATGCAGAGCTTGTTGCAAAGCTTGCTTCAAACAGCAATGAACCCGACTATGACAACAGACCCGAAGTAACAACTCTCGGTGAAGGCGCAAACAAGATTCTTGTTGAGTTCAAGCTTATCGAGTTCACAGTAACATTTGATGCAAACGGCGGTATTATTTACGACGAAAACGGCGATGAAAAGTCAGAAATCGTTGAAAAGGGTTACTACGGTCAGCCCATAACAATCCCCGGTGATGATGCTCTCTATCTTGAAGGCCACGATTTCACAGGTTGGGACAAGATTCCTGCCGACACATTCACAGAAAATGCAACATACACAGCAACATGGGCCGCAGGTCTTTATGATGCATATTTCTATGTTGTAGATGAAAACGGTGAGGAAGTCCTTTATAAGGTTGAATCATTTGAATTCGGCGAAGAAATCATTGCTCCCGAATACTCTGCTCCCGCAGGATATGAATTCAGCGGCTGGGATGTAGAAGGCAAGACAATGGGTGCAGCTGATGAATCATTCACAGCAACACTCATTCCCATTGATTATAAACTCACCTATGTTATCAACGGTCTTCCCGCTGACAAGGGCGTTTCCGCACCTGCAGAAGTAACAGGTCTCCATGCAGGCAAGGATGTAAACGTTGAAGCAGCTCCCGCAGTTCCCGGTTATACCTTCGACGGTTGGTATGATGCAGATGGCGGAAAATACTTTGATAACGGCACAGATACACTCAATATGCCCGCAAAGAATGTTATCCTTGCAGGTACTTACACAGCTCAGAACTTCACAATCACATATGTTTCAAACGGTGCAGGCGATGTTCCCTCAGAAACATATGCTTGTGATGCAACAGTAAATCTTCCCGAAGTTTCAAGAGAAGGCTACACCTTCGATGGTTGGTATGACGGCGAAGTAAAGGTTGAATCAGGCTTTAAGATGCCCGCAAGAGACATCACTCTCACTGCAAAGTGGAGCGAAGATATTAAGTATTCAATAATAACACTTGATGCAAACGGAGGTAAGTTCTCAAACGGTGCACCTGTTTACCCCGTAAAAGCTCAGGTTGGCGTTCCTTTCAACGCAGTTCCTGAAAATCCCACAAGAGAAGGCTTTGAATTCATCGGCTGGACAGATGTAAACGGCAATGCAACAAGCATTCCTGAAGTGTTCCCCGAAGAAGATGTAACAATCAAGGCTGCATGGGCAGAGCTTTACGACGTAACATATTATGAAGAAGACGGCATAACAGTTATTGAGACATTTGTTGATGCAGGCAAGGAAGGCGCAAATATCCCTGCAATCGAAGATCCCGTTAAGGAAGGCTTCAGATTCATTCGTTGGGAAGGTATGCCCGAAGACGGCAAGATTCCCGCAGGCGACCTCAAGCTTGTAGCAGTATTTGAAGAAATCATCGTTCCCAAGTATACAATCACATATGTAAGCAACAACGTAACAGTTCACACAGCTACATATGAAGAAAACGAACCCATCGAAGAATATAACCTCAACAATGTTGAAGGCTACACATTCAAGGGTTGGAATCCCGAACTTCCCGACAATATGCCCGCAAACGACCTCACAGTAGAAGCTGTTTGGGAAATCAACGAGCATGACATTACTCTTGATGCTAACGGCGGTAAGTTCGCAGACGGTACAGGCGTATTCACAGATACTCTTGATTACGGTACAGTTCTTTCAGGCGTAATTCCTGCTCAGCCTCAGAGAGAGGGCTATAAGTTCATCGGTTGGGATGGTGAGCTTCCCTCAACAATGCCCGACCACGATGTAAGCCTCAAGGCACAGTGGGAGCTTGAAGAGTACACAATTACATTCGATTCAAACGGCGGCAGCGATGTTCCCTCACAGACATATAAGTTCGGTGAAACAGTAGTTGCACCCGCACAGCCCACAAGAGACGGTTTCAAGTTCATCAAGTGGTCACCCGAACTTCCCGGCACGATGCCCGCAGAAAACCTCACAGTTGTTGCACAGTGGGAAGCAGTTGTTGTAACAAAGACTCTCACAATTGATGCAAACGGCGGTGCATTCGAAGACGGAACAAGCGTTAAGACCGAAACTCTTGCAGTCGGCGAAGAAATCAATGACCTTCCCGTTCCCACAAGAGACGGATTTGTATTCGACGGTTGGGCAGGTATCCCTGAAGACGGCAAGATGCCCGCAACCGATATCACAATCACAGCAACATGGTCACCCGTAGCAATTCCCGAACATAAGGTTGAGTATTACTACGCAGTTGACGGTGCTCTCTATCAGACACTCACATTCGAGGAAGGCGAAGCAATCGTTCATCCCGCAGGTCCCTCAGTTGAAGGTCTCACCTTCATAGGTTGGGCAGATGAAAACGGTAATGCTCTTCCCGAAGTAATGGGTAATGAAGACCTCAAGGCATATGCTCAGTATGAGTTCAACACCTACAAGGTAACATATATTGTTGACGGCGGTGTATATCAGGAATACGAAGTTGTTTACCAGGCTGAAGTTCCCGTTCCCGCTGATCCTGCAGATTCCGCAACACGTCTCTTCGCAGGTTGGGATCCCACTCCCGTATCAACAATGCCCGCACATGACCTCACTTACACAGCAACATGGGTAGGTGCTCCCGAACCCGATGAATATACAGCAACATTCCTCCGTCACAACGGCGAAACACATGCTAAGTATGTTCTCGAAGAAGGCGACGTAATTCCCGTTCCCGTTGCTCCTCAGAGATTCGGTTATGTATTCGTAGGTTGGGAACCCGCAGTTCCCTCAACAATGCCCGCACACGATATGGTATTTGAACCCAAGTACGAAGTTGACAAGACATTCGTAACAATCGTTATCGGCGGCGGTGTTGTTATTGCAGGCGGTGCAATCGCAGGTTCAATTATCGGCGCAAACATCGCAGCAATCACAGGCGTTTCAATCGTTGGCGGTATCCTTGTTATCGTTGGTGTTGCAGAGCTTATCAAGCACACACACACCGTAACTTACATCGTTGACGGCGAAGTATACAAGACCTACAAGGTTGTTGAAGGAACAAAGATTCCCGTTCCCGCTGATCCCGTAAAGGACGGCTTCACATTCGAAGGCTGGAATCCCGAAGTTCCCAAGAAGATGGGCGATACAGACCTCGTATTCGAGGCAACATGGGCAGAAAAAGCAGCAGACGATTCATCACCCGATGTTGACGTTGAAATCCCCGATACCGGTTCGGTAGCAGGCGGTCTCACAGCATTCGCAGTGATTTCCGGCGCAGCTGCAGCAGCTTATGTAATCACCAAAAGAAAGAAGGAAGACTGATTCTTAACGAATCATAATCCCGTATAAACAAAACGAGGGGCTGTAAAAAAACAGCCCCTCAAATTTTTATAAAGAGAAAATCTAAATCAAAAGCAGATGCTTTACTTGCCTCCCTCTGACGAGGGAGGTGGTTTTTGCGAAGCAAAAGACGGAGGGAGAGAACTCCACAAAGCCTTATATATCAACGAACATACGCAAAATCATTCTCTCCTTCAGTCGCTATGCGAAACCCAGACCCCTCAGAAACATGGTCGCCTTGCCTTCCTTGGAGCGTCGGCAATTCTCCCTGTTTCTTCACCTCAGCATCTCACTTCATCCGCCTCAGGCGGCGTTTCGGTGCTTCGCCCTCGTCAGAGGAAGCCTAATCAGCAGATTTCTTTTATCATTTATTAAAATTCTATATTCAAACAAAACCGGGCTGTTTTTTTACAGCCCCTTTTTATCTTTACAGCGTATCGGTTCATTATATATATTTAAAATTAATTGTTGAATTGGGAATTTTTATATGTTACTATAAAATCAGAATAATTATGAGGAGGAAAACTATGAAATGCACACTCAAAAAATCCTTGTCAATCATCCTTGCGGCGGCGATAAT
>JAZSNQ010000215.1:0-4004 GCA_045536515.1 Acutalibacteraceae bacterium | reverse complement strand
ACACCAATATTCAAATTCAAAAGTAATAAGACTTGAACAGAATTACCGTTCAACGCAGAACATTCTTGATGCTGCAAACAAAATTATTGCCCATAATGAAAACAGAAAAGGAAAAAATCTCTGGACAGAAAACGGTAAAGGTGATTTAATCAATTATCACACCGCATATTCCGACAGAGACGAAGGAATATTTGTTGCCGATAAAGTCCTTGACGGAATTAGAAACGGCGGTAAATACAGCGATTTTGCAGTTCTCTACAGGATGAACTCTCAATCTAACCTTGTTGAACAAGCGTTTGTCAGAATGGGTATTCCTTACCGACTTATCGGCGGACATAAATTCTATGATCGTAAAGAAATTAAAGATGCGCTTGCTTATTTAAGCGTTATTGCAAATCCTAACGATACCGTAAGGCTTCAAAGAATAATCAATGTTCCGAAAAGGGGAATAGGTGATTCATCGGTATCTTCTGCACTTGAAATTGCTGAAGGTCTCGGAATCAGCCTTTTTGAAGTTATCAAGTCAGCTGACCAATTTCCGAAGCTCAGCAGAAGCGCAAAAAAGATGGTAGAATTCGGAAAAATGATGGAAGAATTCATCGAATCTGTGGATTCTCTTGAGTTATCCGAACTTTTCAAAAAAGTAATTAATGAATCAGGTTATATAGCTTCATTATCACTTGACCCCGAAACCAAAGAAGACAGACTTGCAAACCTTGAAGAATTATCAAACAACCTTTTGCGTTTTTCCAGAGAAAACGATGAAACCACACTCAATGATTTCCTTCAGGAAGTTGCCTTGATGACCGATATAGATAACTATAATGCCGAGGCAGAAACAGTTGTTATGATGACAATTCATGCTGCCAAAGGTCTTGAATTTCCTGTTGTTTATCTTATCGGTATGGAAGAATCTATTTTTCCGTCAGATATGTCATCTATGGGTGGGGAATCGGAAATTGAAGAAGAGCGCAGACTTGCTTATGTTGCTGTTACAAGAGCCAAAAAGAAGCTTTTTATAACTCGTGCAAAACAAAGAATGCTCTTCGGGCAAACAAGATTCAATCAACCATCACGCTTTATTCGTGAAATACCCGATTCTCTTCTTGATGTAACCGGAGAAACAATCAAAACATATTCAAACGAATCAAACAAGATATCCTCAACTTCAAAACAGCAAACACCTTCAAGAGGTTTCACTGCTGCACCCACTCATTCCGCACCTGCTAAAAACACAACTGTATTCAATGCAGGTGATACAGTAAAACATAAAGCATACGGTGAAGGGGTTGTTTTGAGTGCAAAGACAATGGGAAATGACACCTTGCTTGAAATTGCTTTTACAGAAGCGGGCACAAAAAAAATCATGGCAAATTTTGCAAAAGTTGAAAAGATATAAAATTAAGACAGCTGTTCGGACAGCTGTCTTTTTTAGTAATAAAAACAGGACTTGCTCATATAATTTAACAAAAAGAATTCGGAGGTAAAAATGGTCAAGAAAAAAATGAACTATAAGATTTATAATGGGAAATCATTAAAAAAATATTTTGAAAACTCAAAAATTCTGCTGCTAACATTATTATTTTCCATCGGAACAACAGTCGGCTCAATAACAGTCAACAACAATTCTTTAATGTCGGATAAAATTAATAATTTTATAAACACATATATTTCATTCAAAACCGGGCAGGGGATATGTGAAACATTCATATATTCTTTAATTTCAAATACTGTATTTATATTTGTAAGTATTTTTCTGTCGTTCTCATTAATCGGTTTCACATTAATAATTTGGATTCCGTTTTTAAAAGGTCTGGGAATAGGGGCAGTATGCGGATATTTTTACTCAACATATAAATTAATCGGTTTTGGATATTGTTTATTGACAATCATTCCGGGTGCAACAGTTGCTGTTTTTGCTCTGATATCAGTTTGTAACAGCGGATATGACTACTCAAAAAATGCGTTTCTGAAATCAATCTTCGGAAACGGACAATTTGAAAAAGGTGAAACCAAATATTTTTTGATAAGACAAACCGTTTATATATTAATATGCACCGTTTCGGCTTTGATTGATGCTTTATTCTCATTTGTATTTTCAAGGATTTTTGAGTTTTGAAATATCGTTAAGAGGATTTGAATCGACAGCTTCTTTTAATTGTTCATCTCGAATATGAGTATAAATTTCGGTTGTAGAAAGATTTTCATGCCCGAGAATTTCTTTTAATTGCAAGGGATCAACACCGCCATGCTGATACATCAGAGTAGCTGCGGTATGTCGAAGTTTATGGGTAGACAACCCCATACCGGATAATCCGTTTTTGGCAAGATTGGATTCAACCATCTTCTGAACTGTTTGTTTACTGATTCTTTTCTTCTGGTTACTCAAAAACAACGCATCACGGTCGATAACTCCATCTTTCGGTCTGACTGCAATATAAGATGTAATAGCATCAAGACAAGAACGATTAAGATATACGGTTCTTTCTTTATTTCCTTTACCGAGAACAATAAGTGTATCGTCATCCCTTATATGTGAAATATTAATACCTACAAGCTCTGACAATCGAAGCCCACAGTTAAGAAATAAAGTTAAAATACAATAATCTCTTTCCTTATTTTTTCCGTCAACATTTTTCAACACAGAGATGCTCTGTTCAAGTGTAAGATACTTTGGAAGAGATTTTTTCTTCTGAGGAGCTTCAAGATACGCCATTTTATTGACAGGAACTTTTCCGTTTATTTCAAGATGACGATAAAACCTTTTAATTGCAGTAACTTTTCTTGCTCTTGAATTGTTGTCATTTTTTCTTTCGTTTCGACAGTAAGAGAGGAATTTATAAGCATCATTAAGTGAAACATTATATATTGTTTCATCATCCATAAGAGAAATATTTATTTCGTCAAAAGGAACAGATGTATCACATAATCCTTTCAGACGAGCTATAAACCTGAAAAACAATCTTAAATCTGAAGCATATTCAAGAACGGTCAGTTCAGATTTGCCTTTAATGCCTGAAAGATAATCCAGATAAAGTTGCACAGAATTGGGAAGTGTAACTAATTCTTCCTGACGCATAATTATAAACCTCCGAAATAAAAGGGTATGTTACAAATCAATTATAACATACCCATTAAAAAAAATCAAGACAATTACACAAAATAAAAGTTTTGTGTAAGTTAGGGGAGTAAATCGAGCAGTTTTTATAAATACTTGATTAACTCATTGAAAACCTCATCGAAGAACTCTAAATACAACAAAGCACGGAAATATTCAATAAATTCATCATCTGTAAGCTTTTTTGAAATTTTAATTTTTGAAGTAACTTCCTTTGCACGTTCATTAAGTCGGTCACCCTTAAATAATAAATATTGTAAAACACGTATACTTGTCCAATTCTCATTCATACTAATAATTCTCCAGTCTCTTTATCAATAATATGCATACAGTCATTTTCTTTAGACCATTGACGACTTTTAAGATATTCGCGCATGTAGACACTTGCAGATTCTTTAAGAACACGTGACCAATCCGAACGATATTTTGTTGCATAGCGTGATAACGCAAAAAATGAAACAACATCATATTTTTCACAAAATTCTTCCATTTCGCCAATAGCAACAAATTTATCAATTTTAAGGCTGATAACGTCGTGATAATCTGCACCACAAAAACACCGAACATTTGTTGGGTCATACTGAGCCTTTTCGGGGTTGTCCAAGTGACATAAATACCGAGCCACTCCCCTAATGCTCTTTACAGCTTCACAGCCAACACCACCAATTTTTTTACAGACTTCCCGAGCTTGCTCAATAGTCTTAACACTATCAAACATAATAACAACATGATAATGCGGTTTCTTTTTCTCACCGTCGGGATTTTCATCATCTTTATGTAACGGAGATACAAAAGCGGGTATTAGTTCATCACTTAATATATCAAGCCACTTTTTGGGAGCACTCTCTTCATAAACAACAGTAGTATAATTGCGGGTCCTACCCAT
>JAZSNQ010000263.1:0-3670 GCA_045536515.1 Acutalibacteraceae bacterium | reverse complement strand
CAGAGGCGTTACAAACGACAGCAAGAACGTTATCTATCTCCGCCCCGAAAACGCTCAGGGTGAATATGTCAACTATCTCAACGTTCAGAGAACAATGAGAGCAAAGCTTCCCTTCAGCATCGGTCAGATAGGCAAGGCTTTCAGAAACGAAATCACTCCCGGTAACTTCACCTTCAGAACAATCGAGTTCGAGCAGATGGAGTTCCAGACCTTCTGCAAGGAAGGCACAGACAGCGAGCTTTATGATTACTTCAAGGAATACGGCATGAAGTATTATCAGGATCTCGGCATCAATCCCGAGCATCTTCGTTTCCACGACCACGAAAAGCTTGCTCACTACGCAAAGGCTGCCTGCGACATCGAGTTCCTCTTCCCCTTCGGATGGGGCGAAATCAACGGCACCCACAACAGAACCAACTTCGACCTCACAAGACATCAGGAATACAGCGGCACAAAGATGGATTACCTTGATCCCGAAACCAACGAAAAATATATCCCCTTCATAATCGAATCAACCTACGGTCTTGACAGAACCGTTCTTGCTCTTCTCGTTGAAGCATATGACGAAGAGGTTATCGACGCTGAAAAGAACGACACAAGAGTTGTTCTCCATCTCAGCCCTGCAATCGCTCCCTTCAAGGCAGCCGTTCTTCCTCTTTCAAAGAAGCTCTCACCCGATGCTCTCAAGGTTTATGAAAAGCTCCAGAAGAAGTTTATGGTTGACTTCGACGAAACAGGCTCAATCGGCAAGAGATACCGCCGTGAAGACGAAATCGGCACTCCCATCTGCATCACCTTCGACTTTGATTCACTCGAAGACAACTGCGTAACGGTTCGTGACCGTGACACAATGCAGCAGGAAAGAATTTCAATCGATGCTCTCGAAGATTATATCGCAGCACGCATCGGATTCTGATTTGCCGTTAAATTTGGGTATAATTATTTCATTAATACAGAAAGGAACATGAGTTTTTATGAAAGTTAATTTCACCGAAACCGTGCTCAGAGATGCTAACCAGTCTCTTATCGCAACAAGAATGCCCTTCTCGGATTTCAAGCCCATTCTTGAAAAGCTCGACAAGGCAGGCTACTATTCACTCGAATGCTGGGGCGGCGCAACATTTGATTCATGCCTCCGCTACCTCAACGAAGATCCCTGGGAAAGACTCCGCAACATCAAGAAGGCTTGCCCCAACACCAAGCTCCAGATGCTCCTCAGAGGTCAGAACCTTCTCGGCTACAAGCACTATCCCGATGACGTTGTCCGCGCTTTCATCAGAAAGAGCGTTGAAAACGGCATCGACATCATCAGAATTTTCGATGCTCTCAATGACGTTCGCAACATCGAAGTGGCAGTTGACGAAACTCTCAAGTGCGGTGCACACGCATCAGGCACAATCTGCTACACAATCAGCCCCATCCATAACCTTGAAAGCTATGTTAAGCTCGCAAAAGAAATTGAAGCTCTCGGCGTTCAGTCCATCTGCGTAAAGGATATGGCAGGCATCATGAGTCCCAAAGAGGGTTATGACCTTGTTAAGGCTCTCAAGGCTAACGTTAAAGTTCCCATCGTTGTTCACACACACTCAACAACAGGTCTCGGCTTCATGACACTCCTCAAGTGCGTTGAAGCAGGCGCAGACGTTATTGACTCCGCTATCTCATGCTTCTCGGGCGGTACTTCACAGCCCGCAACCGAAACTCTTGTTTATACTCTCAAGCAGTACGGCTACGAAGTTGACGTTGACGAAAACGTATGCAAGGAAATCAACGATTTCTTTAAGCCCATCCGTGCAAAGGCACTCGAAAGCGGTCTTCTCAATCCCGTTGTTATGGGTACTCAGACAGACGCTCTCATTTACCAGATTCCCGGCGGTATGCTCTCCAACCTCGTTGCACAGCTCACCGCACAGAATAAGCTCGACAAGCTCGACGAAGTTCTTCTTGAAACTCCCAGAGTTCGTGAAGACCTCGGCTATCCTCCCCTCGTAACTCCCATGAGCCAGATGGTAGGTGTTCAGGCTACCGCAAACGTTCTTGCAGGCGAAAGATACAAGAACATCTCCAAGGAAGTCAAGAGCTATATCAAGGGCGAATACGGCAAGGCTCCCGGCAAAGTGAGTGAAGAACTCCAGAAGCTTGTTCTCGGCGACGAAGCACCCTTCACCGGAAGATATGCAGATACTCTCGCTCCCGGCATGGAAGAAGCAAAGGCTTATCTCGGCGACAAGGCAACATGCGAAGAGGACATTCTTTCATATATCGCATTCCCCACTCAGGCAGAGGCTTTCTTTGAAAAGCGCGAAGCCGACAGAAAGAACACATTCTCATACACAATCACGAGAATTGACTGAGGGTGACGAATATGTTTGCAGATAAAGAAATATTAACTATGTCGGAAACATTGTTTGTCGCGGTTGCAGGCATTGCGGTTGTTCTTCTTGAACTCGCAGTTCTCGCCGTTCTCATTGTTTTCCTTTCAAAGATTTTAAGAGCCGTCGAAGGCAGGCTTTCTTCATCCGATGACGAAGAAGTAACAGTTATTGAATCGGCTCCCGCCGCACCTGTTGCGGCAACTCCTGCTCCTGCGGCAGCTCCCGTTGCATATCAGGCAGGCAGAGTTCAGCTCATTGACGTTGACGAACCCACAGCGGCAGTTGTTATGGCTCTCGTAAGCAATCAGAGCGGTATCCCTCTTGAAAGACTTGCATTCAAATCAATCAAGGGCATCACCGAGCTCGTTGATGTTGACGAACGCACAGCCGCAACAATCATGGCTATCGTCAGCAAGGAAAGCGGTATTCCGCTTGACAGACTCAGCTTCAAATCAATCAGAAAAGTGGAGGAATAATTATTATGAAATACGTTGTAAATCTTAACGGTAAAGCATACGAAGTAGAGGTTGAAGAAACCCAGGCAGTTATCATGAACGTTACAGACGCTCCCGTTGCACCTGTTGCAGCACCTGCACCTGTTGCAGCTCCCGCACCCGCAGCAGCTCCCGCACCTGCAGCAGCACCTGCTCCCGAAGCAGCCCCCGCACCTGCAGCAGCACCCGCTGCTCCCGTTTCAGGCGGCACAAATATCACAGCTCCCATGCCCGGCACAATTCTTTCCGTTAACAAGCAGCCCGGCTCAACAGTTGCAGCAGGCGATGTTATCCTTGTTCTCGAAGCTATGAAAATGGAAAACGAAATCGTTGCTCCCTGCGCAGGTACAGTTGCTCAGGTTCTTGTTTCAAAGGGCTCAACAGTTGAAACAGACGCTGTTCTCGCTGTTATCGCATAAGGAGAATCCGCATGGAGTTTATCACAGAAATTCTCAAAGGAATATGGGAAGGCTCGGGCCTTGCCCTTCTCGAATGGCAGAATGCCGTTATGATTCTCGTTTCCGCCATATTCCTTTATCTTGCTATCGTCAAGAAGTTTGAGCCGCTTCTGCTTGTTCCCATAGCATTCGGCATCCTTCTTGCAAACATGCCCGGCGCAGGTCTTATGGACGACCCTGCAGGTCTTATGACCGAGCTTCCCGAAGGCGTTGAACCGGCTCATTGGTATGAAGACGGAGTTCTCCGACTGATTTACGCAGGTGTCAAGAGTTCAATCTTCCCCTGCCTCATCTTCCTCGGAATCGGCGCAATGACAGACTTCGGTCCTCTGCTTGCAAACCC
>JAZSNQ010000018.1:0-17368 GCA_045536515.1 Acutalibacteraceae bacterium | reverse complement strand
TTAACAATCGGATATGAGTATGCATTGCGGTTTGTCATGATGCATTGCCCGGAAAAACGATGTGTTAACCACTGGCATGATGTCACAATAAACCTTTATATCTAAAAATTGACTCCCTCTGTCGGAAACGGCAGAGGGAGTTTTGCGTTTATGGTTGAGAAACGGAAACCTTGCATTAATATTTGAAATTGAAACAACTGAAACGAAGATAAGGTATTTTGGCAGTGCTTTTGACAAAAATCCCCCTGTGGCTGAAATACTGCCGCAGGGGGATTTTGTATGTTGTGTTTATCTGAACATTTCAAGAATTCTGTCGAAAATTGCCTCAAAGAATTCAATTAATTTTTGAAGAAATGAATTGGAACGGGTAGGCTCCAGTGGCTCGCCTGCAACAAATCTTATACCTACCGAAAGGAAGTTTCTTCCGTTTCTGCCGACACCGATGCCGTAACTTGTCAGGCAATCCGCACCGTTGTTGATTTCGATACCTTGTTTCAGCTCGGGTGCATTCATATACCAGCCGAAATCTGCAACCAGATAGATATATGCTGTGTATTCTTCGCCGGCTTTCATAGCTTCTCCGGCGGCAAGTGCCGTGCGGTCAGATTTGTATACATTGAGCACCTGAAGCTGCTCGTTTGAACCGTTACCGTCAACATCTGCCTCATAGTCGACAAAATTGATGTGTTCGGAATTTATGGTAACAATATCGCTGTATTCGCTTGGCGTTTTGCCTGCACAGGCAACGGAATCAAAGCTGAGTGAAACAGAATCCAATTTTTTGTATTCAATTTCTTTACCTGCGATAATGCCGAAGAATATCATTCTGGAGTTTGTGCTTTCATATTCAGTTGTTATTTCGTACTGACTGTATAGAATCAGCTCTCTGCCGTTTATCACAACACGGCAGTCGCTTCCTAAACGGTACCCTTCTGCGGGGTAAATATTCAGGCAAACGCCGTATTCCTCACCCTCAACTATTTCATCACGCACTTGCTCGCCGGTATCCGGATTGTAGAACATAAGGCTGCTGTATCTCGGGTCAGGTTCAAAATTCAGGTTCGGAGTCAACATCTTCACGAATTCGGTATAATCAGCGAATGTTTTACCTATGACAGCCTGTAAATCGAATTCAAAAGATATTTCATTGATTTCTGTATTTTCGGCACTTGCACATAACGGCATTGCACCGAACAGCATAACAATTGCCAGAATAAGCGAAAGCAGTCTTTTTTTCATGATATTAAGTCCCCCTTTTAACATATCTTTTTTGGTTTTCGCTTTTACTTTTTCTGCCCTCCTTTCAATTTGAATTATATTTGATTTATACCTTGAAGTCAACGGAATTAAGGAAATCTTAATAATTACGGCTTTTCGTTAAGCGGAGTATTTAGTTCAAGTTATTTTACTTTATCGTACGGATATAAAGCAAACAGCTTGAAAAAATCAAAATAAAATGTTAATATTATTATTAACAATAAAAAATAAAGGGATTGTGTTATATTTTATCAAACAAAACCTGAACCGAAGAGGAAGGAAAATATACAAAATGTGAATTATATTCAACATACAAAAATTCTGCATACATGGCGGGGGATAGCGATATAGCGTTACGGTTGTTCCCCCGGAAGAATTGCTCGATGCAAAAAAGGATCCCGATAACCACCGCAATCTCATTGTCCGTGTCGGCGGTTACAGCGATTATTTCGTAAATCTCGATGATGCACTTCAGGATAATGTTATCGAGAGAATATTTGAGGATATATAAATTACAGAATTAAAGAACGGAGAATGTTTATGCAAGGTTTTATCAAATCACTTTTTACTGTTTTTACTGCTGTTTGCGTTTTTTTCTCAAATCTGCTTTTTCCTGCCACGATTTATCCCGAGAGCGAAAACTTTGATTTTTCGTTTCTTGAATATCCCGAAGAAGCAATAATCACTCTTGAAGAAGCGGGTCTTACCGAGCAGGAGCTTGTAGGCAGAGCTTCGGCGGAACTTCCCGAATATGTGCAGTCGGGCGGATATGACGATATAAACGGCATAACAGTTTCACCGTATTACACGGCAAAGGTAAGCGGCACTGAAATTCCCGTTTATGCTTCGGTTGTTTTTATCCGTGCCGATGACACGGGCACGCTTCATTCTTTTTCTGAGATTTATGTTGATGCAGACGAAGATTTTTCGTTTAACATCGAAATAACGGGTGCGGATATTGAACTCGAAAATGCAATTGTGCTGCCCGAATCACACGGTGTAAAGGCACTGTGCAAGGAGAATACGGTAACTGCATCAATCGGCAAAACAGGCATTTACACCTTCCTTTTCAACGGTGCAAACCAATATTACGGCTACACGCTTATGGTGCGTGAAAAGGTTGATGAAGACAAAGAGATTGCGGCATACATAGAAGAATATGGTGAAGATAGCGTATGGGTACTTGATAAAGGTGTTTATAAGTACGATTATGTCAACCTCGTCGGAAATGAAAATCTTGTAATTTACCTGCGTGAAGGTGCTTATGTTATAGCAAACCACCTTTACGATATTGACTGCGCAGAGGATGAAAACAAATATTTTGAGCCATCTGCACCGGGTGAAAACGGTATAGGGCTTACGAGATATCCGTTTATTAATTTTTATAAATGCAACAACATAACTCTTGCAGGCAGAGGTGTAATTGATATGACACGTCTTGACAGGCGTGAAAGAAGAGGCGTTGTTTTTACCAACTGCAACAATGTAAAAGTCAGAGATGTAAAAATTATCAATTCACCTGAGTGGTCATTTATTTCCTACTGCTGTGACGGAGTGCAAATTGATAATGTTGACATTATCGGCAACCGCGGCAACTGCGACGGCTTTGCAATCTGCAACAGCCACAATGTAACCGTTGATAACTGCTTTGCAAGGGTAGCGGATGACACCTTTGAAGTAAAGGCACTCGGCGGTATAATGGACAGCAGAAATATTACTTTCACAAACTGTATTGCTTGGGGCGGCTATGCAAGGTGCTTCGGCATTACGGGCGAAGTAAACAAGAAGATTTCCGATGTCACCTTCCGTGACTGTGCCGTAATTTACCGTGACGGCATATGGGATAACGACAGAATCGGTTCGCTCGTTGTTGTGGCAGAGCAGACCGAAGGAAGTATTGACGGTGTGGTTTTTGAAAATATTGAGATATTCCGTGACGAAGGCAGACCCATTCTCGTGAAGATTTACGATGAAGAAGCGGAAAATTTTGGAATTAAAAATGTTGTTTTCAGAAATATATCCTACACCTCGTATATGATGCCGAAAATTGCAGGTACGGACAGCGACACAAACACCGTACAGGTTGAGCTTGACGGAATCACTGTTTGCGGCAAGAAACAGCCGTTCCCGAAAACAGTGTTCAGTATCGGAAAATATTGTGAAGTAACAGCAGCGTAATGAACAACAATCCCCTTAAAGCAGTCTTGAAATTTTTGCTGTTTCAAGTGTCTGCTTCAAGGGGATTATTTTCGATGATGTTATGAAATCTCAACCATAAAAATTGATTTGTTTTTTGAAACCGAAAGTCTGCCCGAAATCAGACTGCTGAAATTCTTAACGGTTATTTCTTTCGGGGGAACAACGGGATATTCCGCGTTGTACGAATCGGAATTATGCTTTGAATTAACCTTGGTAAAAAGATAGTTTGTTCCGATTCTGTGAACATACAAGCCGTCAATTTCTATTTTCTGAGGCAGATAGCAGGTGTAGCCGAAATCGTGGTCCTCCGAATTTTCCGCTTTGATAATATGGCTTGAAATGCCCGTGGGATAGAATTTGCAGTTGCGGATAATCAGCTCACCGTTCCAGGTTGAGCCGTAATCCGAACGAAGGTCAATAAAATCCTCGGCTAAAACGGTTGTGTTTTCAACCAGCGCCGTTCCGCTTCCGATAAGCTTTATTCCGTGGTGACCGAGAACGGAGTTTCTGACCGTTGCGTTGAGAACGCCCTGATGCGCATCAAAACGGGAAAATGCACAGCCGTCATACACAAGATTTTTGCAGTAGTTTGTGCCTGCAATTCCCCAATAATCTATATCGGTTATATCGTTTGTCTGGTTGCAGTTGATGAATTTTGCGTTGACTGCCGTTGCGGCACCTATATCGTAAGTGCCCATTGTTACGGATGTTCCTGCAGAGCCTGTTGTTGTATATTTTTTATGACCCGTAAAGGTGCAGTTTTTTACCGTTACATCGGCACAGCATGAGAGACTGACAAAAGCCGAATAGGGTGCGCCGGTTTTGCCTTCGTTTTCGATGCCGTGATACAATCCGTCTATAACGGTGTTTGAACGTCTGACCTGAATGCCTCTTGTATAATAGTTATATTCGGAAGCGGCTTTGTTTGCGAGCGTTGTGAATCTGCCGCCTTTTACGGTCAGGGTTTCCGTGTCAACGGGATAGGCAACGGCATTTGTGACTGCGTTGAAATCCCAGATAAGCGGGGTTTCGGGTGCGATATTTCCGTTTTTGTCAACAAGAATAACATCCGACTGATTGCTGCCCGAATTCTGATTTGCACCCTTGCGGATATATCGCTTCACATTGGAATCGGTAAGCACGACAAGGCTTCCTGAATCAAGTGATGCGCCTATATTTCCGGCATCGGATTTGAGAGGGGATACCTTATCGGTTATGTTTATTGCGCTTTGCGACGGAGCAATGCTGAATACCCACGCGCTTCTGTTTTCAACCTGAGTATCGTCAATTATAAAGCGTGCGGTTGACCAATCGGTATCGGTCATGATGCAAGCGGTTTTGTTCGCACCGCCGATATAATATGTTGCTGTTTCGTTTGCAAAAATGCTTAAACTGTTTGCATTTGCATATTCATGGGCTTTAATGATAGCTTCAAAATCATCCGTTTTTCCGTCGCCTGCAGCGCCGAAATCCTCATATGTCACATAATCGGAGAAGGTTTTATTGAACTCATAGCCGTTTTTAAAATCATAAACGCCTTGTGAACCGAGCAAAACTTCGTCTGCAAAGGCGGTTATTCCTCTTGAAATTCCCGATTTTGAACTGCCCGTGATATGAACATTGCCGTTTTCAACCTTAAGACTGAAAACATCCGTATCGTTCAGGACTTCGTTGATTATAAATGCTTTTTCAGAAGTGTTTTCTGATATTTCAATCTTTTCACCGCAAGCCTTATAAATTTCATCGCAAAGAGTTTCGGCGGCATAAGAATACAGTGTGCCGTTTGCAGAAACAACGGTGTATTCTTCGATTGATGTGCCGTTTACGGTTATTGCATCAATAGGTCTGACAATATACGGACTTTCATAGTTTCCCTTTGAAAGCTCTTTTTTAAGTTCTGTTTTATAAGTAATCTGTAAAATAGGAGCAGTAAAAACAGAAATAATGCTCATTATGAACGCAATTATTCTTGAAAACATTTTCATCACCTTTATTTTCTGTTTTATAATAATTTAAATATATCACAGCTTACTTGTTAATGCAATAAAAGAAGATGTAAAAAAATTCTTGACTCTGACGCAGCGTTATGGTTTATAATGTGTGCAAGGGGGTGATGAAATGCATATAAAGGAATTTGCAAAGCTTTCGGGAGTGAGTATAAGAACATTGCATTATTATGATGAAATCGGACTTCTGAAACCCGCATTTGTTGATGAACAAAACGGCTACAGAGAATATGATGAGAAGTCGCTTGAACGCATGATTGAAATTCTGTTTTATCGTGAGCTTGATTTTTCGCTGAAAAGCATAGCGGAAATTCTGTCATCACCCGATTATGATAAATCGGTGGCAATCCGTAAACAGAAAGAATTGCTGATACTCAAAAAAGAACGGCTGGAAAAACTGATTTCAGCACTCGATAAAGCCGAAAAAGGAGAGACACCTGTGAACATATTTGACAATAACGAATACGAAAACGCACGCAGACAATATGCCGAGGAGGCAAAACAGCGTTGGGGCAACACGGAAGCTTATAAAGAAAGCGAAAAGAAAACGGCAGGTTATTCTGCCGATAAACAGAACGATGTGAATGCGGGACTCAATGCGGTTCTTGCCGAATTTGCTTCAGTCAAAGACAGCGAAACTCCCGCAAGCGAAAAATCGCAGGAGCTTGTTAAAAAACTGCAGACTTACATAACCGAGAATTTCTACAACTGCACACCCGAAATTCTTGCAGGTCTCGGTCAGATGTATGTTGCCGATGAACGTTTTAAATCCAACATTGACCAAAGCGGTCAAGGCACTGCGGAATTCATATCCGAAGCAATCAAAATTTATTGCAAGCAATAAAAGCCGGGGCTGCCTCACTTTTTTGTGAGACAGCCCTTTCTATTATATTTTCTTTTTCATCAGTCCGTGCTTGTTGCAGTAAAGATAAAAATATCCTTTTCCTCGGAGCTGAAAACGGGTTTCAGCATTGCCTTCGGGATAGAATTTGACAAACTGTACTCTGTCCGATGTGAGACAGGCAATGAATGAGATGAAATGTTTTTTTGTCATTTCGTGGTTGACTGTGATGAAATGCTCGTCCTCAATCTTTCCAACGATTATTTCGTGCGCAACGTCAACATCTTCCGCTTCAAGCGGCGGCAGAGATATTCCGCAGCAGCTTATAACCGCATCACCCGTTGAACGGATTATATTTCCGCATAGGGGGCAGACGTAAAATTTTGAACGCAGTATATTTGAAGAAACATTTTTGTTTATAACCGTCTTCCCCGACATAAGCTCCATGACGGAAACGCCGAGTACTTTTGCAAGCGGTTCAATCAGCGATATATCGGGCAGACCTTTCGAGGTTTCCCATTTTGAAACGGCTTTGCTGCTCACACCTATCTGTTCTGCAAGCTGATTTTGTGTGAGTTCTTTTGCTTCACGGAGGCGTTTTATAGTTGTTCCTGTTATATAATTATCCATATCAATTCTCCTCTTGCCGTTATTATAAATCACATTTATTCGACTTGCAACCTACGCTTCGTGGAATTTTGTTGCAATCGCGGACTGTTTTTGATAATATATAAATATAAAAATTCAAAGGAATGATTTTATGTATAACATAAGTTTCGGAAAAAGCGGAATGCAGGTGCCTGCAATTGCGGTTGGCTGTATGCGAATAAGCAATATGAGTGAAAAAGATGTTGCCGCATTTGTTGATACCGCACTTGAAAACGGTGCAAATTTCTTTGACCATGCTGATATTTACGGCGGCGGAAAAAGCGAAGAGGTTTTCGGAAAAGCTGTTACTCCGTCAATGCGTGAAAACATTATAATACAGACAAAATGCGGAATAAGACAGGGTATGTTCGATTTTTCGTTTGAACATATAACAAAATCAGTTGAAGGAAGCCTTAAGCGTCTCGGAACGGATTATATTGATGTTCTGCTTCTTCACCGTCCCGATGCACTCATGGAACCCGAAGAGGTTGCCAAGGCTTTTTCATATCTTAAAGAATCGGGGAAGGTTCGTCATTTCGGCGTTTCAAACCAAAATCCGTATCAGATGCAGCTTTTGCAGAGCAGTCTTGATATGCCACTTTGTGCAAATCAGCTCCAGTTCAGCATCATGCACGCACCGATGATTCAGTCGGGCATCAATGTGAATATGTATAACGATTCGGCTGTTAACCGTGACGGCGGCGTACTTGATTTCTGCCGCCTTAACAACATCACGATTCAGCCGTGGTCTCCTATGCAGTTCGGATTTTTCAAGGGCTGCTTCGTTGATAATGAGCAGTTCCCCGAGCTTAATGCTGTTCTCGCAAAAATCGCGGAAAAATACGGTGTTTCAAAAACTGCGGTGTCAGTTGCATGGATTCTTCGCCATCCCGCAAAAATGCAGCCTGTTACGGGAACGACCAACCTCCAAAGATTAAAGGACAGCTTCAGTGCAACAGAAATTACTCTTGCCCGTGAGGAATGGTATGAAATTTACAGAGCCGCGGGCAATATTCTTCCGTGATAAAATGTGAGGTGAATGATATGAAAAATGCCGAAAAAACCATAAAAAATGAGAGCCGCCAATTGGCAAGGCTCAAAAAAATGCAGAACAGAAGCTCAGGAAGCAGATATTTTCTGATTCTGCTTGTGCTTATCGCGATAGTCAACATTCTCGACGAAGTAACGAGCAATCTGACCGTTACCGTGCAGTCATCGTTTGTTACGGAGTTTTTCGTCAACAATCCCTTTATGGGCAAATATTATACATATGAAGACGGACTTGCTTTTCATTCGGGTATAGGTGTATTTACGTATGTTCTCGGACTTTTTACACCGTTTTATAAAGCACTTGCCGATAAATGGGGCAGAAAACCGCTGTTTGCAATTTCAACCCTCGGAATGGCATTGGGTCTGCTGGTTATCCATCTTTCGTCAAGCTACATAATGTTCCTTGTCGGTTTTGCGATTATCAGCTTCTTCATGGGACATGATATCCAGATTATCTACATTCTTGAAGAAGCACCCGATAAGCACCGCGCGAAGATTTACAGCTTCCTCAAGAGTTTCGGTATTCTCGGTGTTATTCTTATCCCTACTCTCCGTGATATGCTTATGGGCAATGATGCAACAAAATGGCGCGAAATTTTCCTTGTTCCCGCACTTATCGGATTTGCGGCGGTTGTGCTTGTTATTCTTTTTGCAAAGGATACAAAGGTTTTCATCGGAGAAAGAATCGAATATCTTTCCCGTTCTTATGAAGAAAGACAGGCTGAAAAGGCGCTCAAAAAGCAGTAGAAGCAGGCGCAGAGAAATCAGTCGGGCGTTTTCAACGGTGTTAAATATATTTTCTTAAACAAAGATACGAAAATGCTCATTATTTCCCACATCATTTTTGATGCGGCAATGCCTGCAATCGCTCTTTATTTTGAATCGTCAATGCACCGTGCGGGAATGAGCACAAGCGATATTACAAAGGCTCTTTTCATGGTGCCCGTAATTTATGCAACCATAACCTTTCTGTCGGGATTCATTGCAGACAAAGCAGGCAGAAAAACAACCGTCACTCTTTTCTCCGTGACCTGCGTTGCGGGTTACATTCTCTTTGTTGTCGGCATTCTCAATGGCTGGAATCCTTATCTCGTAGGTTCGTTGGCAGGACTTTATCAAGGGTCGTACTGGATTGGCAGAGATTACATGAATGTTATGATGACCGAAAAAGTGCCTACGGATATCCGTGCATCTGTTGTGGGTGCTGAAGGTTTGCTTGTTATCATCGGACTTGTTTTCGGATACGGAGCAACAATATTGGGCATGACATTTATTCCTATCTGGTGGGCATGCCTTGCGGTTTCCGTTCCGACGGTTTCGGTTGCGGCAATTATGTTTGTTCTTAAAGTCAAAGAAACCAAAGGCGCAAATCTTGATGAAATAGAGGGGTAAATGCAATGAAAGTTATAATGATTCTTCCCGACGGAATGCGACCCGATTCTCTCGCAAATATTGAAAAAGCGCAGAAAATAATAAAAGAATCTTCTTATTCTTTGGATGCGGAAACCGTTTCTCCTTCGGTCACTCTGCCTTGCCATATTTCGCTTTTCCACAGCGTTACTCCCGCAAGACACGGAACAACAACAAACACCTATATGCCGCAGGTCAGACCCGTTGACGGCCTTTGCGAGGTGCTGAAAAAGGTTGATAAGAAGTGTGCAATTTTTTATAACTGGGAGGAAATCCGCGATGTTTCGCGCCCGAATTCTCTTGCGCATTCGTGCTTTTATGCAGGCAGAAGAATAGGCTATAAGCAGGCGGGGGAGGAACTTACCGATGCCGCAATTGAGTATCTGAAAAAATACGATACCGATTTTACATTTATCTATTTCGGTTATCCCGATATGCAGGGGCATAATTTCGGTTGGATGACGGATGAATACATGGAGGCTGTTGAAAGCTGCTGGGATAATATCCAAAAGCTCATGAATGCTCTCGGTGACGAATATACATATATTATAACAGCCGACCACGGCGGACATGACAGAACTCACGGCACGGAAATGCCCGAGGATATGCTGATTCCCGTTATAATCAAGGGAAAAGATTTTGAAGCGGGCAGAATTTTCGGAAAAGTTAATATTATTGACCTTGCACCCACGGCTGCAAAACTTCTCGGAGTTGAGCCGGACAATGAATGGGAAGGCAAATCGCTGATATAAATAAACAACAAAAAACAACCCTCCGTCGAAAGACAGAGGGTTGTCCGTTAAGTATTAAGATTAAACGATAGCGTGAATGCCCTTCTCAAGGTATTCGAAGATTGTGCCGAATACGGTGTTGTAGGGGATATCTTTGAGAAGACCGAAGAGACCGCCGATGATCTTTTCATAAAGATCTGTTTCCTGGAGGAACTTCATGATCTTGTGAACGGGGATACCAAGATACTTGTCTTTGCATTCTGCAACGTGTGCGTCAAAAGCGTTCTTTGTTCTGACTTCTTCGCCGCAGTAATCGCATTCGCCTACAAACTCAAGGCAGATGCCTTCGTGGATAGCGAGCTCTTCAACTGTTGCAAAGTCAGCGCCGCAGCCGTACTGACAAACGCGGAAAAAGCCGTCGCAGTCAGCGAGATGCTTGTTGTATTCGGATTCGTTTGTGAAGGTTTCTTCGCAGTAGGGGCAGATGTTTGTTGATGCAAATGCAACTGTTGCCATTGAAAGAACACAAGCAATTGCAAGAACGATTGATAAGAATTTTTTCATTATTCTTATCTCCTTTCGAAAAAATTTGGTGCAAGATTACACTGCAACCATATATCGTTAGAATATTAGCATAAATGAACTTTTTTGTCAATATGTATTGATAATTTGTTAACGAGAAATTTATTTGCCCCAATTGAAGGGTCTGTCCATAAAGTCAACATCTTCTTTGTTTTCCGGAATGGTCGCAAAAGAAGAAACTCTGTCAAGCCCGTGGGCTTTGAAATCGTCATAAAGCTTTTCATTTTCCTTGAGTCTTAAAGGATTAAGGAAAATATATTCGCCCATGAAAAGATTTGCTTTATAGTATCTCCAGCTTAATTCCGCAACCTCAATATTGAATTTCTGTTCTTCCGTAATGTCGGAATTGAGTGCGAGGTCAAAGAGAAGGTCGCTCTTGGCAACCGTATAGGGTGAGCAGAAGCCTGCCTGATAATGCCAGTCAAAGTCAAATGCGTGTGCGGTTGCTTTTGTCTGTGCGGTCTGCAGGTCAATGTATTCCTTTATATAAGATGCGGCTTCTTCACCGTAGAACGCTTTGAGAAAATCGTTCATGTGGTATTCAACATCGCAATCAACATCCCATTGGAGCTTGCAGAGAAGATAGTTGCGAAGCTCGTTGAAGGCGGCATAGTGACCGTCGCCGCAGTTGTAGATGTAGCCTGTTATGCCGATATCGTGCATATATTTCATTGTAGACTGCATGGTTTCAAAGTTTGAGAAAAACTGTGCGGTGTTGAGGAAATTTATAGTGTAATCATAGATATATGTTGTGTCCGCAACCTTGACCCAGTTTGCAAAATCCTCGGCAATCTGCGGATTGGGGTCGCCGTAAAGCATATCAAAGGTTTCATTTTCTATTCCGTCCATTGCGCCGCACTCGGTGATGGGATGGCTTCTGCACGCCTTATGAAGTCCGCAGAGCACGGGTGCAACATTTTCGTTGCAGCGAAGGGACAAATCCGTGGGAGGTCTGTCGGTTTCGTTATATGCATAGAAGGTGAACATGAAATCGGGGAATTCATCATCAAGTGCATCTGCAAAATTATTTGTGAAAATAATTGTCGGCGCGCATACAGTGCCGTATTTTTCGTAGAGTGCCTCGCATGATTCGCAGCGACAGTAATTCATGTTGTCCTTCTGACCGATATGGATATATTTTGAATCTCTTTCGCACTCGAGAATGGCTTTTCTTCCGTTTTCAACGGCAATCGGGAGCACATCGGGATGGGAAAGACAGACATGGTCGGTGCTTCTTGTACCGTCGGGCTGAAGAGCAAAATATTCGGGATGCTCTGAAAAAAGCGAATCAGGAACAAGAACATCGAGAGTAACGTCCCATAAAACATAGGTCAATGCACCGCCGTAAGCTTCCGCTTCATTCCAGAAGGAAACATTCATTTTTGTTCTTGCGCGGTGAGCATCGTTTGTGCCCTGGGTGTCATTTCTGCGAACGGAAAATGAGGGGACAACCGTGCGGTCGAGGTTTGCATCAACGGCAATATCTTTGTTTTCGGGAACAACCTCAAGGGTTGGTGTAAACCAGCGTACTCCGAAGTGTTCTTCAATGAGGGTGTAAACACCGTAGAGTGTGCCTCTGTTGCTTCCGCCCGATATATAAAGGTTGCCCGAATCGGCTTTGAGAGTGAATGCATCAGCATCAAGGTTTTCGCCGATGCCGAGAATAATTGCATTCTGACTGTCTGCAAGTTCGCTTTCGGTTATGTGGTCAAGCTCCGCACCGCTGATTTTTTCGATATATGTCTGCAATTCATCAACTGCGGTGAGTATGCACTCGTCGGGATTTTCTTCGGTGACGATAACATAATCCGTTTCGCCGTTTTCAACAATATACATCGGGGTTGTTATTTCGGGTGCAATATAATCGTTTCCGCCGTAATCAATATTTGTGTTGAGGGGAATGATTCCCACGGCAAAAAGGATAACCTCAAAGAGTGAAAAAATCGCTTTGATTGTTGCCATATGTTCAGCCTCCTTATACTTTTAATATAGTTTATGGGAACAAAAAAGTCAAGGCTTACGGATTTTTCTTGAAAAGTAAATATTTGTGTGGTAATATCAAAATATAAGGAGGCGGTTTCTATGTGGAAAATAATCAGAATTTTTGTTTCCGTGTTTGTTGCATTTGAAACTCTGTTTACGGGTATCTTCGGCGGAGTTATGCCCAAAAGTGTTGATATGCCCGAAGCCACTGCAGGGGAATACACCAAATATGTTGACCCGTTTATCGGCACGGGCGGCACTCCGTGGACCTGCGGCATGGTAAGTCCTGCGGCAACGGTGCCTTTCGGTGCGGTCAGACTCGGACCTGATACGAGTTTTCTCGGCGGCATTTATATCACAAAAATGAATACCTCGGGTTACTACTATGAGCAGGCACACATCAAAGGCTTTAGCCATTCAAGACTTTCGGGCACGGGTGCTGAAGACTACAGCCATTTCAGGGTTACACCTGCAATCGGAGATAATAAGCCTGCGGTTATGACATATTCGCATTCTGACGAAACCGCTGCTCCCGGTTACTATGCGGTTTATCTTCCCACGGTCGGATGTCTTGCGGAAATGACTGCGGATACACACACGGGCATCCACCGCTACACGTTTGACACGGATAAGGATGCGAGACTTTATATTGATGTAACAAGCGCAAATTCAAACAAAACATCAAAAGACGGCAAGGTTTCCTATGATGAAGAAATGGGGATTATTACGGGCGGCTGTATTCTTGACGGCCAGTTTGCAGGCAGATTTGACGGTCTTCCCGCATATTTTGCCGCAGTTGCCGATAAGCCTGTAAAATCATTTGAAATAAAAGAAGAAGACGGCAAGGTCGGTATTGACCTCAACTTCGGCGAGCTTAAAGATGAGAGCGTTGAGCTTAAAATGGGCATCAGTTATGTAAGTGTTGAAAATGCGCTTCTCAATCTTAAAGAGGAAACCGACGGCAAGAATTTTGATGCCGTAAGAGAAAAAGCGGTCAAATCATGGGATGAACGTCTTTCAACAATAAAAATCGCTTCCGATGATGATGAAATAAAAACTGTTTTCTATACAGCACTCTATCACGCAATGATAATGCCAACGGATTTCACCGATGTCAACGGCGAATATCTCGGCTTTGATAAGCAGGCACACACTGCGGAAGGATTTACATACAGAACGGATATGTCGCTCTGGGATACCTGCAGAACAACTCATCCGCTTTATACCCTTATTGCTCAGGATATTCAGACCGACTGCCTCAACAGCCTTGTCAACATGGCTCAGCAGGGCGGCGGAAATCTTCCCCGCTGGCCCATGGGTGCAGGATATTCGAGCTCGATGTTCGGCGATTCCGCAAACATCGTTATTGCCGAAAGCTATCTCAAGGGAATAACGGATTTTGATGTTGAAGCGGCATATGAAGCGATGAAGTATTCATCTGAAAACGCTGTCAGCAGAGCAGGCAGAGAAAACATTGAATTATATAATCAGTACGGATATATTCCCAATGATATCGAAGGAGTCAGAAAATCCGTTGCCTGTACTCTTGAATATGCATGGCAGGATGCCGCAATCGCTTCTCTTGCAAAGGCACTCGGAAAGGAAGACGATTTCAAGCGATACACAGAGAAATCCATGTATTATAAAAATGTATTCAATCCCGAAACAAAGTATTTCCAGGCAAGAAATGCCGACGGCTCGTTTGTATGGAATTTCAGTCCCTATATAACCGAATTCTATGATGCCGTTATGATAAAGAAATTTGCAAACTGCTATTCCGAGGGCAGTGCAAGACATTGGAGATGGGCGGCACAGCATGATATCGAAGGCATGATTGAGCTTTTCGGCTCGGAAGAATATTTCGTAAGCGAGCTTGAAGATTTCATGGAAGATGCATCTCTCACAAGAGCTGCAATCGACCCGGGTCACGGCTACTGGATAGGCAATCAGCACGATATCCACACACCCTATCTTTTCAATAATGCAGGCAGACCTGACCTCACGCAGAAATGGGTGCGCTGGACTCTCAAAAAACGTTTCAGCGACGATATCAACGGTCTTGACGGCAACGATGACGGCGGAACAACCAGCACATGGTATGTTTTCTCTGCACTCGGATTCTATCCCCTTGCAGGCACGGATAAATACTGGATAGGTTCACCGAATATCGATTCGGCAGAAATCACGCTTTCAAACGGAAAGATTCTTAAGATAAAAGCAAACAATCAGAGCGAGAAGAATATTTATGTGAGCAGCGTAACCTTCAACGGCGCAGCCCTTGACGGATTCTACGTTACACACGAACAGCTTATGAACGGCGGCGAGCTTGTTTTCGATATGAGCGAAACAGCGGATTAATAATTTTGAAAAAGTGCAAAAAGCTTTGAAAAATCAACAATGCAACCGCCGGTTGACACATTGCAAGGTGTTGATTGGTGGAGAGTAACTATCCGAATGGTTTATAATTCAGTCATCGGAAGGGTGAACCTTTCCGCAAAAAACATACGAGGTGAATGATATGTTATTGGCTGACAAAATTATAAGAATGAGAAAAAAGAACGGCTGGTCACAGGAGGAGCTTGCGGAGAAAATGAATGTTTCAAGGCAGGCGGTTTCAAAATGGGAGAGCGCACAGTCTGTTCCGGAGCTTGAAAAAATTCTTCTTCTCGGAGAGCTTTTTGGAGTTACAACCGATTATCTTCTTAAGGATGAAATAGAAAACGAAGAGTTCACAAACTCCGATGTGACATCGGGAATAAAAAGGGTTACAATGTCGGAGGCGAACGATTATATCGAACACAGAAGGAAGGCATCTTTGCTTATTGCTCTGGGCGTTTTTCTTTGCATTATCTCGCCGGCTGCGTTAATTATTCTTTCAGCAGCACCTTTTTTCTATAAAGTTCCTATGGGATTTTCCATACTTATGGGGATAATTGTTCTGCTTATTCTGGTGGCTGCTGCAATCGGCATCTTTTCTTACTGCGGATTCAAAAGCTCTGAGTTCAGTTATCTTTCAGGTGATTTTGAAACAGAATACGGTGTTGCCGGAATGGTTAAACAAAAAGATAAGCAGTTTACTCCGTTCGGGGTTGCAACCAACATAATTGCAACCTGCCTTTGTGTGGTTTCTCCTGCTCCGATACTTGTTGCAGCATTCTTTTCGGATGCATTCGGAGTTTGTGTTTCCGTTGCGGTTACTCTTGCGATAATCGGAATTGCAGTTATGCTTTATATTATCGGAACGGTGCGCAGCCGCAGTATGCACAGACTTCTCAAAGACGGAGAATTCACCCAAGAAGGCAAGAAAAAAGACAGTCTGCAGAGCAATCTTGCGGCAATATATTGGCTTTCTGCAACGGCGATTTATCTTGCATGGAGTTTTTTCGGCGGCGGTTGGGGAACAACATGGGTGCTCTGGCCGGTGGCCGGGGTGATTTATCCGATAGTCTGCATTATTGCAGGCAGGTTTTCGGCGATTTCGGGAAAGAAATAAGCAGAGAGGCTGGAAGGGGTGTTTTATGTGACTCTTTTAAAATCACTGCTTTTTAATTTCTCATTTTTGGGAACGGCGGTTTTTTTGATAAAAAAGACGAAAATTGGGATTACTGATATCAGAAAATATAAAGAAAAACCATTAACACAAATTACCGTTGCCATTGTTATTACAGCTGTTACTCTCGGATGTTACGCATTAAAAACATTAATAGACGGAACGGAAATCAGGGTCTGGACTTTTCTTGACTATTCCCTTGCGGATGCAGCGGAGTTCGTGCTTCTGCAGCTTCTTTACAGCGTTACCGAAGAACTTTTTATGCGTTGCTGGCTGCTTCGCTTTACGGAACACATCAGCAGTTCAAAGTGGATAGGAGTTTTCGTTTCAAGCTTGTTGTTCGGGCTGGCACATTGGATTTTTGGCGGTTCGTTTGAAAAGTTTGCCTATTTATCGGTTATCGGATTGGTATGGGGCATTTCTCTTGTAAAAGTGAAAGGTTGTACGATATATTCGCTTATACTCTCACATTTTCTTTATGACCTTGCGGTTGCATCGTAAATTATATAACTTTAATGAGTTGGTTTCACAATAAGAAGTCTGCATTCTCTCAATCATATTCTGAGTTGAGAAAAACAGCATAATTAAAGAGGTGAAGCTTAGTGTCATACTCCAAAACGATGATTTTAAATTTGCTCTTGGCTGTTTTGGGGGCGGTTCTGATAAAAATCACAAAAGCAGGTGTACCCGAGCTTAAAAGATACAAGGAAAATCCGTTAAGACAAGTGTCGGCAGGCATTGTCATTATGCTGGTTTTACTCGGGTGCAGCGCTTTAAGGTCGGGTTTTTACGGAGAACCGCTTACAACGCTTGCGTTTGTTGGTTATCCGTTCAGAACGGCACTGAAATTTGTTGCATGGAGTTTTACGGTTGGAATTTCAGAAGAACTGTTTTTTCGATGCTGGTTGCAGAAATTCATTGAGCGCATCAGCGGTTCAGAGTGGGTCGGACTTATGGCTGCAACGCTTGTTTTCGGTTTGTCCCACTGCATTTTCGGGTTCTCACTTGAACACGCCGTTTACACTTCACTTATAGGATTTGTTTTCGGATTCGTTTTTATAAAATGGAAAGGCTGCACGATTTATTCGCTTATGATTGCGCATTCTCTGTA
>JAZSNQ010000045.1:0-7592 GCA_045536515.1 Acutalibacteraceae bacterium | reverse complement strand
CCGATGATTTCATCAAAATTATGTTCTATAAATTCCATTGCATAAGCATCGCTTTTTATTTTCTCGAGTTTTAAAAGATTGAAAACAAGACTCTCCATTTTTGCAATCAGTTGGAGTTCTTTTTCTGTATAAGCGGTTGGTGTTGAACTCTGCTCCATTTCGCAGTAAAGACGAAGTCCTGCAAGCGGAGTTTTGAGCTGATGCGAAATGTCCGCAACAAAATCAGCGTTGCTTTTTGCCTGCGATGCCGAGTTGCTTTTTTCAAGAAGCAACAGATTTTCAAGCTCGGCAACAGCATTCTGAAGCCTTGCAAAATTGCTGTCGGCTGTGCTGTATTCTGTTTTTTCTCCACCTTCAACGAAACTCTCAATATTTTCTTTGAGATTTTTTATCTGCTTGTTTCTTCTTGCGTTCAACATGATTAAAATGATAGTTACAAAAATACAAACAGCAGTTGTGCAAATCAAGAAAGGAATCATTTTGAATCCTCCCATCTGTAACCGATACCTCTTACGGTAACAATGTGACCGCTGCCGATTTTGTCACGCAAACGGCTCATATGAACAGAAAGAGTATTGTCATCAATGTAGTTTCCGTCGCTGTCCCAGATATTCTGCAGAAGCTGTGAACGGGTGACGATAATTCCGCTATTGCGGATAAGAACGGAAAGAATCTGAAATTCCGTCGGAGTAACAAAGATATTTTCGCCGTTTTTTCGCACAGACATATTGAGAGTGTCGATTGTTATATCATCACAGTTGTAAACCGTGACAGCCGATGTTCTGCGAAGCAATGCACGGATTCTTGAAAGAAGTTCACGAAGCTTGAACGGCTTAGTAACATAATCATCCGCACCTGCATCAAGACCACGGACAATCTGAATCTCATCATCGCAGGCAGTCAGAAACAGAACAGGAACATTATTGCCCGCCGCACGAAGCTCGGTGCAAAGCTCAAGACCGTTGCCGTCGGGAAGCATAACATCAAATATAATTAAATTGAAAGAAAAAAACTTCATCAGCTCACGGGCTTTCATACAGTTATCCGAACTGATAATCTCGTATCCTTCGCTCTGCAAAACCTCCGTCAATCCGTCACGGAGAAATATGTCATCCTCAACAATCAGTATTCTCTGTTTCATATTTTTATCACCCCTCGGAATTACCTTGATTCATACATTAGATTATAAAGGTATTCTGCCACTTTTTCAACACAAAGAATCTTACGATTCCGTAAGGTTTACTCTGCAAAGAAAAAATCTCCGCAACCGAAGTTACGAAGATTATCTGGTGATCCATCGGAGATTCGAACTCCGGACACCTTGATTAAAAGTCAAGTGCTCTGCCTGCTGAGCTAATGGATCATTTGTTAAATTTTTACACACTATTTTTCAAGCGCTTCAATATAATATATTATTTATCCGCACTTGTCAAGTGTTTTTTGATAAAAATTTATTATTTTATTTGCGCAATTTATTTATTTCTTCTTGCAATAGCACTATATATGGTATATAATAACCGTATATATTAGATTTTTATGCCCTCGTATAACTATTATGCATCAAAACCGTTGTCTTATAAAAATATAACGTGTAAAGGAGTTACGTTATGAAGCTTACAATGGCACAGGCTCTTGTCAAATTTCTCGATAATCAGTATATCAGTTTTGACGGAGTTGAAACTAAATTTGTAGACGGCATTTTCGGCATTTTCGGTCACGGCTGTGTTGTCGGAATCGGTCAGGCACTCGAGCAGGGTGGTCACAATCTCAAGTTCTATCAGGGACATAATGAGCAGGGCATGGCACACGCTGCGATTGCTTTTGCAAAGCAGAAAAACCGCCGTCAGATTATCGCCTGCACATCGTCAATCGGACCCGGTGCGCTCAACATGGTTACCGCTGCAGGCACTGCAACAGCTAACCGAATTCCCCTTCTTCTTCTTCCCGGTGACACTTTCGCCTGCCGTCAGCCCGACCCCGTTCTTCAGCAGATTGAACAGCCGACAAGCTGCACAATAACAGCCAACGATTCATTCAAGGCTGTTTGCAAATATTGGGACAGAATCGAAAGACCCGAACAGCTTATGACAGCTTGCATTAATGCAATGCGTGTCCTTACAGATCCTGCAGACACGGGTGCTGTTTGCATTGCAATGCCTCAGGATGTTGAAGGCGAGGCTTTTGATTATCCCGATTATTTCCTCAAAAAGAGAGTATGGTATCTTGACAGACGTTCACCGACTCACCGTGAAATTGAAGCAGCCGTTGCCGCAATCATGCGCAGCGAAAAACCCATTCTCATCGTCGGCGGCGGTGTAAGATATTCCGAAGCTTGGGAAACCGCAAGATTCTTTGCAGAGAAATTCAATATTCCCATCTGCGAAACTCAGGCAGGCAAAGGTAATATCCGTTGGGATTTACCGCTTAACATGGGCGGTATCGGCGTTACGGGAGGTCCTGCGGCAAATGCAGTTGCAAAGCAGGCAGACCTTGTTATTGCAGTCGGAACACGTCTTACAGACTTCACAACAGCTTCAAAATGGTTATTCCAGAATCCTAACTGCAAAATTCTTTCAATAAACATCTGCCCGTTTGACGCATTCAAAATGGATTCAACAGCAGTTATTGCCGATGCAAAAACCGCTATGCTTGACATCATGGGCACACTTGCTGTCAGAGAATATTATTCAACATGGGACAGCGCAGAGCTTGCTCAGATTAAGGAAGACTACAACTCGGAAGTTGACCGTATGTACAGCGTATATCTCAAAGAGGGTCTTTCACAGACAAGAGCACTCGGCGAAATCAACAAGCTGATTGATAAAAAATCAATCGCAATCGGTTCATCGGGAAGCCTTCCCGGCTGTATGCAGAGACTCTGGAGGTCTTCCGTTCCCAATACATATCATATGGAATACGGCTTCTCCTGCATGGGATACGAAATCTGCGGCGCACTCGGCGTTAAACTTGCAGAACCCGACAGAGAAGTTTACACAATGGTCGGTGACGGCAGCTTCCTTATGCTTCACAGCGAGCTTTACACAGCCGTTATGGAAGGCGCAAAAATTAACGTTATGCTCTTTGACAACTCAGGCTGGGGCTGCATTGAAAACCTCCAGAACAATCAGGGTACAGACACATTCGGAACACGTTTCCAGGCAAGAAATCCTCTCACAGGTATGCTTGACGGTGCGATTGTCCCCATTGACTTTGCAAAGATTGCAGAAGGCTATGGTTGCAAAGCTTATACGGTTACAAACGTTGCCGAACTTCGCGATGCAATTAAGGATTCAAAGGAACAAAAAGTACCTTGTCTCTTTGATATCAAGGTTGTTCACGGCAGCATGAGTGACGGCTACGATGCATGGTGGAGAGTTGGCGTTGCCGAAGTTTCCACAAGCGAAAAAGTACAGACTGCATACGAAGAAATGCAGGAAAACATTGCAAAAGCAAGACTTTATTAATATAAGGAGGAATTAAAAAATGCTTAACAAAGACAAGGTAAGCCTTGCGATAGCTCCTATTGCATGGACAAACGATGACCTTCCCGACCTTGGTGCGGAAAATACATTTGAACAGTGCGTAAGCGAAATGGCTCTCAGCGGCTTCAAAGGCAGCGAAATAGGCAACAAATATCCCAAGGATGTTGAAACCCTCAAACATAAGCTCGATGTAAGAGGTCTCAGAATCTGCAATGCATGGTTCTCCTCTCTCCTTCTTTCCGAAGGTTATGAAGCAACTATCGAGGCATTCATAAAGCACAGAGATTTTCTTCATGCGCTCGGTGCAAAGGTTATCGGTGCATCCGAACAGGGAAACTCGATTCAGGGCAAGACTCTGAGCATTTTCGGCGACAAGCCCGTTTACACTGATGAACAGTGGGAACTCATTGCAAAAGGCTTCAATGAAATGGGCAGACTTGCAAAAGAAAAAGGTATGTATTTTACCGTTCACCATCATATGGGTACAGGCGTTCAGACCGAAGAAGAAATTGACAAGCTCATGGAAATCACAGATCCCGACCTTGTGTATCTTCTCTATGATACCGGTCATCTTTCATTCTCGGGTGAAGATGCAATCGGTGTTCTCAAGAAGTATGTAAACAGAGTTAAGCACGTTCACCTCAAGAGCATCCGTCATGATGTTATCAACGAAGGTAAAGAAAAAGGATGGAGCTTCCTTGATTGCGTAAGAGCAGGTGCATTCACCGTTCCCGGTGACGGCGACTTTGATTTCACACCCGTATTTGATATTCTTTCCGATGCAGACTACGAAGGCTGGGTTGTTGTTGAAGCTGAACAAGACCCCGCAAAGGCAAACCCCTACGAATATGCTTGCATGGCAAGAAAATATATCAGCGAGAAAACAGGTCTTTAATAAAATTCGGCTTGCAGAGTATTTACCTCCGCAAGCCTTTTTCATTTGCTTCTTCTTCTTTGTTCATTGCATCTTTGGGATTTGGTTACCAATACGGTATCATTTCCGATAACTTCAATATCTTCCCAGCAGATTCTTATCCTTTCTCTTTTTCCGCATATCCCCCAATATTTCGGTCTGCCGTAGATAATAAGCGCAGTCACTCTGCCGCAGCAGGAATCTACCTCAACATCGCTTATCAGTCCCAGTCGGCAACCGTTGGATTTATCAATAACTTCCTTGCATCTCAACTCGGTAATACAGCAATTCATGACACACCCCCATCATTATATATGCCCGTTAAACAAAAAACAGACCGTCAAAGGTGATAACCTTTGTGCGGTCTGTGTTGTTATCCAAAGCTCTGAACAGAGATTATTTCTCAGCCCAGATATATAAAAACCCGTAAGGGTTGTTAATGCGGAGAGCAAAAGCTCAATCCTTGGCTTTTCTTACTTTGTAAGCAAAGCGTCGAGCTCGAAGATTTTGAAAAGCTTTTTGAATGTAAGGAATTTCTTTTCCTTTGCAATTTCTTCGATGAGCTTTTTCTCTGTGGGGTAATTGGAAATTTCGTAGAAGTTCATAACATTCATTCCTTTCTTTTTGTTGTGTCTTTATTATACACTGTTTTCCAAGAAAGTCAAGTGATTTTGCACAAATATTTGTATCTCTTTTTGTACACTTTCAACAAATTTGTAAATGTTTTAAACTATTCAGTATTTACATAATAATTTAAAGCGCAAGGATTTTTTTGGTAATTATATATAAATAACATTGTGTAATTTGTAAGTTTTGAACAAACAATGTCTGTTGTGCAAAAAAAATGCCCCGAAAAGTTTGTTGAACTTTTCAGGACATTTTTCAGTCAATCATGGTAATTCACAAAGCATTTCGCAGAGATTAAGGTAAAACGATTTAACCTGTTCCTCATCGGAGAAAAGACCTATAGCCGCGCCGTGGTCGCCTTTCTGAACGGGCATAACATTCCAAATCCCCTTTTCAACGTTATTTGCATCATAATCCATATGAGGTTCGTCAACGGGATGTTTGGCGCTTTCGGTATTGACAAGTGCGTCATTGGCATGCCAGCTTTCATCATAAACAATCCCGGTATAAGGGTCAGTAAATTCAGGCATGATTCCCATAATCAACGCAGTTAAGTAAATAACCGGATTGGTTTTTATATCGGGAATTTCGATATTGATAAAACTGACATCGCTTGTTGTTGAAAACGGGTAAGAAAAATAGTAAATATCTTTGTTTATGTTACATTCTTTATTGAGCTTTGCCGTGCCTTCCGGTGTTAAATCATAAATGCAGGTATCATCAAGATTTTCTTGAACACGGATAAGTGCTTCTATAAGACCGTCGGCTTTTTCTCCGTTGAAAACATCCGTCAATCCAAACTGCTCAAGATGGAAATCAACAAGTCTGCCGTTGAAAAAACTTCTGCCCATAATACCGGCATAAAGGAAGCTTATGTTCTGAACAATCTCATAAAGACCAAGCGCTTTGAGAGGATAATAAACCGTGGAGCTGTTGTGGGGTGTGCAGACCGTTGTTGCACTCTTTATCCAGTTACCTTTCCCACCCGTGAAAAGTCCCGAAATATCATCGGATGACGTTGCGGCAATTTCCTCAGGTGAGCCTTCGTTAAGAAGCTGAATCAACATACGAACAGTCGTTCCGCCGAAACTGTGACCGATTAAATGGATTTGCTGTATCTTGCCGTTGTTATCAAGGTCACCCCAATCGGG
Source organism: Acutalibacteraceae bacterium (assembly GCA_045536515.1). Lineage (GTDB taxonomy): Bacteria > Bacillota > Clostridia > Oscillospirales > Acutalibacteraceae > CAG-177. The sequence continues at coordinate 1,419 of JAZSNQ010000045.1, read as the reverse complement.
TACAAGAGCCTGATAATATGTTCTTCCGTAGCGGTCATGGTTATGTTCTTTGGAATGAGCTTCACCGTAGTCAACGGTCGAACCGATAAGTTGGGCATAAAGCTCACAGGCTCTGTCCCATGCGCTGCTTAGAGGTCCTACCGATGCCGAATAGCATTCATATCCCTCGCTCTGAAGATAGCTCATAAGGTCACCGGTTGTTGCACCCCAATAGGGAGCAATACCGTTTATCCCCTCTGCACCTCCCCAACCGTTAAGTCCGTGAACAAAAATAAAGGGTTCCTTATTTTTGGGTTTCCATGAATCTTCCGCAGCAAAAGCAGTAATATTCAAGGGACCTAAAATCATAACAAGGGAAAGTATAAAGCATACAAAACGATATTTTTTCATATTACTCACTCCTTTATTTACAATTAAACATTATACAACATGTTTGTTGAATTTTCATTAAGTTTTTGTTATAAAAAACGGACAATTGCACGCAATTGTCCGTTTTGAATGCAATTAATTAAGGTTACCAACCTTTCTGATAATAGCGGAAAGTTCCTCAACATCCATAATCTTCGGTACGGGATAAAGAGGATTGCCTTCTTTATTTGCTCTCTTTGCAATAGTTTCAACGTCCTTTTCCTGAACGTCAAGATGTTCGGGGATATTGAGAAGCTTATTGAGTTCCTTAATCTTTTCGATAAAGAGATTTGCCTTCTGAGCTTCGTTCATGCCCGCAGTTTCAAGACCTGCAACATCTGCAAGCTTTGCAAGGGATTTATAAGCGGTTTCACCGAATGCTTCAAGAACATAGGGAAGAATAACCGCATTTGCAAGACCATGGGGTGTTCCGTACATACCGCCGAAATTATGGGCGATTGCATGAACATATCCTACATACGCTCTTGTGAATGCAATACCTGCAAGATATGAAGCTTCAAGCATATTTTCTCTTGCCTCAACATCCTTGCCGTTTTCATAAACCTTAAGGATATTATCAAAAATCATTCTTGTTGCCTTTTCTGCCGCTGCAATTGTATCCTTTGTGTTGCTTCCGCCGATATATGCTTCAACGGCATGGGTAAGAGCATCCATACCTGTTGTTGAGGTTATGTGAGGAGGCAAGCCAAGAGTGAGCTCGGGGTCAAGAACCGCATACTTCGGACGGAGTACGGGATCCTGAAGAGCATATTTTTCGTGAGTGGTGGGGTCAGAAACAACGGCCGCAATTGTTGTTTCGGAGCCTGTGCCCGCAGTTGTGGGAACGGCATAGATTGTGGGAAGCTTCTTGAGAATTTTGAGAGTTCCTCTCATCTTCTGTACGCTCTTGTTGGGACGTGCGATTCTTGCCGCCGCAACTTTTGCGCAGTCCATGGGTGAACCGCCGCCGAAAGCGATAACAGCCGAGCAATTATTATCAACATACATCTG
>JAZSNQ010000154.1:0-18428 GCA_045536515.1 Acutalibacteraceae bacterium | reverse complement strand
TTGCCCGATATACGGCGAGAAGGCAAAAAAATAACCACCCTCTTGGGTGGTTAAATAAAAGTGTCGGCGTCGACCTATCTTCCCGGGCCGCTTCCAGCCAAGTATTTTCGGCACTGTTGAGCTTAACTACCGTGTTCGGGATGGGAACGGGTGGACCCTCAACGTCATCAACACCGACTAAAAAACGCAACGGCGTTTTTTGAATGCTTGTAGATTATATACCATGAAAGCCACTTTGTCAAGCCTTTTTTAAATTTTTTTTGAATTTTTTATAAATTTATCTTTTTCCCGACATTTTTCACATTACGGTGACGTCCTCAAACTTTGCGCCGACATATTCCGCAAGTGCGGCAGGGTCGATACCGAGCATTGCTCCCCTGACCCCTGCACTTACATAAATTTTTTCAAAAAGAGCTGCCGTTTCATCAATGACCGTCGGAAACGGTTTTTTCATGCCGACGGGCGAGCATCCGCCTCGGATATATCCCGTTGTTTTGAGCAAATCCTTGACGGGAATCATCTCAATCTTTTTTTCGCCGAAAGCCTTTGCAACCTTTTTGAGGTCGAGCTCATCGCAGGCAGGTATGCAGCAGACACCGTGACCGTTCTTTTCGCCGAAGAAAACAAGGGTTTTGAAAACCTGCGTGGGGTCTTTGCCCGTTTTTCTTGCGATGTTCGCACCCGAAAGGTCGTTTTCGTCAACGGGATATTCCATCAGCTCAAAAGGGATTTTTGCGGCTTCGAGAAGACGCATTGCGTTGGTCTTTGTCATATTATCACTTCTCAATAAAAAGCAAGGGTCGATGTGGGCATCGACCCCTACGGTTTGATTATTTCTTGGAAATTCTGAATGTGAATTCAATCTTCTTATGGCTGTTAAGTCTGTATTCCTTGTGGAGATGAGCGCAGCCGGGCATATCGCCGCCGACACCTCTCATCGCCGCATCAAGGCAGAGTGTGATTGAATTATCCTTCACAAGCTCATAGAGATGTTCAGCCTTGTCAAGCTTTTCGGGGTTATAATAGCCGAGATTGAAGCCGAAGGGGATATCCATTGCATCAATCTTTATTCCGAAGCCCGAATCGTCGCTTACGGAGAGAGTTCTGACATCTGTTCTGTGGCCGTTTTCCTGCGGACGCATATACCTGTGTTCAAGCTCCGCAACAGTCATTGCGTGCTTTGCGATTCTGCCGCCCGTTTTTCTGTCGAGATATGTTTCGTGCGGACCTCTGCCGTACCATTCAACGTTCTCAAGCGTGCTCTTGATACTCATTCTCATGCCGACCTTGAGCATCGGGAGAAGAAGTCCCATTGCGCTGTGCTTAACGGTAACTTCGCCGACAGGGGAAAAGAGATATGTTGTTTCAACGCCTGCAACAAAGGGTGCAAGCCAGTTGACCTTAACTTCAACGCCTGAGGGTGTCGACTGTGCCTTGACTGAACGTGCAACGGTCTGTGCCGTGGTGCGCTTCCACTGATAGAGAGGGTGAATTCCTGCTATCGGTTTAACAAAGTTGAGGTATTCTCTGTCATTATCGGTAAGCGCTCTGAAGAAGTCGGGGCGGAGAGGAGAATTCTCCTCGATAACCTCTTCTTCGCCGTATTTCAGCGATGCAAGTGCGCCGTTTTTGATTTTTGCGGTGAAGCCTTCACCGACGATATTCACATTCTTGCCTTTCTGCGAATATTTGAGGTCACCCCTTGCAGGATTTTTCTTTGAGGCAGGCTGTTCACGGAGAACAATCTGGCAGAAGTTATGCTCAAAACCTTCCTTCGCCCATGCCTTATCCTTGTTGAGGATGAACGATACGGTAAGAATAACCTCACCGTCGGGATAATCCTCAATATTGACAGGAAGAGCAAATTCTTTTTCGGTAAGAGGTGCAAGAATTTCGCTGATTTCGCCGTTTTTAACCTCGTTTCCGTCAACCGCAAGACTCCAGCGGATTCTGTAATCCTCGGTGGAGATGAAAAGATTTTTATTCTTGATTATGATTTTGCCGTTTCTGCAATCGCTGTCGCAGGCTTCAAGATTTGAATAAACCTTCTTAACCTCATAATATGAGGGCTGGGGCTTTCTGTCGGCGCTGATAATACCGTTTGCACAGAAATAATAGCTCGATTTGCCTTCATCAAAGTCACCGCCGTAGAGCCATTTTTCCTGACCGTTTTCCACCTTGCGGATTGACTGGTCAACATAGTCCCAGATAAAGCCGCCGCACATATGGTCGTATTTTTCAAAATCATCAACATATTCCTTAAAATTACCCAGACTGTTTTCCATTGCATGGGCATATTCGCAGTAGATGACGGGATGTGTTTTGTAGGTTTCCTCAGGAATGGGCTTGTTGTCTGCGGCGAGAACATTTGCAATATTTTCGTAGGGACTGATTTTGAGCTCCTTCTTCTGACGCATCGTATCAACAACGTATTCAACAGGATACATTCTGCTTATGAAGTCGCTCTTTGTGAAGTCGAAATCGCCTTCGTAATGAACGGGTCTTGACTTATCGAGAGCAAGAATTGCATTTTTCTCGTGCTTAAAGTTTTCACCGTCGCCCGCTTCGTTGCCGAGCGACCAGAAGCAAACGCAGGCATGGCTTCTGTCGCGCAGAACCATTCTTTCGGCTCTGTCTTCAACGGCTTCCTTGAATTCAAGGTTATCACCGGGACAGTTCTTGCGGCGTACACCGTGACTTTCAACATCGGCTTCGTCCATAACATAGAAGCCGAGCTCGTCACACATATCATAGAAAATTTCAGCATTGGGATAGTGGCTTGTTCTGATAGCGTTGATATTTGCCTGCTTCATCAGATACAGGTCCTGATAATATCTTTCAAGAGGAACTGCCCAGCCGTTGTCGGGGTCGAAATCATGGCGGTTAACACCCTTGATGATAACTCTTTTGCCGTTCATATAGAGAATGCCGTCTTTGATTTCAACTCTCTTGAAGCCGATTCTTATGCACTTTACGGAAAGCACCTTTCTGCCTGTGCGAAGCGCAATGATAAGCTTGTAGAGATTAGGTTCTTCCGCAGACCATGCACGGATATTTTCTTCAACAAGACTGTAGTTATAAACATTCTTTCCGTTTTCGACACGGAGCTTTTCAACCGCAATTTTGCGCGGTTTATCGTCAATGATGAGAGCTGCTTCAAGTGTGCAGTTCTGCGCATCCGCATTATAGTTATTGAGCGTTACTTCAAGATTGAGAACGCCGTTTTTATATGTATCGTCGAGGCTTGCATCGGCAAAGAAATCCCTTATGCAGAGCTTTTCTTCGGCATAAACATAAACCTCTCTGTAGATACCGCTGAGGAACCACATATCCTGGTCTTCAAGATATGTTCCGTCGGTATATCGGAAAACTTCAACGGTTATCTGATTTTCTCCAATCTTCACATAATCTGTGATTCTGAATTCCGCAGGAGTCATTGAGCCCTGAGAATAGCCGACTCTTCTGCCGTTGATATAGAGGAAAAATCCAGCTTTTACCGCACCGAAGTGAATAAAAATTTCCTTGCCGTCGAAGCTTTCGGGAATATCAAAGCGGCGGCGGTAAACACCGATTTCGTTGAGGTCGTGGTTGATTTTGGGGATTTCACTCTTAACCGATGAAACGGCATCGGGAAGAAAGCTGCAAAGATAAATGGGCTTGCCGTAGCCCTTAAGCTGCCAGAGCGAGGGCACGGGCATATCGTCCCATGAGGAATCGTCATAGTTATCGGCATAATAGTCCGTTCTTGCATTATCTGTGCCAAGCTGCCAGCAGAATTTCCAAGTGCCGTTGAGAGTAAAACGAAGAGGAGCTTCCGCACCGTCAAGAGCATCCTTTACGGAAGGTCTGGGAAGGGCGGTATTATGTCCGTCTTCTTTGTTTTCTTTGATGATATAAGGATTTTCCCAATATTTGAGTTCGGTCATTTTTATCATCCTTTCGGAAAAGTGTAAATAAAGGTACACATATATACATTATATATCATATCATAACTTTTTTATTTTGTCTATAATATAGTCTGCAAAAAGTCGTACCGCCGGATGTGTGCAGCATCCGGCGGTACTTGGGGAAAGAGAAAATAAAAATGAAAAAAGAAGTTGTCAAAACAAGAATATCAAATAATACTTTGACAATTTGTATAATATTGCATAAATACTTTATTATTGTTGTAATAATGTTAACAAACTGTAAACAAATGACGATTTCCGCCAAATCTGTTCAATTTTCAGGCTTATTTCAGCCGTTTTGTTCCAGAAAAGCCTTGAAGCCCTTGTAAGCCATATATACATCGAGCTTTGAAACAACTTCAAAAGGTGCATGCATGGAAAGAACGGGAACACCTACGTCAACAACCTCAACGCCAAGGTTTGCAACGTATTTCGCAACCGTTCCGCCGCCGCCTTCGTCAACCTTGCCGAGTTCACCCGTCTGCCATGAAACAGCGGCATTATCAAAGATTGTGCGAACCTTTGACATGAACTCTGCGCTTGCATCATTAGTGCTGCTCTTTCCCCTTGAGCCTGTGTATTTGGTTACGACAATACCTTTATTAAGGCAAGCCGCATTGAGTTTATCGTGAACGGAAGGATAGGTCGGGTCGAAGCCTGCATTGACGTCTGCAGAAAGGCATTCGGATGCCCTGAGAACATCTCTGCCTTCAAGACCCTGAGTTCTTGCAATATCCGCAATAAAATGCTTGAGGAATGCAGAATGGAGTCCCGTATTGCCGTCTGAGCCTGTTTCTTCCTTGTCGGTGATAACGGTGACGGATGTGAATTCGGGATTCACGGTATCGATTTCCGCCATAACGGAAGGATAGGCGCACACTCTGTCGTCATGACCGTAAGAGCCTATCATGCTGCGGTCAAAGCCGATATCCGATGCCTTATAAGCCGGAACGACCTCGAGTTCTGCAGAAAGAAAATCCGCTTCAACAATGCCGTATTTTTCGTTGAGGAGCTTCATGATATTGAGTTTTACCATCTCACTGCCCTTATCTTTTCCGAAGGGACGGCTGCCGATGAGAATGTTGAGGTTTTCACCCTCAATCGCTTCTCCGAGGGGTCTGTTTGCCTGTTTTTTGTCAAGATGAGGAAGAAGGTCGGTAACAACAAACTGCGGATCACCCTCATCCTCACCGATGCGTACGGTAACACATGAGCCGTCACGGCGGTAAATAACACCGTGGAGTGCAAGAGGTGTTGCCGTCCACTGATATTTCTTGATTCCGCCGTAATAATGGGTCTTGAAAAGAGCAAGTTCCGCATCCTCATAAAGCGGATTGGGCTTGAGGTCAAGACGGGGAGAATCAATATGGGAAGCAACGATTTTTGCGCCGTTTGCAAGGCTCTTTTCGCCGAATGTGCAGAGAATGAGTGCCTTTGAACGGATATCGGCATAAACCTTGTCGCCTGCCGCATAAATCATGTTGGGGTTAAAGGGCTTGTAGCCGTTTCTTTTTGCAAGCTCCTTTACGAAAACAACCGCCTCACGCTCGGTTTTGCAGCTGTTGAGGAAGTCCTTGTAGCCCTCGCAAAAATCATCGGCAATCGCAATCTCATCGTCATCGCAAACATAAGAAGCGTGCTGCGCCGAATAAAAAAGTTCTTCTTTAAGCATTTCTGCCTGAGTTTTTTCGCACATATCAATATTCCTTTCCTGTCAGATTATATTTAACTGTTCATGTAAATCTTCTTTACCGTCATTATTAATAATAATATCCGATTTTTCGATATAATATTCCGTCGGAGGCTGTGCATTCATGCGAAGAAGCGCATCTTTTTCCGATATTCCGTCACGCTTCATAATTCTTTCAAGACGGATATTTTCGGGTGCAACAACGCTGACGGTTTTATCGCAAAGACACGCAAGCGGACTGTCAAAGAGCAACGCAGCATCAATAACCGCCGCTTTTGCTCCGCTTTCGTATGCCTTATGTATCAGCTCAACCGAAAGACGGGTGATTTCGGGATGAGTTATCGCACTGAGCTTTTCCGTGCCTTCTTTTGTTGCGAATGCTCTCCTTGCAAGCTCGCGTCTGTTGAGCACACCGTTTTCAATGATATCATCGCCGAATTCCTTGCAGAGCATGGCAATAACCTCGGGATTTTCAACCGCTTTTCGCGCGAGAATATCGGTGTCGACAATTTCACAGCCTTTTTCTTTGAGAATTGCGGCAACTGTTGTTTTGCCTGAGCCCGTCTGACCCGTAAGACCGATGACGGGGATTTTTATATCGAGGTCAACAACTCTGAATGCCGCCGAACGAAGAAGTCTGTTATAAACCGCAAGACCAACGCCCTCCGACATCGGACAGCGCACGAAAGCTCTTTTACATCCGATAGCGTCAACCTCACGGAGTGCATCGAAAAGACTGTGTGCCTGCGACATTTCATCGTTCTTTTTTCCGTATTCGATATATTTTTCAAAATGCTTTCCTTCACCCTCAAAGCATACGGCACAGACCGTATCTTTTTGTGCAAGAAGGAATTTTTTATAGTTTTCAAAGCTTCCTCTGATAATCGTGACCTGTGCGGAGGGCGCATAATGCTTATATTTCATGCCGGGCGACTGTGCTTGCTCACCGTCCTTGAGCTTTTCAAAAACCGCAGACGAAATATTCAGTTCGCCGAGGACATCAACAAGCTGGTCGGGGGTAATTCCGCCCGGTCGCAGGAGTGTCGGAGGGTCGGTGACGAGCGTCACAACCGTTGACTCAACGCCGACGTCGCTTTCGCCGCCGTCAATAACTGCGTCGATTTTTCCGTCAAGATCCTCAATGACATGAGCTGCCCTTGTGGGACTGGGTTTGCCCGAAGCGTTTGCGCTCGGTGCGGCAAGGGGTACACCTGCCTCTTTTATTATCGCCCTTGCGCATTCATGCGACGGCATACGCAGCGCAACCGTATCAAGGTTGGGACTGACCTCATTGGGAATAAGGTCGGATTTTTTAAGAATTATTGTCAACGGACCGGGCCAGTATTTTTCGGCGAGCTTATAAAGTCTGGGGTCAACGGATTCAACCAGAGGGTCGATTTCCTCAAGTGAAGAAACATGAACGATAAGCGGATTATCGTTGGGTCTGCCCTTTGCTTCAAAGATTTTTTTAACCGCTTCGCCGTCGAGGGCGTTCGCCGCAAGACCGTAGACCGTTTCGGTGGGTATGGCAACAAGACCGCCGTTACGGAGAATTTCCGCAGCGGTGGTTATTGCGTTTTTATCGTTTGAATTCAGATGAAGTGTTTTCATTGTTGTTCCTTTATAAAATTAAGGATAGGCTTCGCCTGTGACCGTTAAAATCGGGTGTGGGTAGCACCCACCCTTAACTTTTCACTTTTCATTCTTTACTTTTCACTTGAATTATTCATTCTTCAGCTTTTCAGCTGTATCGGCGGTAACGAGTGCATCAATAATCTCATCAAGATCGCCGTTGAGAATTGCCTCTATTCTGTAAAGAGTCAGATTGATTCTGTGGTCGCTGACACGTCCCTGCGGATAGTTATATGTGCGGATTCTCTCGCTTCTGTCGCCCGTGCCGACCTGTGCACGTCTTTCGCCCGCAATTGCATCGTGCTGTTTCGCCTGCTCGGCTTCGAGTATCTTTGAACGGAGAATTTTCATCGCTCTGTCCTTGTTTTTATGCTGGCTTCTTTCGTCCTGACATTCAACAACCGTTCCCGTGGGAAGGTGCGTGATTCTGATTGCGCTTTCGGTTTTGTTGACGTGCTGACCGCCTGCACCGCCCGAACGGTAGGTATCAATCTGCAAATCCGCGGGATTTATTTCAATATCAACCTCTTCCGCTTCGGGAAGCACCGCAACGGTTACGGTCGAGGTGTGGATTCTGCCCTGACTTTCAGTTTCGGGAACACGCTGTACTCTGTGAACACCGCTTTCAAACTTGAAGCGTGAATATGCGCCCTCGCCCTCAATCATGAAGCTGACTTCTTTAAAACCGCCGAGTTCTGTAGGATTGGAATTCAGAATTTCCGTTTTCCAGCCCTTTGTTTCGGCATACATCGAGTACATTCTGTAAAGAACGCCTGCAAAAAGAGAAGCTTCTTCGCCGCCTGCGCCGCCTCTGATTTCAACGATAACGTTCTTATCGTCATTCGGGTCGCGCGGCAGAAGAAGAATCTTCAGCTCTTCCTGAAAAACTTCAATGTTTCTGCAGGATTCCTCGTATTCTTCCCACACCATCTCGCGGAAATCCTTTTCCATTCCGCCCATGTCGAGCATTTCCTTTGCTTCGTCACGGGTTGCCTGTGCGGCTTTGAGCTGACGGTATTTTTCAACAATCGGGGTTAAAACCTTGAGTTCCTGCATAAGCTTTTTATACTGAGCCATGTCGGAAACGGCATCGCCCTCGCAGAGCTTTGCGTTGATATCCTCAAAGCGTTCTTCAACTTTTATTAATTTATCAAGCATAAATTATTCCTCACGGATTATTTTTTTTATGTTTTTTTCAACCTTTACTCTTTCGAGCATAACCTCTCTGCCGCAGCCGAGGCATCTTATGCGGAAATCCGCACCTATTCTCAGAACAGCAAACTTATCTGCACCGCAGGGATGCTTTTTTTTCATAAGAAGCGTATCTCCGACTCTTACATCCATAAATATCTCTCCGCAAAATGTAAATAATAGGTAATATATTATATCACAAATATAAAAAATTGTATATGATATGTGTTAATTTTTTTGGTATTAATTCAGCAATGATGACATATAAATTTCATATGAAACTATAGGAACGGTGGTCAATAATGAAGCTTTTTAAACCCGAGGGTCAGACAATATCAACAGAGGAAAACAAAAAATATCTTTCCAGCACCTTTGCCCTGCGCGATGCATTCTATTCCGATGCGCTTCTTGAAGGTCGTGTCACACGTTGTGACAGCGAGCATAATCTGCACGTTGACCTCGGATGCATGAAAGGAATAATTCCCCGCAACGAAGGCGCAGTCGGCATTGAAGAAGGTACGGTAAGGGATATCGCCCTGATTTCCAGAGTAAACAAACCCGTTATGTTTTCGGTGACGGGATTCCGCACTGATTCATGCGGAGAAACGGTTGCGATTCTTTCAAGAAGAAAGGTTCAGCGTGAATGCATGAACGGTTATATTGCAGGTCTCAGACCCGGTGACGTTATCCCCGCAACGGTTTCACATATAGAAGGTTTCGGAGTTTTCTGCGATATAGGCGCAGGATTAAGCGCGCTCATGCCGATTGACAGCATTTCCGTTTCAAGAATCCCCCACCCGAGTGCAAGATTCACTGCGGGGCAGAATATTCTTGCCGTTGTAAAAAGCATTGACGAAAACGGCAGAATAACTCTCAGCCACAGAGAACTGCTCGGCACATGGGAAGAAAACGCATCTCTTTTCAATGTCGGAGAAACCGTGCCGGGCATAGTCCGTTCCGTTGAAAAATACGGGATTTTTGTTGAACTCACACCCAATCTCGCAGGTCTTGCGGAGTTTTCAGAGGGAATAACCGCGGGATGCCATGCAGGTGTTTACATCAAGAGCATTATTCCGTCAAAAATGAAAATCAAGCTGATTATCGTCGATTCATTCGATGCCGATTATCCCGTTGCGCCCCCGAAATATTTTATCAAAGACGGTCATATTGATTCATGGAATTATTCGCCCGTCGGAAGTGACAAGGTGATTGAAACAATTTTTGAGTGAATAGTTAACAGTGAATAGTGAAGAGTTAAGAGTTAAGGGTCTGCGACGCAATTTATATGTTGCTCCGCAAAAGCTGAATTTAGTGAATAGTCAATTATAAATGGGTGTGGGCAGTGCCCACCCATAGCTTTTCACTCTTCACTTTTACTTTAATTATTCTTCCCCCTCCGATAACCGTATCTCCGTCATAGAAAACCGCACTTTGTCCGGGGGTGATTGAACGCTGAGGCTCATCAAAAATAACGCTCACAGTGCCGTCGTAATTCGGAGTGACGGTTGCGGGGGCAGGCTTTGCACGGAAACGGATTTTGACATCCGCTTTTATCGGTGCATTGAGAGCATCAAAAGAAATGAAATTCAGTCTGTCTGCAATGAGTCCGATGCTGTACTGACTGCCGTTTTCGCCGATTGTAACTGTATTGTTTTCGGCGGAAATTCCCGTCACAAACATCGGCTTTCCGAATGCGCCGAGACCCTTGCGCTGACCGATTGTATAGTTGATAATTCCGTTGTGAGTGCCGAGAACATTACCGTTTATATCAATGAAATCACCCTTCGGAGAGGTTATTCCGAGCGAAGACAGATAGGATATATAATCATCATCCGGCACAAAGCAAATTTCCTGACTGTCGCCCTTTTCGGCAACGGGAAGTCCTGCATTCAGCGCGATTTGTCTTATTTCATTTTTTTCAAGTCCTTCAAGAGGAAAAACCGTGTGAGAAAGCTGATGCTGAGTGAGTCTGTATAAAAAATAGCTCTGGTCCTTCGGACTCTGCGATTTTTTCAGCAGATATCTTTCACCGCTTTTCTCGATTTTTGCATAATGTCCCGTTGCAATGCCGTCACAGCCGATTTCAAACGCATAATCAAGCATCGCACCGAATTTTATAATGCTGTTGCATTCAATGCAGGGGTTGGGGGTTCTTGCATTGATATATTCCGAAACAAACGGGTCAATAACGCTCTTTTTAAAAAAATCACGGCGGTCAACCGCGTGAAGCTCAATTCCGAGTGCATCGGCGATTTTTTGAGCATCGGATATATCCGCATCGGCAAGGGAATCGGGTTTGAGGCGCAGAATAATGCCCGTGACATCATATCCTCTTTCAATAAGGAGATGTGCAGCCGCCGCACTGTCCACTCCGCCGCTGAGTCCGATTGCAATTTTTTTCATCAATATCCGCCTTCCGACAATTCATTTTTCTGTATAAAAATTAAATCTGAAATGTTATCCTTTTTATTATATATTATAATGTAAAACCGCAGAAAATCAAGAAAAATCACCTCTGAAAAAGCAAAAAATGCTTGCACATCGTTTATAAATAGTATATAATTATAGTATATTGAGCTAATTATGCATTTTTTGAAAGAGGTAAAATTTATGTCAGCGGATTTGCATTGCCACACTAAGCTTTCCGACAGTTCAATGGGTATCGATGACCTCATTGTTCTTGCTCAGAAGCGCGGAATTTCAACAATTGCCATAACCGACCGCGACTGTCAGGCAGGTACGGTCAGAGGTAAAATAATCGGAGAGCGCAGGGGTATAACCGTCATTCCCGGCGTGGAAATTTCTGCCACCGACTCCGAAACAGGCAAAAATGTTGAAATTCTCTGTTATCTGAGCGACAGTCCCGACAGACTCGAGGGTCTTTGTCACAGAAATACGCTCACAAGAAAAAAAGTAAGTCAGCTGATGACTCTTAAAATTGCAAAAAAATATCCGATAACACCTGAGCTTGTCCTTAAATGCGCAACTGGTGCAACTGCTGTTTTTGAGCAGCACATCATGCACGCACTTCTCGAATGCGGTCTTACCGACAAGGTTTACGGAGAACTTTATTACGAGCTTTTCTCTCCCGAAAGCCCCGACAACGTGCTTGTTAAGGCGAGCTATCCCGACCCGAAAGAGGTTATTGATGCAATTCACGAAGCGGGCGGCATTGCCGTTCTTGCTCATCCCGACAGCCTCGAGCTTTTTGAAAAGCTTATTCCTGCAGGAATTGACGGCGTTGAAGTGTGGAACCCCGAAATCTGCGAAGAACTTGAAAAGAAGCTTGCCTCTGCCGCAAAGTCTAACGGCCTTCTCACCGTCGGCGGCACCGAATTCAGAGGTATGTATTCCAAAAAGCCCATCAGCATCGGTGAATATTCCACTCCCGATGCGCAGGTTAAAGCTCTTATGAGCTACAAAACCAAAATGAAAAAGAAAAAATCAGCAATGGAGAACAAATAAAAATGAAAGCAAACGACGAAGACATTAAAATCTTTCACCCGAAAAAGACCGACGGTGCAGGTGCGGACCTTGCAGAGCTTGCTCTGCTCATGGACACATTCCGCAGCAACGGCAACATGGACAAAGCAACGGTTCTCGGCAAAAGACTTGCCGCCCTCAAGCCCGAAATGCTCTGCCCGAAGGATGCCGAAAAGCTGACAACCAACGAAGTCCGCCAGCTTCGTGCACTTATTGTTTTTTCGGTTCAGATTGCACTCCATAAATATATGCAGCATCCCATGCTCACATCTCAGGTTGTGAATGCGATGTATGCCGAACTGAGCGAAACCGCACCCGGATTTTTTGCAAACATATCCGACGGTTCTTCATTCACCTTCTATTTCCTTTCGGTAAGAAAGAACAGAAATGTTGAAGAAAGCATCGGAAAGAACTACGCAATGCTCTGCGACCGTGACAATGACGAATATTATGAGTCACTCGGCGAAAGAGTTTTTTCACTGACCGACTTCAAAGTCTGCGATATGATAGAAGAAACAGAATTTGTAGAATAAAAACAGATTTGGCTCAGACAGGCGATTATCCTGTCCGAGCCAATTTTTTATCTTATTTATCATTCGTTGCATCGCCGTTGCCCTGCACGGGAATTGCATCGCCAAGATATGTCGGTTCGGGCTGAACGATTGTATAAACCAAATCCTTGTTTCTTGCGAGAATCTCACGGATATCCCTGAAAACCTGACCGCCGTAATCCCTCAGAACGCTCGTAACTCCGTAAGCATCAAGACCGAGTTTTCTTGCAACGAAAATTGCGCGGTAGAGATGATATTCCTGCGTAACAATCAGCACCTTTTTCGCCTTGAATATATCCCTTGCACGGTACATGCTTTCATAGGTTGAAAAGCCTGCGTGGTCCATAAAAACATCCTCAGAAGCAAGCCCTCTGTCGGTTGCAAATGTTTTCATGACATTCACTTCATCATATTCATCCCTGCCGTGGTCACCACTCATAAGGAGCTTTTCGCTTGCACCCTTTTTGCAAAGCTCAATGCCCACAAGAAGTCTGTCCTCGAGCATATGGCTGGGTCTGTCGCCCCAAACACCGCAGCCGAGAACGAGCACACAGTCATAGCCTTCGCCTGCGTTATCCATGTCGAGAATATATTTCTCCGACGATTTTACAACATAAAAATTAATTCCGAGAACCGCCGCCGTGCATATGATACCGATGCATATGACGGCGATTATTATTTTTTTGATTATCTTCATATTATTCACCCTTCAGCTCGCACACAACTATATCGGGTCGGTTTCCGATTCTGAACGGAAAAAGACTGTTACCCAGACCCCTTGAAACTATCACGGTTGTTCCGTCTTTTCTGAATTCACCTGCATCGTATTCCGGGAAAAATCCCTGATTCGGAGTCAGCACTCCGCCGACAAACGGAAGTCTTATCTGTCCGCCGTGGGCATGTCCCGTGAAAGCGAGGTCAAAGCCGCAATCGGCATAAATATCAATAAGTTCGGGTCGGTGCGAAAGCAGAATTCCGAAACCGTCGCCTCTGTTTCCCGCAAGCTCACCGAGTTTTTCCGCAAAAACGATTTCTTTTTCACCCGGAACATCCGATTTAATAAATGTGGTATCATCAATTCCCGTAAGCGAAATTTTTTCACCGTTTTTTTCTATATCAACGGTTTTTCCGTCAAGCACATCAACGCCGTTCTTTTCGAGCATTGCACGCAATTCGGGATAGCTCTCAATTCTCGACTCGTGGTTGCCCGTTATATAATAAATCGGTGCAATCGGCTTGAGCCCGGTTATGAGTTTTTCCGCAACGGAAATATCGGTTCTGCGGCTGTCAATGAGATCGCCCGTTATGACGATGATATCCGGTGAAAGGCTTTTCACCTTTTCCGACAGCCTGCCCTTGAAATCCTTGTTGTGAACATCCGAAAGCTGAACAATTCTGAATCCCCCGAAGCTTTCGGGGATTTTTTTGTTTTTACAGATATAATTGCTGACGGTCAGGCTGTTGTTGCCCCACCACAGATAAGCTGCACCGGCTATTGTAACCGCGCACGCACAAGCAATAAATTTTTTCATGTATTTTCTCCCTGAATGATAAAAGACGCAGAACAGAAACTGTTCCACGTCTTTTATCGGATGGCTCTGACATTGTTGCTCACAAATGCAGAATATGATTGTTACATCATACACTGACAGTATAAACCATAACTTTCAAAAGGTCAACAGTTTTTTGCATATTTTTTCATTTTTATATATTTTTATTACACCTGAGATGTTGCTGCGGTTGAGGATTCGTCGAAAAGAACCGTTGCTTCAACAAGAAACGAGGAGCTTACCCAACCCGAGAACGAATTATATTTCGCATATGACCAGCCGGGAACTGTTTTGGTAACATTGAGAACCGTTCCGTTGGGGATTTTCGCAATCACTTCGGAATTTGAATCTGCCTCAGCCCTCATGTTGAGCACGCTGCCCGATGTTTTAACCGTATAATATCCTTTGGCAATAGCAGGTTCATTGTTTACGGGCGATGTTGAAGCTGTTGTTTCGGGAACAAAAAACTTTTCGTCAACAACAACAATTCCCCATTTTCCGCCGCTGAATGCAATATATCTGCCGCCTTCGCCCTGAAGTATGACATCAAACACGAAATCAACAACGGTTTCGCCCTCGGCATTTATTATTCCGTATTTTCCGTTTTTGCAAACAGGAGCAAGATTGTTTCTGAAGCCGAAAGCGATATCCTCGCCCATGGTATCTGCCAATGAGCACGAGTCAAATTCAAACGGAATCGCCGTAACGCCGAGAGTGTTGATATAACCCCATTTCCCGCCTTTTTTTACTGCCGCCATATCTTCGGAAAAATCACGTGCATTTTCATAAACCGCGGCAATTTCAAGACGGAGAGTTCTGCCGACATAGCCGAATTTTGCATCCTCGCCGAGAGAAGTTGCCACGGGATACAGACCGGGTTCAAGCGAAACATCCTTGGTTTTGACTTCGCCTGCATACCCCTTCTCATCGGTCCATGCAAGATGTTTTCCAACCTCGCTCCAGCAGGGAATCATCTCGGGCTTCTGCAGGCCGTGATACTGACGGGTTGTGACAGTTTTGGTTTCCGCATCGGCAAGAAGCAGATATTCCGAACGCGGACTTTCAACTATGTAGCGATAGTTTCTCCATGAATCGCTGCAAACACTTATTTTGTCATGCTCTGCTTTCTCGGTGACTTCACCGCCGAGAGTCATGATTCCGACCTTGCCCGTTGCCGAATCGGTGAAAACCGCCATTGTTTCGTTGAGGCAGGAAACAGAGGAAACATTCTCAAAGCCTTCGGTTTCAAATGTATAGCCGTCAGCCTTTAAGGATTCGTCCCCCTTGTTTATCAAGGCTTTTGCCGCAATAAATATTCCCGCAATCAACACGGCACATACCGCAACACAAACTGCCGCAACAAGATTTTTTGAATATTTTTTTCTTATTCTGAATTTTATATTCTTCATTTTGCACCCCCATTTTATATTTAAAGTATATCATATCATTTATAAGAAGACAATTACAAAAGTGTGACAATACGGTTAAAAAATAATTAAAATTTCCATAAAAGGAAAAACTCCCCTGCGTTTTCACGCAGGGGAGCAGTGTTTGGTTTGTTCGGTTTTATCTGTTAATTACCAGAGTTCGCCGCCGAAGCCTGATTTGATACCGTTCCAGAGTGCTTCGAGAAGTGCACCCCAGTTGCCGGGATCAAGCCATGCCTTGGAGAATGTGAGAGGATCAATTCTGATACTGATGTTTGACCACATATCAGCTTCAAAGAATCTGTTGAAGTCGAAGCCGTCAAGCTTGGGAAGGAAGCCGATGATGAGAAGTCTGTCGGGAAGGTGGTTGAATACAACTGCGCTTTCCTTATCAGCAACGGGACGTTCGTTCTTATAGTAGTAAGTTGTGAAGTCCTTGCCAATAGCCATGTAGAGTTCGCTGTCGGTGTTGTAAACTCTGAAGAGGAAGTCTGTATGCTTCATCCACTGAATCTGATAGATAAGTGTATACTTGGCAATTGAATTGTTGTCGTGGTTTACACCTTCATGCCACTTTGAGCGATCCTGTACGTCTGCAGGATTTTCAACATGATAAACCTTCCAGCCAACGATTTCATAGTTTGAACCGGGAGTGTCTGATTCTGCGATAGTTGCTGTCTTGACAAGTCTTGAGATGGGAGAAAGCTGATCTGCAGGAATGTCGTTATCAACGTCAACGCCGTTCTTGAGATATCTTGTGAATTCAAGACTGGGCTTGATGCAGCCTTCTTTGCCGTTATTATAGTCAACATAAAGGTCAAGGCTCTCGCCGTTATATGTTGCATAGATTTCAAGACCGTAAGCAGTCATATTGCCGGGAACTGTTGAACCGTCTGCAAGTTTCCACTGTGCAAGGATCTTGCCTTCGGGAAGATTTGCTTTTGCTGTTTCTGAAGCTGCAGCGATAACGTCTGTGAGCAGAGCACCTGTAGCAACCTGAACAGCGGGCATTGCCTTGTAAACGGGATTGCCTTCTGCATCGATTTCTGTAGCATAGTATGCAACGAAGTCATAGGAAAGAGCTGTCCATGCACCCTTGATTTCGATTGTTTCGTTGAAGGTTACCTGGCGGAGGATATCGGGAGTAAGAGTAACTTCCTGAGTGATATCGTAGTCAACATATGAAGCTGATGTTGTACCGGTCTTCCAACCTGCGAACTTGTAACCGTCACATTCGTTGTAGGGACCTGCAGGCTGTTCCTTGTTTTCCTTGCCGATTACGGGAAGAGTTGTTTCTGTTCCGTCAGCCTCGAAAACAGCCTTTTCTGAAAGCACGAAGGTATCTCCAACCTTGTATGTGCCTTCTGCGGTAAGACGTTTGCTGAATGTTGAACCGGGTTTTGTGTTGAATACGATTGTGTATTCGATTTCTTCATACTTAGCTGTGAATGTGTACTCTGTACCGTTTGCAGTATCAAGAATAACGTTTCCTGTTGTGGGATATTCGTTACCTTCAGCATCTACCCATGCAACGAACTTGTAGCCGGGATAGGTCTGTGTGGGAGCAGTAAGAAGAAGAGTTGCTGTTGAAAGCTTTGCTTCGTCTGTTGAAGATGTTGTGAGAGCAGGAGTCTTGGGTACTGCGTTAACTTCTTCTGTGATATATCCTTCTGCATTAAATACGGGATTTGCAATTGTTACATCAAACTTGATTGTTGTGTAAATATATACATTCTTATTTGTGCCGTCAAATGCAAAGTCATTTCTGATTGCAGTTGCATCGCTGAATGTGCTTTCTGAACCTGCAACGTTATATTCAACGTTTCCTACACCGTAGTTTGCTTCTGTAACAAGAGCCTTGAGGCTGTTGAGTGTAACAGGTGTACCTGAATCGCCGTAGAGTGTTGTGATAGCCTTCCACTCGCCGTCGTTTTCATAGTCACGGCCCCATACTGTTACTGTGCTGTCATAATCTGTCCAGTCAGCATAGAATGCCATGTTATCTGCAAAGATTTCTTCAACGTTTGCAGCTTCGCCTGTTGCTGCATCAATCCAGTTAACAAACTTCTTGTCGTTCTTGAGGTTGTCAACGTTAACGTTGGTGAAGGGAATCTTGTTGCCGTAAACGAATGTTACGTCTCTTACGGAAGCAGCACCGCTTTCGTATGCTTCCTTATCAAGATAGAACTTAGCAACATATGTTGCCTTTGCCCATGTGATGGAAGCGTTTGCGCCTCTTGTGCTTTCAACCTTAACGCTTGCGGGAGTCCATGTGCCTGTGTAGCCTTCCTTTTCGGGAAGAGGAAGAGTTGAAAGGTCAACTGTTTCACCGAAGCCTGCTTTAATAATAAGCTTGCCGTCAACAACTTCTGCGCCTTCGGGAAGAGCTGCATCTTCTGCATATTCGCCGCCGTTGAGGTTAATTGTAACGTTGAATTCGTCTGTATCAACAACTGCCACATATGTGAGGTTCTTGATGCCCATTGTGAAGCTTTCACCGAGTTCAACAGCCTTTGTTGCTTCTGTCCATGTAACAAGGCCTTCAACTGCAGGAACTTCAACTGTTGCACCTTCAGCGTATTCGCCTGATGCGATTACAGTGCCGTCAAGCTTCTGGAATGTAACTGTCTTTGTTTCAGCAGCAGGTGCGCCTGTACCGATTTCAAAGGTGTGATAAGTGTCATCAAGAAGAAGAGTAACAATGTTGTATCTGCCTGAAATTGTTGATGATGCAGATGCTGTACCCTTGTTGTCGCCTGTGAATACGTCAGCAAATCTTCTTGAGTCGCCCTTACCTGTTGCGGGGTTGATCTGATTCTTCCAGATTGCTGTGGGTGAGAATGACTGACCCTGCTTACCGTCTGCAAGACCTTCCTTAACTCTTACATACCACATTGTCCACCATGTATCAGTGGTCATGGGGAAGTTTTCGTTGAAGGATGTTGTTGTGTTACCAA
>JAZSNQ010000176.1:0-30861 GCA_045536515.1 Acutalibacteraceae bacterium | reverse complement strand
CACGGTTCCCAATATTATCCTTGCCGTTGTTGTTATCGGCGGCGGTGTTGCGTCACTCGTTTCAATGATTATTCTCAGCGATAAAAAAGGCAAGGCACCTTTCCTTTATCCTTCGGCACTGTTCTTTGTAATCGGTCTTATTCTTGTTTATTTTGCAGATAATAACATTATCTATTTTGCACTCGCCGCCGTTATTGCAATGGTAGGCTACGGACTTCTCATGATTATGCTCGGTGCAGCTATCCGTGACTTCACTCCCGAGGACAAAGCAGGTCAGCTTCAGGGCGTGAGAATGATTTTCTCCGTCATGCTTCCCATGCTCATCGGTCCGAGAGTTGCAGCTGCAATAACCGAAAACTTCTCATCACAGCATTATGTTGACGATTTCGGCGTTGCAACACTTATCCCCGCACCCCACATTTATATAGGCGCGGCTGTTGCAGGCGCAACCATCTTTATTCCTCTTTTCTTCCTTTATAAAGAATTCAAAAAAGCTAAAACAAACTAAAATAATATTTCAAAGAAGGTAATTATCTGCCATGAATATTATAATTGTAGGCCTCGGAAAGCTCGGCATTACTTTAACAAAACAGCTTGTTAACGAAGGTCACAGTATAACCGTTGTTGATACCAACAACGAAAAAGTTACTTCAACAGTTGACACTTATGATGTTATGGGTGTCTGGGGTAACGGCACAACCTGCGAAACTCTTGAAACTGCAGGCGCATCAAAAGCAAAGCTCATTATTGCCGCCACGGCATCGGACGAAATTAACATTCTCTGCTGCCTGATTGCAAACAAAATGGGAACAGAAAATACCATTGCGAGAGTCCGCAATCCGGACTATGCCGAACAGATGCAATTTCTCCGAAACGAACTTGGCATCAGCATGGTTGTCAACCCTGAATACGAAACCGCAAACGAAATTTCCAGAATTATCCGTTTCCCGTCTGCGGCAAATCTCGACTCATTTGCAAGAGGTAAAATTGAAATTGCCCGCGTAAGAATTCACTCGGACAATATTTTCTGCAATATGCCGATTTATGAAATAAGAAAGAAATGCAAAGCCAAAATTCTTATTTGTGCCGTGCAGAGGGAAGATGATGTTTACATTCCTTCGGGTGATTTTGTTCTTCGCTGCGATGACACAATAAGTATAACGGGCACAAGAGCCGAAATCTCACATTTCATGAAGCAGACAGGTGTTTACAAGCAGAGAATCAAGAATGTTATGATTATCGGCGGCGGAAGAATTGCTTATTATCTTGCAAAGCTTCTTTCGGATACGGGCAGAAACATCAAGCTTATTGAGCAGAACGAAAAGCGTTGCTATGAACTTGCAGACACTCTTCCTGATGTTACCGTTCTTCACGGCGACGGTACCGACCAGGATATCCTTGACGAACAGGGTCTTGAAAGGCAGGACGCTCTTGTTTCGCTTACGGGAATTGACGAGGAAAACATCATAGTTTCCATGTATGCGGAATCCAAAGGTATTAATAAAATTATAACCAAGGTTAACCGTCATTCATATTCCATTCTCAATGATATCGGACTTGAAACGGTTGTTTCTCCGCAGATTGTTGCGGGAAATCTTGTTACCCGATATGTCCGTGCTCTTCATAATTCTGCAGGCAACTCACAGATTCAGACACTTTACAAGCTTGTCGGAGGCAAGGTTGAAGCTGCTGAATTTATTGTTCCAGAGAATGCCGGCTATGATAATATTCCTTTCAAGGATCTCAACCTTCTTCCGAATCTTCTTATCGGATGTATTATCCGTAACGGAAAAATCATATTCCCCGGCGGTGACGATGTTATGAAAGCTCATGACAGCGTCATAGTTGTTACGGCAGGCAGAATTGTTGAGGACCTTCATGATATCTTTGTGTGATTTGCGGAGGGTATTATGAATTACAGAATGGTATTTTATAATATAGGCAGAATTTTGCTCGTCGAAGCGGCTTTGCTTACCTTTCCCGCAATCGGTTCAATAATATATAATGAGGACACCCTCATATCCTTTGCTCTTACAATTGCAGCTCTTACTGTTGTTGGCTTACTTGCAGTAAGAAAAAAGCCGAAAAACACAGCTATTTATGCAAAAGACGGCTATGTTATCGTTGCTCTGACATGGATTCTCATGTCTCTTTTCGGTGCAATGCCGTTTTACTTCAGCGGATATATCCCGAATTTTGTCGATGCTTTTTTTGAAACCGTTTCCGGCTTCACAACTACGGGTTCAACAATCCTCAGCAATATTGAAGCTATGCCGAAAAGTCTTCTTTTCTGGAGAAGCTTTACCCATTGGATAGGCGGCATGGGTATTCTTGTTTTCGTTATTGCAATTCTGCCGAAAACAGAAAGCTCCTCAATGCACGTCATGAGAGCGGAAGTACCCGGTCCGACGGTAGGCAAGCTCGTTTCAAAGCTGAGAGCCTCCGCAAGAATCCTCTACGGAATTTACTGTATTCTTACGATTGTTGAAATAATAATGCTCATCTGCGGCGGTATGCCTGTTTATGACAGTATCGTAAGCTCTTTTGCAACAGCAGGAACAGGCGGTTTTGGGGTTCTTAACAACAGCATTGAAGGATACAACAGCGTGTATTCCGAAATGGTAATCGCAGCATTTATGCTTATATTCGGCGTAAACTTCAATATATATTATATGTTCCTTATAAAACAGGGCAGACAGGCAATCAAGAACGAAGAACTCCGCTATTATCTGGGAATTGTTCTCGGTTCAATTATTTTAATTGCCGTATGTCTTGCAAACACAAAATATTCAATCGGCGATTCAATAAGATATGCCGTTTTCCAGGTTGCTTCAATTGTTACAACAACCGGTTTTTCTACGGTCAACTTTGACACATGGCCGATTTTTACAAAGATAATTCTTGTTTTCCTTATGTTTATCGGTGCTTGCGCAGGTTCAACGGGCGGCGGCATAAAGGTTTCCCGTCTTATGATTCTCATAAAAAGCGGTCTTCGTGACATTAAGAAAGCGATAAATCCCAGAAGCATTGAAACCGTTAAGGTTGATAAACACACGGTCGAAGAACCCGTCGTTAAAAGTGTTTCGGTATTTTTTGCAACCTATATGATTCTTATCGCAATATCCGCACTTATCATTTCGATTGACGGGCGCGATCTTGTCACAACATTCACCTCGGTAGTCGCCTGTATAGGCAACATCGGTCCCGGTCTCGGTGCTGTCGGTCCTTACGGCAATTTTGCGGATTTCTCGGTCATGAGCAAGCTTGTTTTAAGCTTTGATATGCTTGCAGGCAGACTTGAACTTATCCCCATGCTCATGCTCTTCTCCCCCTATGCATGGGCAAAAAAATATTCATAAAATTTTCGGGTATATCTCAGGATATGCCCGTTTTTTTAAAATAATTTGTAACGTTTTTCGTTTTTTGCAATCCAATAAGTGAAAGGCGGTGAGAATGTGGCGGATTTCGAGAAGATATACGGTGAAAATTCCGACTTCATCTTCAAATATCTGATGAAGCTTTGCGGTAACGCTTCTCTTGCGGAAGAGCTCACGCAAGAAACGTTTTTTCGGGCATACATGAATTTTTCGGGACTCAGAGATGAAAACAAAGCTTCTTCGTGGCTTTGCCGGATTGCGCGGAATACATATTTCGCATGGTACAACGAACATAAAAAGCTGTCGGATATAAGCGAGGAATCGGCAGTTGAACCGGATATTGAAAGCGTTTTTGAAAGAAAAGAGCTGACGGAAAAAGCGTTTGCCTGCCTTCACGAGCTTGAAGAACCTTACAAAGAAGTTTTCATGCTGAGTGTTTTCGGACAGTTATCTTTGAAAGATATAAGCAGGCTTTTCGGAAAAAGCGAAAGCTGGGCAAGGGTCACATTCTACCGTGCAAAACAAAAACTTAACGAAATGATGAGGTAATGCCATGGATTGCAATGTTATTAACGATTTGATTCCGCTTTATATTGACGGCTGCTGTTCCGAGGAATCATCGGCAGAAGTGAAAAAACATATTGAGAGCTGTGCTGAATGCAGAAAAGTTTTTGACAGCATGACACAAAACATTACAAAAGAAGAAACATCTTTTGAGGCAAAAAAATGCAGAAAAATAAATGACTGGAAAGCATCAATCATGCAATCCGTTCTTTTTCTTCTTTCTTTTCTTCTGATAACCTTCGGTGTTTATGTTGAAGCCGGTATAGGTTCTTATGACTGGGGCAACGGATTAACGGCTTTCAATGTTGTTGTTCCTGCAACGGGATTTATGCTTTCTCTGACAAACTGGTATTTTATCAAGGTTTATCCGAGCAGAAAATTTTTCTCTTGGTGTTCATGCATTCTTCCTGTTGTTATAACTCTTTGTGCAACCGTATGGTGCAGTTTTCACTATGAATTTAATCTTCTTGAATTTTTTGATTCATCTTTCATTGATTCTGTTCAAAGTATATCATTTTTCTTCGGAATCGGAATTTTCCTTACTGTTTTTTTTGCAGTAACATCAAAAATATTATCGAATATATATGCTGAAATGCTCGGAAAGGAATAAAAGATGAAAAATAAAACTTCTGTTTTCATTCCGCTGTTTACCGTTTCATTTCTTCCGCTTTTCACATTGTTGCTTTATCCGTTCGGATATTCTGTATCTCTGATAAGCTATAAAATACTTTCCGCCGTATCTGCGGTTATTTGCATTGCTTCGGGATATTTGCTGAAAAATTATACACCCGATAAAGCAGATAAAATAATTCTCTCGCTTCTTCCTCTTATTCAGCTTATCAACTCCGTGATATATGTTTCAAAAAGCAAATCACTGATATCCGCTGTTTTTATGGCGGTAGGCTTTATTATGTGTGCAGTTATAGGTGAAAAGATTATTACTTCAAACAAAGCAAAATTCTTTTCTGTGATAACATCTTCTTTGATGTTTGTTGCTATCATTCTGTTTTCCTTTGTTGCGGTCTTTTTCGGCAATCTCGCAGTAAATACGGTTGTTAATACCGTTGTTTCTCTAAGCGGAGAATATTATGCGGAAGTTGTTGATTCAGACCAGGGCGCTACGGGCGGAAGCACAGTCGTTTATGTCAAAAAATCCGATTACTTGAATTTACTGATTATGAAAATCGAAAAAAATCCCGAAAGAATTTATCTCGGTGAATGGGGGGAATATAAAACCATGGACATAAAATGGGCAGACGATAAAACGCTTTTAATTAACTCAAAGGAATATAAAGTCGACATATAAAAATACACAAAAAATCCCTTCGATATCGGAGGGATTTCTTCATTTCGGGCATTGTTATTGTATCTTTAAAAAGCTATAATTAATAAAAGCAAAAAAATCGAGGTTTTTATGGATTTTATAACAACTTTCTTTGTCGGCAAGGATTTAAGATTTATCATTTCGCAAACAATCGGTCTTATCGCGGCGGCACTCCTTCTCTTATCATTTCAACAGCGCACACATAAAAGGATTGTGCTCATGCAATTCTGTTCGGGATTTCTTTTTGCACTCCAGTATTTTCTTCTCGGTGCATATGAAGGAATGGTCGGTAACATCGTCGGCTTCACGAGAAGCATTGCATACTGCTTCAGAGGCAAATCGAAGTTTACCGACAGCATTTTCTGTCCAATTATTTTTGCAATTCTTGCAGGTCTCGGCGGTCTTCTGACTTACACAAGCCCCGCTTCTCTCCTTCCCATGGCGGCAATGATAATTTCATCATTCGTTATGTGGAGTCCCAAAACACAGAAATTGAGAGCCTTGACCGTCCCCACTTCCGTGATGTGGCTGATTTATAATGTAATCTGCAATTCGTATTCAGGCATTATCACCGAGGTATTCAATCTTATTTCAATTGCAATAGGACTTTTCAGATTCAGAAACAAGAAAAGCGAGGAATAAAAATGGTTAGGGATTTAACCTCGGGCAAGCCGTCAAAAGTGATTTACGGCTACACTATTCCCATGTTCCTGAGCGTTATTTTTCAGCAGCTTTACAACATAGCAGACTCCGTTATTGCAGGAAGATTTGCAGGCGAAGATGCACTTGCGGCAGTCGGAGCTTCATACCCCGTAACAATGATTTTCAACGCAATCGCCATAGGCTGCAATATAGGCTCATCGGTGGTTATTGCAAGGATTTTCGGGTCACATGATTTTATTCATGTAAGAACGGCAATATCAACAACCCTCATTTCAGCAGTTGCAGCATCTTTCGGATTAACTGCAGCGGGTCTTGCGGTCTGCAACCCCGTAATGAAGCTTCTTGATACACCCGAAAATATTTTTGAAGACTCTGCTTTATATCTCAGAATATATGTTGTCGGATTTGCGTTTTTGTTTCTTTATAACATTGCAACAGCGGTTTTTGTTTCGGTCGGCGACTCAAAAACTCCGCTGTTTTTCCTGATTTGTTCATCTGTTGCAAACATAATTCTTGACTATGTATTCGTCAGATATCTTCAGCTCGGAGTTGCAGGTGTTGCGTGGGCAACCTTTGCCGCACAAGGCGCCGCCTGCATACTGGCACTCATATTCGTTTCAAAAAGAATAAAAGAAATCAAAATCACGGAAAAATATCAAAAGTTTTCTTGGTCAACACTGCACGAAATATCTCTTGTTGCCGTTCCGAGCATTTTGCAGCAGAGTTTTGTTTCGGTAGGTAATCTGTTTATACAAAAGCTTATCAACAGCTTCGGTTCATCGGTTGTTGCCGGATATTCGGCGGCAATAAAGCTCAACACCTTCTGCGTTACAAGCATCACAACTCTCGGAAACGGTGTTTCGGGATTTACGGCACAGAATGTGGGTGCAAACAAGCCGCAGAGAATTGATGACGGATTCAAGGCAAGCCTTAAGATGTCACTTTTTATAACCATTCCCTTTTCTGTTATTTATTTCTTTGCCTGCGAACCGCTTATCCTGCTTTTCCTTGAAGGAGGCAATGCGGCGGCACTTCAGACAGGCAAGGATTTCCTCAGAATCTGCGCACCGTTCTACTGCCCCATCGCTTTCAAAATCCTTGCAGACGGTGTTCTCAGAGGCACGAACCGCATGAAGGTGTTTATGATAACAACATTTACCGATCTTATTCTTCGGGTTATCTTTGCTTACACCCTATCTCCTTTCATGGGTACAAACGGTATATGGACAGCCTGGCCCATAGGCTGGCTCACCTGCACCGTTATGTCGGTTATATTTTATTTACAAGGTTATAAACAAAGAAAAAAGAATGCTTCCGCGTGACAACGGAAGTATTCTTCTTTTTATATGGCTTTTGTTGTTTCTTTGTCAAAAAAATATGCGGTTTCAGGGTCAAAATAAAGCTTTACGCTCTCTCCTGCGCTGATTTTTCTCTCGGTTTTTACCCTTGCGATATGACGTTTCCCTGACAAATCAAAATAAATATTGGTTTCGTTTCCTGTCATTTCAGCTATTTCCGCAACAACAGTTACGGGACTTTTGCCCGAAACATCCGCATCGTATTCCGAATAAATATGCTCAGGTCTTATTCCGAGAACAACATTTTTGCCTGCATAATCTTCAAGCGATTTCTGTCTTTTCTTCGGAACAACAAACGAATATCCCGAAAACTCAACAAAAGCCCTGCCTTTTTCGGCAGTAATTCTTGCGTCTATAAAATTCATCTGCGGTGACCCTATAAAACCTGCCACAAACATATCGGCGGGCTCATTATAAAGCTTCTGCGGAGTGTCAAACTGACGAATTTCCCCTTTTTCCATAACAACTATTCTGTCTGCCATGGTCATGGCTTCGGTCTGGTCGTGGGTAACATAAACAAAGGTTGTCTGCAATTTACGGTGAAGAGTTGTTATCTGAGCTCTCATTTCCGTGCGGAGTTTTGCATCAAGATTTGAAAGCGGTTCATCGAGAAGAAAAACCTCGGGATTTCTCACCATTGCTCTGCCGAGAGCAACTCTCTGGCGCTGACCTCCCGAAAGTGCACGGGGTTTCCTGTCAAGATAAGGCTCAATATCAAGAATTTTTGCCGCCCACATAACTTTTTCGTTTATTTCGTTTTTCGGCAATTTTTTGAGCTTTAATGCAAATGCCATATTCTTATATACCGTCATGTGGGGATAAAGCGCATAGCTTTGAAAAACCATGGCAATATCTCTGTCTTTGGGCGGAATATTGTTCACAAGCTTATCATTTATATAAAGCTCACCCGAGCTGATATCCTCAAGACCCGCTATCATTCTCAGAGTTGTTGACTTCCCGCATCCCGACGGACCTACAAGAACAACAAACTCCTTGTCCGCTATTTCAAGAGAAAGATCGGGAATAACAGTCACCTTGCCGTTGTCGAAGGATTTTGCAACATTTCTGAATCTTATTGTTGCCATAGCTTTTATCCTTTCACCGCGCCTGCCACTACGCCTCGAATAATATATTTCTGGCAGAAAAGATAGAAAATAATAATCGGCAGTATTGCCAAAACAAGCATTGCCATAAGCGCACCCATATCCTTGTTGCCGTAACCGCCCGTAAGCGCCATCTGCACGGCAACGGGAA
Organism: Acutalibacteraceae bacterium; assembly: GCA_045536515.1. Classification (GTDB taxonomy): domain Bacteria; phylum Bacillota; class Clostridia; order Oscillospirales; family Acutalibacteraceae; genus CAG-177. The sequence goes on along the minus strand of JAZSNQ010000176.1, from coordinate 22,321 downwards.
GAGTTTTGTTTTCACCGGAACCGAGAACAAGATAGGGCAGAAGATAATCGTTCCATATCCACATGGCATTGAGGATTGCAACGGTTATTGCTGTTGGTTTCAGAATCGGAAAAATAACAGTAAAAAATGTTCTTATCGGTCCGCAGCCGTCAATCGTTGCCGCTTCTTCAATTTCTCTCGGTATGCTTTTTATGAATCCGCTGAACATAAAGACCGAAAGTCCCGCACCGAATCCCAGATAAAGAAAAACTATTCCGAAAGGATTGTTGAGTCTGAATTCAAAAGCAAAATAGGTGGTTGTATACATAACCATCTGAAACGGCACAACCATACTGAAAACAAAAAGATAATAAATGATTCTCGTCAATTTGTTTCTTATGCGTACAATATACCACGCTGTCATAGAAGTCATAAGAACTATACCGACAACTGATGCAACCGTTATAAATGCGGAATTTGCAAAAGAACGCATGAAATCCGATTGGTTGAAGCCTTTTATGAAGTTATCGAACCCGACAAATGTTTCGCTTGTCGGGAAGGTGAAGGGTGAAGATGAGATGTAAAAATTGCCCTTTACCGAATTTATGAGAATAATAACTATCGGTGCAAGAAATACGGCAGCAATAAAAATCAAAAGAACATAAACCGCACCCCTGCCGAACGAGCCTTTTGTTTTCATTAATGCTCAACCTCCTTCCTGCGTGTTGCCCTGAGCTGAACAAAGGCAATAAGCGTAACGAGCAAGAAAAATATTACTGCCTTTGCCTGACCCATTCCGTGCCACTGTGCAAGCTTTAGTCCCGTGTGGTCATAGAACGTTTTATATATATCAAGCGCAAGGAGCGAGGTTTCGGGTGATTTACCGGTCAATGCCAGATTCTGGTCAAAGAGTTTAAAGGAGTTTGTGAGAGTTAAAAAAGTGCATATCGTGACCGACGGCATGACCATAGGCACGGTAACATGAACAAGTGTCTGAAGCGGCGAAGCTCCGTCAATTGCCGCCGCTTCACTCAGATTATCGGGAATATTCTGAATTCCTGCTATATAAATAATCATCATATAACCGATAAGCTGCCAGTTCATAAGAACAACCAGTCCCCAGAAACCATAATCGGGATTATAGGTAATATCAACACCGAAATATCCGAGAACACCGTTGATTATAAGGCTCCAGATATGACCGAGAACAATTCCGCCTATCAGATTCGGCATAAAAAACACCGTTCTGAACAGGTTTGTGCCGTGAAGTCCTTTTGTGAGCAAAAGAGCCACAAAAAAAGCAATGAGATTTACGGTGATCACCGAAACAACGGTAAATCTGACAGTAAGCCACAGAGAATGCATGAAGGTTTCATCTGTTGTGAAAATTCTGATGTAGTTTGCGAGACCGACCCATTTGCTTTCGCTGACAACCTTGAATTCCGTAAAAGAAAGATAAACACCCATTATAAAGGGAACTGCAAAGGATATCACAAAAGCAGCAAGGGTCGGTATAAGAAAAACAGGGAAAAATTTTTTCAGCGTTTTATACATTTTATCAGCTCCGAGGATTTATTGCTGATAAAATTATACCCCGAATTCACTTTTCCATTCCTCAACGGCAATTTTTTTAACCTCATCCCACGACATACTGCCCTGAGCATATTTAAGAAGCGCGGCACCCAGGCTGTCTTTATAATTCAGACTCGGAAAAACTGTAAAATTCCAGGGAATGTTTGTTACGTTATCCATATTCATCCATCTGACAATTTCTCTTGCAAGAGGGTCATCGGGAGTTTCATCCTGCGAAAAAGTATCAAACGGAGAGATAAATCCGAGCCTTTCCGTAACATATTTTTTGCCTTTTTCCGAACTGAAAAGCCAATAAAGGAAATCCGCGGCAGCCTTCTGTTCAGCTTCGGATGCCTTTGCATTGATGCAGATAAAGTTTTCCGTACCGATACATAGACCCGTGTTTTCTTCGCCCGGAATACCCATATATATCGGCAGGAATTTAATGTTTTCAGCTGCAACAGTATTTCCCGATACATCGAGAATCTGCGACGCACCCCAGTTTCCGTTTTGTACCATGGCACATTTACCCAATGCAAATTCTGCCATGGATGATGTTACATCAAGCGTACCGAGCTGTTTTTTATCTGTGGTAGAATTGTTGATATAAAGGTCAAAAATATTCTTGAAATTATCAGAGTAAGAAAAATCAATCGTTTTGTAGCCATCACCGGTAAGGTCGATTCCTTTGTCGCTGAATTCTACCGAAAGAGGAATATTCATCAGATGCGTCTGCCATCTCCAATCCTCACCCGTTTTGAGCGATGTTGCGGCAAAAACACCCTGAATGCCGAGTTTTTCTTTGTTTTTCTGCATATCCTCAACAACAGCTTTAAGCGCATTGAAACTTGTTATTTCGTCAACAGAATTATATTCGGTCGACTTATCGGGAAGCTCAAAATATGCATCAAGGATTTTTTTGTTGTAAATTATTCCATAGCCTTCAACAACATAAGGAATACCGTAAACCTTTCCGTTTGCGGTAATTGCAAGATTTTTGTCTTTGAGATGCTTATAAAGCTCCGTATCGGACAAATCGGCGCAGTATTCGGCCCACGAAGTATATCCTATCGGACCGTTAATCTGAAAAATCGTGGGTGCATCGCTCGTTGCCATTCTTGCGGTGAGAGTTGATTCGTAAGTGCCCGATGCGGCAGTTTCAACAATAAGATTAACACCCGTTTCTTTTTTATACTCTGCGGCAATTTCATCATAAACCTCCGCAATTTCGGGTTTGAAATTAAGATAACGTATTTCTTTGACAGTCTGTGCGTTTCCCTGATTTCCGTTTGTCATGCCCGTGTCGGAATTGCCGTTGCATGCGGTGAAAACACAAAGCAATATCGCCGTTGCCAAAACAACCGAAATTATTTTTTTCATAAAATTTCCTCCGTTTTTAATTGTAGCAACTATATTATTCACCGTTTATTCCGTTATAATACAAAAAAATCCGCCCGATGCAATATTGCACCGAGCAGATTGACTTTTTTAATAAATATAGTTTGCGGGATTGTAGGTTTCGCCGTTATAAATAACCTCAAAATGAAGATGCGGTCCCGTTGAGTTACCGGTTGAACCAACCTTTCCTATGGTTTGTCCCGCATCAACATAATCACCGACAGACACCGTCATTGAACCCGAAACCATGTGGGCATATCTTGTTTTGTAGCCGTCACCGTGATTAATGAGAATCATGTTGCCGTAGCCGGAATTGCTGCGCTGAACAACCTCTACTCTGCCGCTTCTTGATGCGATAACAGGTGTACCGAGTGCGCCGCCGCCCGATTTTACAAGGTCGATACCCTTGTGCCATCCTCTGCTTCTCCATCCGTACGCCGAACTTACATAATGACAGCTCGGTGCTGGCCAGAGGAAACCTTTTTTGGAGGCTGAACCGATATAAACACCGTTGTATGATGTCTTTGTACCGACAACAACTATTTCATTCACGGCTTCCTTGATTGTTTCATAATCATAATCCGTATCTTCAAGTTCACCGTCAATATAAATCTGTGTCTTGGTTATTCTTTGTGAACCGTTTACGCCCTCCTGGGTGACCTGTCTGTAGCCGCTGTATTTGGTGGCGTCACGTCTTGTTTCGGTTTCAAATTTGATTTCCGCAATGCTTGTTGAGGTAATGATTTTCTTTATGCTTACAAGCTTTTCGGAATCTTCGGTTTTTTCAACCTTAACAACTTCGCCGGGCTTGATGTTTTCCCAATCAACTCCGGGATTGAGGTTTCTGATATATTCTTCGGAAACTCCGTATAAAACCGCAACGGATTGAAGGGTATCTGACGAAGTGAAAGTGTGAGTTTTTTCGCTTCCGTCTGTTCCTTTTATAACAGATGCGAGTCTGCCTGCATCCCACATAACACTTGCATTGTCTCTGTAGAGACCCTGAACGTAGTCGATTGTCTGGGCAAGACCGACAACATAGTTATTCGCCTTCGCTTCTGCTTCATAAGGAGCAAGATAATCATTGAAAACAGTTTTTGCGTCTGCTTCGTTTTTAACCGCACAGATAAACTCTCCGTCAATGTAAACACCGCAGGCATGGGTAAGATTGTCGACGGAATTCTCAATCATCTTATCCGAAATCGCCTGAGCATCGTTCAGCTCATCAAGTGAAACAAGACTGAGTGAATAACTCGAATTGTTAAGATCTTCCGAAGGAGATGCGGCAACGGTAACTTCCACACTCTCAGTGCCGTATGCACCCGAGTCAAGACGCTCCTTAACCATGTTCCTCGCTTCGATATACACAGCCTCATCACTTATGTACCCGAGACTCTGTCCGTTATAAACAACTTCAAGAGCAAAAGTCACGCTGTTCCAATAATTAACGGTAAAAATGAGTACCATCAAAGCCGCAACAGGCATAAGGTAGTTGAAAAATGTTTTGAGCAGACTGTTATGTCTGCTGAACGCTTTTTTAATATAATGTGCAAAAACCGAAGGAATTGTGAGAGGTTTTTTTAACGCTGACTTTATCGTTTTTCCCGCATTTCTTATCTCACTGCGGAAATTCACAATTTCGGCAAGCGTGATTCTGACTCTCTCGCGCACATTTTTTTTCGTGCTTTCGGTAGCTTTTGAAAAAGCTTTGTAAATACGCACAAAGGGAGCTTTGATGATTTTGAATAAAAATCCGAAGACTGCAGAAACCACACCGCATATAGTATTTCCGAATCGATAAAAAAGAGCATAAAAAGCATTTTCTTCCGTCAAATCATATTCGGGTTCCTTTTCGGGTTTCTGCGTTTTTTTCCTTTTCTTCTTCACCGCTTTTCTGACATTCGGAATTTCGGGTGCCGACGGTTTATCGTCAATCATAAGGCTGTCAATATATTCAAGTTCCTCACGCACAACCTCATTATTATCGATTTCAGGCATAATGCGGCTTGTGAATGAGTTGAGCTTTTTTGCCTTTATTTCGGGGTCGATTTTGCTCTGTGCATCTTCAAGCTGAAGAGAATAACGTCTTTCAATATCCTCTTTTATTGCCTGCATTTCGCTTTGACGGTTCTTTTCCGCCCTGATACGGAGCATTTCTTCTTTTTTGCGAAGCTCCTCTTCTCTGGAGTTTACAGGTTTCTTTTTCTTCTGAGTGCCGTAAATAGTGTCAAAATCATAAAAACCGTCGGTTACATTATCGCGTGAATCAGGGCGGCTGTTACCGTTCAAATTCTCTTTTTTATTGTCTTCGCTCATAATCGGCCGCTCCTTTCCATGATAATTTCTTATATTATAATATAAAATGCACCCTATTACAAGTCTTAAAAAGAAAAATAAGGAGGGTGCATATTTAATTTACATTTAATTAATAATATCTGAAGCATTTTCCAGATATCTTCCAAGCGCATTCTGCCAATGCGGCAAACGTTCAAATCCGCCGAAATCAAGGCTTTTTTTGGATAATCTTGAATTTGAAGGTCTTTTTGCAACGGACTTATATTCGTTGCTTGATACGGGAATTATTTTTGCTCCCGCATTTGAAAGCTTCATGATTTCAGAAGCAAATTCCGCCCAACTGCAATAACCCTCGTTTGTTGCATGATATGTTCCGTATTTTTCGGTAACAATCATATCACAAAGAAGCTTTGACAGGTCTTTTGTATAGGTAGGCGAACCAATCTGGTCATTGACAACGGTTATTTTTTCTCTCTCTTTTGAAAGTCGAAGCATGGTTTTTACAAAATTCTTACCGTTCTCACCGAAAACCCATGAAATACGGACAATAAAATATTTTTTGCAGTTTTCGGTTACCGCTTTCTCTCCCTCAAGCTTTGATTCTCCGTAATAATTACAAGGCTTTGTTGGGCTGTCTGTTTCAAAAGGAATATTTCCCTCACCACTGAAAACATAGTCCGTGCTGATATAAAGCATTCTGATATCATGCTTTGCACATGAACGTGCAATATTCAGTGTGCCGTCAACATTGACCCTGCGGCAGGTTCCTTTTTCTGTTTCAGCTATATCAACATTGGTAAAAGCGGCACAATGAATGACCGCATCCGCTCCGCTTTGCAAAATAAAACTCTCAACGTCATCGGAGTCGGTTATGTCAAGCTCGGGAAGATCTGCACCTATGGCTTCAATGCCGTTTTTCAGAAGTTCCGAAACAACATCCGTACCAAGCTGACCTTTTGAGCCCGTAACGATAATTTTCATTTCTGCGCCTCCTTTTTCTGATATTTTATCATATTTCGGAATGTTTAACAATATTTTTTTGATTTTATCTTTTGCAAATTAAAAATATGTGGTATTATATAAAAAGAGGTGAAAACCATGGCATTTAAAAATCTTGTAGACTTGCATACACACACGGACAATTCCTTTGACGGTCACCACTCAACCATGTACCTTTGCGAAACAGCCTGCATGAACGGTCTGAGAGCTGTTGCATTCACAGACCACCTTGAAATGGATGCATTTTACAAAGGCAATTTTGACCGCACCGCAATTCAGTCATATTTTGAAATAGCAAAGGCCCGTTCTGCATTCAGCGGCAAGCTTATGGTATGTGTCGGTGCAGAACTTGGTCAGGCTGTTTATAACAAACCTCTTTCCGAAAAACTTATTGAAATGATGAACTACGACTTCATTATCGGTGCAATTCACAATCTGCCCGATATGCAGGATTTCTATTACATGGATTTCAGCGATGAAAGCATTGATTATATGGATTTGCTCCGTCAGTATTTTGAGTGGGAACTGAAACTTGCCGAATGGGCAAAGTTTGACACTCTCGCACATCTTACATATCCATTGAGATACATCGTAGGTAACTACGGAAAAAACGTTGATATGTCACGGTTTTCCGAAATAATCGATGAAATACTGCTCACACTTATAAGAAATAAAACCGCGCTTGAAATCAACACTGCAGGACTTCGCAAAGCTATAGGAGTTACCTCACCCGACGAGGATATTATCAGAAGATATAAGGAGCTTGGCGGAAAGCTCATAACAATCGGTTCCGATGCACACTATGCCGAGCATCTCGGTGCAGGAATTGAACAGGGCTATGAGCTTGCTCTGAAATGCGGATTTGACAAGGTTGCGGTTTATCAAGGAAGAACACCGACACTTATTCCCATTGAATAAGGAGGACTACTATGAAAATAACTGTTAAAGCTCCCGCAAAAATCAATCTTTTTCTTGATATAATCGGAAAACTCGATAACGGATATCACAGCCTTTTTATGGTTATGCAGACTGTTGGTCTTTGTGATGAAATAACCGTAGAAAAGAGTGAAGAAAGCGGGATTATCCTCACCTGTTCCGAGAAAAAACTGCCGTGTGACGAAAAAAATATCGCATATAAAGCGGCTGCGGCATTCTGCAAGAAATATGGTGTTGAACCGAATGTTAAAATTCACATAGAAAAAAGAATACCGTTTGCGGCAGGTCTTGCAGGCGGAAGTGCCGACGCTGCGGCAGTTATCGTTGCCCTCGATAAGCTCTATGAAACAAACTTAAGCGAATATGAGCTTTGCAAAACAGGTCTTTTGGTCGGAAGCGATGTTCCGTTTTGCATCAAAGGCGGCACCTGTCTTTCACAGAATACGGGCGGTGTCCTCTCTCCTCTCGAACCTTTAAAGGACTGCTTTATTGTTCTTGCAAAACCCGAATCGGGAGTTTCAACCGCCGAAGCTTATGCAGCTGCAGACAGCACCTATCTTTACAGACCCGACAGCATGAGAATGCTCGATGCCTGCGAAAAGGGTGATTTTGAAGGCGTTTGCAAGTATGCAGGCAATGTTTTCGAGCAGGTAATTGAGGTTGCCGAAAGAGTTGAATTCAAAGAAATCATGAGAAAACACGGATGCGCACTCTGTCAGATGAGTGGCAGCGGACCGACTGTTTTCGCACTCTTTGAAAACAAAGAAAATGCAGAAAGCTGTGCCGAAGAACTCAGAAAAATCTGTCCGAACGTTTTTATAACAACAACCGTAAATCACGGTGTAACCGCAAAATGATAATATCCCCCTTGATTTTGGTGTATTCCAAAACCAAGGGGGATATTTTAGAGTTCAAATTTCTTATAAAGCCAGTTTGAAACAAGCTCAAACCACCCTTTGAGATGCACATTATATTCTTCCTCTGCCTTTGAATAAACGGTATAATCGGCAAGTGAGAAGCCGTGATATCCTTTTTCATAGATATGTATTTCAAAAGGAATTTTTGCTTTTTCAAGCGCAGTTGCATATGCAAGCGAATTCTCAATAGGCACACAGTTATCTTCACAAGACGCAATTATGATTGCAGGAGGTGTTTTGTCATCAACCTCTTTATCAAGCGAAGGAACGGGGAAAGCAAGAATTCTGCTGATTGAATCAAGAATACAGGGATAAATAAGTACGCTTGCGTTGGGTCGGATGTCGCCCATTGTTGAAACCGCAGCGCAGAGATGTCCGCCTGCAGAAAAACCGATTGAGGCGATTTTCTCTTTGTCAACGTTCCATTCTTCGGCATTCTCGTGAATAATTCTCATCGCTTCATTGACATCAGCCATGGGCATGGAGAAATCATAACCCTCTTTTTCAGGTCCGACGGTGTAGCGAAGAACAAACGCCGCATAACCCTTTGCAAGAAATGCAAAAGCAACGGGTTCAGCCTCACGGTCCGAACACATATGGTAACCGCCGCCGGGAATAACGAGCACGCCCGGTCTTATCTTCATTCGGGGCATTTCGGGGGATGCATCGGGAAGATACACGGTAAGATTTGCTTTTTGGTTTGTCAATTCTATCTTAAATGTTTTCATATTATCCCTCTTTTGGTTTATTCATGGGACAGACTTTCATGCAGATTCCGCAGACTGAGCCTCTGCCGATATGCTGAAACTGTTTTTTCATATACTGACTGCATTTTTCAGGGTCAAAGATTTCTTCACGGGGAGTACCGGGAGTCCAGTCACCGCCTTTAATCGCTTTTGCGGGACAAGCCTTTACGCATATGTCACATCCCGTACATACACTTTCGGCAAGAGTGTTGTAACATTCAAACGGACAATCCGTGAAAAGAGTTCCGAGACGGACATAACTGCCGTATTCGTTATGAAGAAAAAGAGAATTTCTGCCGATTGAGCCAAGTCCCGCAAGGCAGGCTCCTTTTTTATGCGAAAATCTTGCCATGTAATTCCAGCCGTCTTTGTTGATACTCTGTGAAGCGGCAACGGTTATATATTTATAGCCTTTTCTCTGAAGAAACATTCCTGCCTGAAGCAGCATTGAATCAATAAACGCATTGACATTGCGGTAATGATTGAAATATGTATGGGTCGGTTCATCCTCGATTTCGTCGATAATGCTTTCGGAAAGACGGGCAACTATACTCACTCCGTAAGACAGAGCTTCTTCGCCTTCTTCAAGTCTGAAAAATCCGACATCTGCAACTCCTTTTTCAAGGAGAAAAGCTTTTAATTCTTCCTGAATATTCATCAATTCGCCGCCTTTGCTTCAAAACAGAGCCAACCGCCGCTTTCATGACGGGCAATAACTTCAAGTCCGTTTTCGGCAAATGCCGCAAGAACATCATCTTCTCTGGGAACAATAATACCCGACGTGATGAAAACTGCATCGGGATTCATGAAATCCTTGACATTCTTGCAAAGACCGATGATTATATCTGCAACAATATTTGCGGCAATTATATCGAATTTACCAGTTACCTTATCGGTTGTTGAGCCTTTGAGAACGGTGAATTCAGGTTCGTCAAATCCGTTGGTTATGCCGTTTTCTTTTGCGGTTTTAACAGCGAGAGCATCAATATCAACACCAACCGCGCTGTCTGCACCGAGAAGAAGAGATGCAACCGAAAGAATACCGCTTCCGCATCCCACATCAAGAACGGTTTTGCCCGGATAAGCATATTTTTCAAGAGTTTCAAGGCAAAGACGGGTTGTGTCGTGAGTACCCGAACCGAATGCAAGACCCGGTTCAAGATGAAGAACGGCTCTGTCACCCGCATCATATTCATCCTCCCAGATGGGACGGATAAGGAGTCTGTCACCGACGGGCATGGGCTTGAAATATTTTTTCCAATTATTTTCCCAGTCGGCATTTTTGCAGAGAACCTCATCAATTTCACAATCGATACCCTCTGCAACATATCTTTCTTTAAGGAACGAAACCGCTTCGGCAGGATTTTCTTCGGGTGAAATATAGACATGAACAATACCCTTGCTTCTGTCCTTTGCAAGCAAATCTTCATCAATAAGGTCGATTCTCGCTATCTCCCACGCTTCCTGCTCAAGAGTGCGGTAGTCTTCAATATAAATTCCGTAGGGAACAACCATGGAGGCAATATCCCCCGCCTTGTCAACCTCGTCTGCGTTGACGGTTATTTTAATTTCTGTCCAATCCATTTTTATCTCCGATTAATATTTATTATGTACATCTTCCGCAAAGCAAAGGCAGTCTTTAACCTCAATAACCGTTCCGTCATCAAGAATTGCCTTACCGCTCATTCTGCCGAACACCTGATGCTGGTCGGTTATGATAACCTTGACATCAATTTTTGCGGCGCGATCAATAATGGGAACAAACTCCATTTCAAATCTGCCGTCGCTTGAAGTGAAGGTCCACGGATCTGTGTATCCGCTTGCGGGAATATTGAAGGTTACATCGTCAAGTTTATGGCACTTTCCGTCATAGAAAAGCATGTTTTCGCTTGCGGCTGTTGTGTCACCGAAGCCGTAGCCGATATTGAATCCGAAAGCATGGCCGTCGATATCCATGTTGCCCGAACCCCAGTACCATGTGTTGTCATAAGTCCAGACGCCTCTGCCCCAGTCAAGAGTACCGAAATCGGTTGAGGGGTCAAAAACATAATCCTTACCGTCAAATGTTGCCTTACCGCTTGCTCTCATGCAGTTGATTTTCTGATTATAATAGAAAGCGGTTTTCTTTTCTTTCCAAGGAGTTGCGATAACCATTGTATCCATATCGGGCTGTTCAAGAGTGATATCGCAATAAAAATCCTTGCCGTCGCAGAACTTCTTGAAATTGCAGACTATTCTGCGCCTGCCTTCGGTTACCTGAAATTCCATATCAAGGCGTTTATCATGATAAACGGTGTCACCTTTTGCGCTTGTTGAAGGAAGCTTGAATTTACCCATCGGAAGTGCATTGAGGATTGTTTCGGTATGTTCCCAAGGCTTTGAAAAATCAAGAAGAGTTGCAGACTGCAAGCCGATATATCCGTCATCGGAAATTGTGAATGCAACACCGAAATTGTTTTTTTCCGAAATAACGAGATAATAGTCCCATTCCTTGATTCTGAACTTCGGGGCTTTGATTGCATTGCGGTTATAAACCTGATAAAGCTGTTTTGACCAGCCGGGTTCTCTGAGGCTTCCGTCCTCCTTAAGCAAAGGCTGAACCTTTGTTACTTCATGGTTTCTCATACATTTTCCTCCTTCAATAGTTCCACAGCACCGCCGTAAGCTCTGCCGTGGTTAAAAAGATTTCTGTTTTCGAGTGCCCACTGTCTGGGAGTGAAAGTGCCTGCATCAACGGCTTCAACCGCCGAATGCATCTCATAAAGACGGGCATCCATTAAGTCAAGCTCGGAAAGAAGCTCCGCTTCAATGAACATCGGAAGCTTTGCCGCACCGAATTCAGGTGTTCCGTGATGCGAAATAAGCATATGCTCAACAAGGGTGAGTGTTTCATCGGAAACGCCGACGCTTCTTCCTATTCTGTCGATATTTATTGCACCCATAACAAGGTGTCCGAGAAGATTTCCTTTGGTTGTATATTCGCTTGCAATGCCCGTTGAAGAAACATCCATTTCTTCCATTTTGGCAATATCATGGAGAATTGCACCACTGCAAAGCAAATCATAGTTTACGAATTTATAAATTCTGCAAACCCCTTCCGCAAGACGGAGAATTGAAAGAGTATGCATAAGCAGACCGCTTCTTACGGCATGATGAAGATTTTTTGCAGCGGGCCAATAGAGGATTTTTTCTCTGTATTCTTCAATAACCGCAAAAACAAGCTTTTTGAGTTCTTCGTCTTTGAATGACTCAACAATCTTTTCAACTTCCGCAAGCATAACATCCCCCGTAAGACAAGCAGAAGGAACATAATCCTCAATCATAACGTTATCCTCGGGTAAAACCTTACGGATTCGTTCAACTCTGAACTGCAATGTGTCGTTAAAAGGAACATAGGTGCCTCTGACCTTAACAAAATCGGATTTGTCATATTGGTTTGCAGGTGTTTCCTTATAGTCCCAAAGTTTTGCGCTGATTTCGCCGCCGTTATCGGCAAGAACAAGGTCAAGATACGGAACACCTTTTGCAGTGAGCTTTTTTTCAACCGTTTTGATAAGGCAAAAGCCTTCATGAGCACCTGAGCCTCCGACGGGTGTGAAATTCATATATATCATCCTTTCGGGCAATATTTCTAATTATATCTATTGTAGCATATAATTATATAAAAGACAAACTCAAATTTTGTTATTTTCTATATTTTTATTGACAAATACAATGCATGTATTATAATAAAACCAATAACAGTTCTCGGGGCGGGGTGAGATTCCCCACCGGTGGTATAGTCCACGAGCCGCTTCACGGCGGCTGATGCGGTGAAATTCCGCAACCGACGGTATAGTCCGGATGATAGAGAATGCTGATATATCAAGCATTTCGCCCTGCATTTTTGCAGGGCTTTTTGTTTGTTTCGGCATCTCCGAGCGAAAGGAGATAAAATCAATGCAAAACAATCAGCAAAAAGTTATCCGTACCGCCATAATGGCAATGCTCACGGCGCTTTCGATAGTGTCGCTCTATGTTGTAAAATTCCCTCTGATACCTGCCGCACCGTTTCTCGAATATGATGCCGCAGACATTCCCGTGCTTATCGGTTCGATACTTCTTGGACCGGTTTCGGGCATAGTAATCCTGCTTGCGGTATGCATCATTCAGGCGTTAACCGTAAGCGCATCAAGCGGAATTATCGGATTTTTTATGCATTTTATCGCATCAACGGTGCTTGTTCTTACGGCATCACTTATTTATAAAAAGAAAAAAACAACCGCAAGCCTTGTTATCGGTCTTGTTATCGGCTCGATTGCAATGACGGTTGTCATGATTCCTCTCAACCTTGTTTTTACGGGAATTTTCATGGGTGCAGGCACACAGACGGTTGTGGGAATGCTCATACCTGCAATTATTCCGTTCAATCTTCTTAAGGCAGGCATAAACTCTGCGGTTACCTTTGCCGTATTTCTTCCGATTTCGGGTATCCTTAAAAAATATATCAAAGGATGGGACAAATAATGATTGTTCATCCCATTCCGCCGCTTTTTGACGAAAATTCAAAAACACTTATTCTCGGTTCATTTCCGTCGGTTAAGTCAAGGGAAACCGCGTTTTTCTACGGTCATGCGCAAAACAGATTCTGGTCTGTTCTTGCTGTAATTTACGGAGTTGACAAACCTGAAACCGTTGAAGAAAAGAAAAAACTTATTCTTGAAAATAACCTTGCTTTGTGGGATGTTATCGCATCGTGCGAAATTGTCGGAAGCTCCGACAGCTCAATATCCGATGTTACGGCAAATGACCTGAGCATTATTATAAATAACAGCAAGGTTGAAAGGATTTTTGTAAACGGCAAAACAGCCGAAAAATATTATAACAAATATACTTATCCGAAAACCGGTATAAAGGCGGTTTGTCTGCCGTCAACAAGTCCCGCAAATGCGGCATGGAAGCTCGAAAAGCTTGTTGAAAAATGGAGTATAATCAAAGAATAATCAAGGGGCTGTCTCAATAAGATGAAGAAGCCGTTTTCTTCCGATGACAGGCGTATATGATGCTATACGTCAAATCGGAAAAACGGCTAAAAAGAAACAAAATCAGCTTGTTTTAATTCTATATCCCAATAAAAGCGGCTTGCAATGGTTAAATTGCCAATGCAAGCCATGATTTTTCTTTAATGTTTCTTTTGTTCTTCGCTTAGTGAGACAGCCCCTTTTATCCGAAATATGCGACACATTCTTTTGCAAGGTCAACTATTGCAAGAAAAGGCAAAAAGGGCATTACAAGTATAAATATCGCTCCCATTTCTTTCTCCTTAAATCTCACCGAACAACATACGGAACGGATATTCTATTAATTTTCCTAAAATTATAACGGGTAATCCTATCGTAACAAAAACGCCCTCTACAGTCCACCTTCCCATAAGCAAAAGGTTTACCGCAGATTCTCCCGCACCCTCAAAAAACTTTCTGAAAGACCAGGTAAGTGTATCAATAAATGACGAAGGCTGAGATTCACAAACCTGAGTCCATGCTTCATCAATAAGATTGTGCTCGCTGTCATAGAGTCTGAGATAGCCTCTACCCGTTTTCTTTGCGATGACTGTCATTCCGTCAATCTCAACCGCATAATCATTGTTTTTGCTTTGTATATCGGAACCCCCTATATACAAATCTTTTTCATAACCGACGGGAACAAGAATTGCATTTGTCATATCCGTTTTGCTGTATTCTCCGAACGAATACCACTCATTGTCAAACTCGGGAATTTCCGCAAAGACGTCAGTTGAATTGAAGATTTGCTCCGTGACGACTTCGCCTTCATCGGTCACAGTCAATCTGTATTCCGTGTTATCATCAAACAAACCGTTATCAACATAAAGAACAACACGTTCATCCGTTATGTAATAATTATCACCTACGGGATAGGTGTATATCTCGGTAACATAAAGAACCTGCTCTCCGCTTTCAACGGCTTCGATTTCATATATCAGATTCCAATCGGGGTATCCGTCTGTGTAATCAATCGTAAGCTCACCGTTGAAAATTTTTATCTCGCCGAAACAAAGCGCCCCTTCTTCTTCCACATAAATTTCTTCATTATAAACCTCTTCGTCCGCAGCATATCCGCTGACGGAAAAAGAAAAAAGCAAAGTGGTCAGTGCAAGAAGAATTGCCGTATTTTTTTTAATGTTTTTCATTTTTATCCCCCTCAGAAATTTATCATGCCCGAAAAATAATCAAGCCAGACTGAACCGGCTTCGGCAAATGGTCCGAGAATGTTTGAAAGTACGGATATCGGCAATTCAATCAATCCTTCCAGAACAAAAAACGGCCAGAAAAGCACAACAATAATGCCCATTTTCATATCTCCTTTCCTTATTTCATCGGAACCTCCGTCCCTTTGTCATGTATGTATTTTACTCTGAAAAACATTAATAAACAATTATGCAAACCCTTATGATTTGATTATGAAATTTCTAAGATTCATTAAGGATTTCTTAACACCGGACGTATAATCCGAATATATTGATATCGAAAGGACAGGCAAATTTGAAATTTTTTGCTCCCCGATTTCAAATCTGCGTTTATTTTGCCTGCCGTATGCCAAAAATAGTGGTGAAAGCTAAACTTTGCAAATTCGGAGAGTGATTATATGACCGTTAAACGGGGAGAAATCTATTATGCCGATCTGAGTCCGGTTATAGGCTCGGAACAAGGTGGAACAAGACCCGTTCTGATTGTTCAGAACGATGTGGGCAACAAATTCAGTCCCACGGTTATTGCCGCCGCAATCACAAGCCAGCGATTCAAAACAAGTCTGCCGACACACATAAGAGTCAATGCTGACGGATGCGGACTTGCAAAAGATTCTATTGTTCTTCTTGAACAGGTACGTACTCTCGACAAAAAAAGATTGAGAGAAAAAATGGGAATTCTTGACGAAACAGACATGATAAGAGTTGACAGAGCTTTGTCGGTAAGTCTGGGGATTGTAGGCGAATAAAAAAATCTCCCATATTCTTGGTATTCCAAAAATATGGGAGATTTTAATTATTAATTAAAGGATTTCGCCCATCATGCCGGGCGCTGCACCTGCAGCATTTGATTCGTCTGTATCAATATGCATTGCAAGAGCAAAGTTGGGATTAACTCTTACCACAACATCGTCAAAGACAAGCTTTCTGCCGTCGGATTCAACCTTAACGCAAACAATCTGTTTGTCCTCAAGGCCGTACTTTTCAGCGTCAGCGGGAGTTGCATGGATATGTCTCTTTGCGGAAATAACACCGCATTCGATTTCAACCTCACCCTTGGGACCAACAAGCTTGCACTTGCCGCTTTCTGCGATATCGCCGCTTTCGCGAACGGGAGCCTTAACGCCGATTGAACGTGCGTCTGTGAGTGAAAGCTCAACCTGAGTTGAGGGACGAACAGGTCCGAGAATTGAAACAGCAGGGAAGCTGCCCTTTTCGCCGATTACAGCTACTCTTTCTTCACAGGCAAACTGACCGGGCTGTGAAAGGTCTTTTTTGTGGGTAAGTTCATAGCCTTCGCCGAAAAGAACATCAAGGTCTGCACGGCTTACATGAACGTGACGTGCTGAAGTTTCAACAAGAACTTCCTTTTTCATAGTAAATCACCTTTTTATCAATAAATTTTTAACAGAATAATGGTGACCGCAAAAATACGGTCACCGTTAAATCATAAATTACCAGTTGATTGTGTAGTCATTCTCTGTTGAGAAGGGAAGAACTACGTCTGTATCACCGAGAGGAATGAAAAGAGTCCAGTACATCACATAGTTAGCGGAAACAACATTGCCTGTTGCTGCGTCAACTGTAACCTGAACTGTGCTTGCAGGGTAAGCTGTTGCAACTGTACCAACGCTGAACATACTCTTAACGATACCGGGAATATAACCGTCGATAATGCCGGGAAGAACAACGTTGAAAGCCTTGGGAGCATGGCCTGAACCGTGCTTATGACCTTCTGAACGGGCATCATCCTTGGTTGTGATTCTGATTATGTATTTGCCGTCTTTTTCAACAAGCTTTGCATCCTTAACGTCGTCAGCGGTAAGCTTGCTTGCCCATGTTTCGTTTTCAACGGGGAAGAATGCATTTTTGTCTTCTGCTGTTGACCATGTAACATTCTTCTTGCTGTCATCTTCGCCCATGTTATCCTTGATAAGGCTCTGACCGATTGAATCAAGAGCGCCGGGGATACCGGTGATTTCGCCTGCAACTGCATGCTTCATATAGTTTGAATGAATGCTCTTTGAATTTTTCTTTGCGTTATTGATAGCTGTGTTGTAATATTCAACAATTTCTGCCTTGGTCTGGGGAACAGCTTTTGCAGCTTCTGTTGTTGCTGCTGTTGTTGTTTCGCCTGCAACTGTTGTGTCTTCAACTGCAACAGTGGTATCTTCAACGACAGCGGCTGTTGTGTCTTCAACTGCGGCTGTTGTATCCTCGATAGCAGCTGTTGTGTCTTCAACCTCTGCGAAGGGATCTGCTGTTGTTTCTGCGGGAGTTGTTGTGGTTTCTTCGTCACCCTTGCCGCCGCAAGCAGCAAAAGCAAATACGAATGTGAGTGCGAGAAGAATTGCAAGAATTTTCTTTGCCATTGTCTTTTCCTCCAAAATTTTGTTTTTGATACGCTGCGGACAGAATTCGACGAATTACACCCGCAACGGCGTATGAAATAAGTATAGTATAAATTTATTGCAATTGCAAGTAAAAAATTAATATATAGGTCATATTTTTGCTGTCTGTCAACATTTCATTAACAAAATCGGTTAAATCAGCAAAAAATCGGTCCGCAGATGGTGCGGACCGAATAAATATCAGTCAATATATACGATATCCTGCACGGAAACAGTATTGTCAACATAGGTTTCCAGGCATTCACCGACAACTTTTTGCATTTTTTCTTTTTCTGCATAACCGAGGCTGCAATAATCGGCAACATACGTTCCGGAAACTTCAGCATTATCAATCAATCCGTTTTCATAAAGATGCAACGCACCGGATTCGGCATTGCCCACGATAAAGTTTACAGAAACCTCATTGAAGGTTCTGAACTCGTTTATAATTTCAGGATTTGATGTTATATAATCAGTTCTTGCAACTACAACGCTGTGCACGGGAAGGCTTGAACGCTGATTTATCCAGCCCATCGTCATATCAAGTGCAACTCTTCTCTCGTTGTCTTCGGGAAGATGTGCAGCATCAATACCCGAAAGCATAAGCACATATTTATCCTTCTCTGCAATTGCAGCGGAAAGATCTGAAACACTTTCAAAAATCTGAATATCAAGACCGTCATACTCAACACTGTTTTCTTCAAATGTTTTCCTGACAAAATTCTCGGTTACAGTATCGTTACTGAGGGCAAAGATTGTTTTGTTTTTAAGGTCTGCAGGTTCTTTGACCGTAACGCCTTTTGTATATATATACATTGAAACAAGGTTGTTTACGGCAATAATCTTTATATCCGCACCTTCTTTGTAAAGCGCAGCGGCATCCGAAATATTCATTGACGCAATATCTGCTTTTCCGTTTCTGATAAGCTCCTTCACCTGCGCGACATCATCGTGATAGGTTACGGTGTATGCGTAATCTCTGTCACTTGCAAGCTTTGAAAGACCAAATCCCGTCACATCCTTAACGGCGGCAACATTTGTTTTTATTTCACGGATATAGCTTGTTGTTGAGGGCGTTTCGGTTGTTGTTATATCATCGCCCTTGCTGTCGCAAGCGGCAAACGACAAAATCATAAGAACCGCCGAAACAAGTGCAATTAATCTTCTGATCATGTCCCTGACCTCATTTCCAATTAAATTTTACAGATAAATTATACAATTATTACTCGTTATTGTCAATATTTGCAGATTCGAGAATACCGTTAAGATATTCCGTAATATCTTCCTCTTTTGACTTTGAAATAAGATAATACCTCTTTGAGTATTTATCGTGCACAGCAGAAATATGTCCCTCATCATCAACGGTAATGCTGACAGGTTTTGAAAGGGAATAAAATTCTCCTTCACCCTCAAAAGCATAATGAACAGCCGTCAAATCCCAACTTTCTCTCATATAAGGAGGCTCTTTTCCGCCTACATAATACTTATAGCTGTCATATACGGGATTGCTTTCATGTTCAACAGAAAAACCCGTTTTGATTCTTGAACCGATTTCAAATCCCGAGCATACGATAATATGCTTGAATTTTTCAAAAACGGTTTGGGCTGCTTCGGGGTCGCATTCAATATTGAACTCCCTGCCCCCGGGAAATTTTCCTGCCATTGCAACAATTGAATTGACTTTTTTATTGAACAAATCAGGGTTGCCGTTAAGAATTTCCGCAAGATTTGTCAAAGGTCCGACAGCAATAACCGTTACGGAATCATCCTCTGCTTTTTTCAGCACAGACTCATATAAATCGAGTGCCGAGCCGACATGAATTGCGCTGTTTTCGTATTTGCAGTATTTCTTTGTTACGGGTTTATTATATTTATCCTTATCTTTAAGAATTTCATATCCTTTATGCTGACCGATTTTCATGTTTTCATGACCGTAATATTCCGATATCGCACGGATTGCACCGTTACCGTAGGGGTTTGAAGTGCAGTTTGCACATCCGAGAATTCTGACATCATACTTCTTTGCCATCTCAAAAAGAACCGCCATTGCACCCGCATCGTCGCAGTCGGGACCGATATCCGTATCAAAAATGACGTATCTGCGGCTATCCTTTATCGGTTCATAGGGAGATTTTCCGTAGTTTTCCTCCGCTTTCGACATTTTCATCGCATATCTTATAACCCACACAACAAGTGCAACGGGAATGAGAATTGCGGCAACAACAACGATTTTCCGCATGGGAAAATAGTCGTATATTCCGTCACCCAGAATCGTAAACAATATTACTCTGGGAAGAATTCCTCCGAGAGAAACAAGAAAATACTGAAGAAATTTCATTCTGACAGCACCGAGAAGAAGACTTACCAAATCAATCGGAAACACGGGCAGAACTCTTACAATAAATATTGCGGAAAGCTTGTTTTTCTCCTGAAGTGCAAGGATTTTTTCGCCGTATTTATTCTTTTCAAGCTTATTTTTAACATAGGGACCGCCCATTATTATACCGAAAAGATACGAAACGCTGACTTCAATCATTATTCCGACAGCATTGATAAGTATTGCCCAATGTGCGGGAAAGCACATTCCCACGGCTATATAAATCAACGAAGCAGGCAAAACAAAGGTTACAGATTTAAGAAGATAAACGCCCCATATAAGACCCACCGCCGCAAAAACACTTGAGCTTGAATCGACAAGTGCTCTTATGTCAATATTCTGCAGTTCATCATATTTCCATATTATAAAGGCAATAATAAATACCGAAACAGTTATTCTTGCCGCAAGACCCAGGGCATTGGATGAGCGAAAAAGCTTTTCTTTCATTTCTTTCCTCCTGCATTTTCAACTTTTAATATAATTATAGTATTCTTTTTTAAATTGTAAAGTAAAAAATTATTTTTATAGACAAACGCATTTTAATGTGATATATTTATAGTTATCTCTGATTTAAAATTTATATTCTATCGGTATAACCTCTAAGAAAGGAGGGTGTTACAATGACCGTTAAAGAAAAAATAGAACGAGCTTCCGCTTCGGTTGCTTTTGACGGAATTTATAAATACGTCAAAAAGAATCCCGAAGAAAACATAATCAAGCTTATCGACCTTGCACAGAAACTCATGGGCGGTGCTTTCCCCGAAAAGAATTTTGATTCTTTCCGCAACGCAATCAACGACCCGGAAAATGTCTGGCACACATTCGCAATGAACATCATCAACGAATGTGACGGCGGCGTTATCAAAAACATGCTTCTTGCACTAGGTCTCGGCGCAGGTGTCAACGGCACAAAGGCTGTAAGAACAAACAGAGAAAAATATAAGTGCAACATTCCTTTTATCATGCTTTTTGACCCCACAAGTGCCTGCAATCTTCACTGTAAGGGTTGCTGGTCGGCGGAATACGGTCACAAATCCAACCTTTCTCTTGACGAAATGAGAAGCATTCTCAGTCAGGGAACGGAACTCGGAACACACCTTTATATGCTCACAGGCGGTGAGCCTCTTATCAAGAAAAAAGAGATTCTCACTCTCTGCCGCGAAAATCCCGACTGCGCATTTCTTGCATACACAAATGCAACTCTTATTGACCGTGAGCTTTGCGAGGAAATGAGAGAGGTGGGCAATCTTTCCCTTGCTCTCAGTATTGAAGGTACGGAAGAAAGCAACGACGCAAGACGAGGCGAGGGCGCATACAAAACAACTATTGAGGCTATGGAACTTCTTAAGGAATACGGCTTGCTTTACGGCATCTCCGTTTGCTACACAAGCCAGAACATTCCTTCCGTTACAAGCGATGAATTCCTTGACCTTATGGTGGAAAAAGGTGCAAGATTCGGTCTTTATTTCAACTATATGCCCGTGGGTAAGGATGCGGTTGTTGACCTTATTCCCACTCCCGAACAGAGGGCATATATGTATGACTGGCTCCGCAAGGTAAGAAACGGCAAAACAGGCAAACCCATGTTCATCATGGATTTTCAGAATGACGGCGAATATGTAGGCGGATGCATCGCAGGCGGCAGAAACTATATTCATATCAACTCCGAAGGCGATATGGAGCCCTGCGTATTCATTCACTATTCAGATTCAAATATCAGAACACATACCATCCTTGAAGGATTGAGAAATCCTCTTTTCCAGGCATTCTGGCATAACCAGCCGTTCAACGATAATCACTTAAGACCCTGCCCGATGCTTGAAAATCCGCAGTGTCTTCGCAAAATCATTGCAGAAACGGGCGCAAAATCAACAGACCTTATCGAACCCGAAAGTGCCGAAACACTCTGCTCAAAATGCGATAAGTTTGCAAATGCATGGGCACCCGTTGCAGAAGAACTCTGGAATTCGAGAAAGCATCCCAACCCCAAAACGCAGTATTACCGTGATACTCCCGAGGGAAAATCAAAATAAGACCTTATAATATCAGAACGCTGAAGTTTCAAAACCTCAGCGTTCTTTTTTCAGGGCGACTCTTCACAAGGAATTTAAGCCTTAAAACAGGATATCGGGACACACAACTTTTTTGCCTTGTTCTATACCCAAACCATCCTGATTTAAGGTACGAAGCAGTTTTTATCAGGTTATTTTTTGTTCAGACGAAATGACAAAAATCCCGCAATACTTTGTGTATTACGGGATTTTTTCATGATGTATTAATGGAAAAGAACCGATAAAAAACCTTGACTTCCTTGTAAAATGTCGCCATTATTTATTCTTTTTTTCTGCCTTGAGCTTTTCGGCATAAGCTTTTTCTTCGGCTTCCTTACGTTCTCTTTCAGCAGCTTCTTCAATCATTGCCTGTTCATGGCGGAGTTTTGCATCCTCATACATAGCGGCAATTTCATC
>JAZSNQ010000116.1:0-20616 GCA_045536515.1 Acutalibacteraceae bacterium | reverse complement strand
TTGGCTCACAGAACGACATGGCTACGATCCGACTTGTGCAATAAGTCCTCTTGCAACAAGTTCTTCATAAATCTGCATTTTATTACGTCCTTTCGGTGTTATTTACAATATTATAAAAATATACATTATAATGTTATGGTTTGTCAAGACCTTCAACCGCTTTAAGCCATTCCTGAGCAATAATCATATGTCCCGCAATGCTCGGATGGGTGCCGTCCCAGACAAAATATTCTATTCTTGACCTTGCGGCATTCTCCTTAATCTTATCATAAAGCGGAACGAAGGTACAATCAAACTCTTCTGCAAGCATTTTGGTTGCCGCCCTTATTCTGATATTTGCTGCCTCACGGTATGCAACGGAATCCTGAGGATCATTGCTGTCGGGTCTTTTGAAAGGACCTTCTACTCCGTCAGGATGCGGTGAGTTCTTATAAGAATAGTCTGACTTATCAAGAGGGAAATAAAAAGGCTCACAAAGAATAATCTTGATATCACCAAGTTCTTTTCTTGTTTTTTCAAGAATTGCACGGAGATTTGTTTCATGGTTTTTTGCGGTTTCATCGGGAGATATTTTTGCAAAATATCCGTATCCGCCGTCATTGACACCAACAAGAATACTGAGTATTGTAGGTTTGTTATCAATAACATCCGCCTGCCACTTTTCAAGAAGACCCTCGGCATTCTCGCCCGAATAACCTTTATTGATAAATTTCGGCATATTTTCCGCATTTTCAAGTGCAAGCTTCGATGCAACAATATACTGATAACCGTGACCCATAATATGGTTACAGTCCATGCATTTGCCTCTGTTACCGTCGGTTATAGAATCTCCCGAAAAAAGCACAACATCATCTTTATTAAGCTTCATATCATTTCAACTCCGTAAGGATTTCATATGCATTTTTTGCATCGGATTCAAAATCCTGAACTTCGGCTTCAATCGAACAATATTCAACTCCGATTTCCTTCAGCACATTAATAAAACTTGCCTGACTGAATTTATCGGCTGCAACGGGATAAATCCTCTTCCTGCCAAGAGAAGGATCGGGGTCGGGATTTGAAGTGTGAGCATGAACAATCCAGCCTTTATATTCAAGCAGGCTTTCCATGCTTTCATTCTGGACATACATATGCGCTACATCCGCAAGCACCTTAACAAACGGAGAATCAACGGCTTTTGCAACCTCAACGCCATCTGCAACGATATTGATTGCGTTGCATTCTTCGGGTCTGAGGGGTTCAATGGCAATAATTATATTATATTTTTCGGCAAGAGGCACAACATGGTTTTTGAGAAAATCAATTATTTCTGCCCTGCCCTCTTCAAGAGTCATTCCGTCGGGAATTCTTCTTGCGCCCGATGAACCGAAAACAAGATATTCAAGTCCGAGATAGGATGCGTTTTTAAAAAGCTTTTCAAGATATGCGTCAATCTCGGCATAATTTTTTTCTTTGCCGACGATACGCAGACCGATAAAGCAGTTTGCCGCAATAACAGGAAGACCCGTTTTTTTCATTTCATCGAGATACGGTTTATCTTTTCTTGCGATTTCCTGACAATGACCTTCGGCATAATCATAGCCGAGAGCCTTGATGAACTTCATTTTTTCAATATCCGTTCCGATGCATACTCCGAATTTCATATCAGTTCTCCTTTGCGTTCAAAAGCATTTCTTTTGCGGTTTCTATCTGCAGAGCAGTGAGATTTCCGCCTGCGGTTATCCTTGCAATTTCGGCGGCCCTGCCGTCAAAATCAAGGGTATCAATCTTTGTAAAGGTTTTTTCTTCATCAGCTGTCTTGCTGATTTTCATATGTTTATCAGCCTGCGCGGCAATTCTTGCAAGATGGGTTACGCAGATAACCTGTCTGCCTTTTGAAACCTCATAAAGCTTGAGGGCAATTTTCTCTGCCGCAGAGCCGCTGACACCCGTATCAATTTCGTCAAATATAAGAGTTGATATGCTATCCTTATCGGAAAGAACATTCTTTATTGCAAGCATTATTCTTGAAAGCTCGCCGCCCGAAGCAATTTTTGCAATTGCCTTGGGTTCCTGACCGGGGTTAGCACTGATAAGGAATTCTATGGCATCGGCACCTCTGGATGTAAGTGCGGTTGCTTTTCTGTCAACAACAAAAGTAACCTTCGGCATATCAAGGAATTCAAGTTCCTCCTTGACCCGCATTTCAAATTCTTTTGCGGCAGTCATACGGCTTTCGGTTAATTGAGCTGAAAGAATTTTTATTTTATCGGAAAGCGCATAGAGCTTTTCTTCAAGCTCCGATATTCTTTCATCCGAAACTTCAATTGCATTTCTCTCTTCAACCGCTTTTTCAAGGCAATCAAGAATATCACTCTCATTTGCGCCGTATTTCATTGATATTCTGTAAAGAAAATCAAGTCTTTCATTGATTTCGGTGAGCCTTTCGGGACTGAAATCAAAGCTGTGTATGAGTTCTCTCACCTGAGAAGAAACATCGGAAAGCTCATAAGTTACGGCACGCATATTCTTTGCGGCATCCTTTGCGCCGTCAAAAAATTTTGAAGCGGTATCAAGCTCATGTGCGCAATCCTCCGCACCCGTTAAAAGACCGCTGTCGCTGACAAGTGCCGAATAAGCTTTTTCAAGCGATTTTATAACTCTTCCGCTGTTTTGCAGAAGCTCTTTTTCCTTTGAAAGTTCCTGTCGTTCACCGATACGGATATTTGCATCGGTGATTTCTTTTATCTGAAAATTAAGATAATCAAGTTTTGCCGCTTTTTCATCCCTTGAATCATAAAGCGAATCAAGCTCCTTTTTGACGGAAACAAGCTCTGTGAAAACCTTTTTATATTCGGTTCTGAGTTCAAGGTTTTCTGCAAGAAGGTCAATAAACCCGCAATGCTTATCGGGCGACAAAAGTGCCTGGCTGTCATGCTGACCGTGAATATTGATGAGACCCGAACCGATTTCTTTGAGAGCCGAAACCGTTACGGGAGTGCCGTTTATGCGGCAGGAATTCTTGCCCGAAAGACTCAATGAACGGCTCAGCACAAGAGTTTTATCAGGCATTTTTTCAACGCCCATTTCATCAAGAATGTTCTCCGTTTCGGCATTAATATCCGCAAAGGTTGCAAAAACCTTTGCACTTTCCGCACCCGAACGGATAAGCTCTCTTGATGTTCTTTCGCCGAGAACCGCATTGATTGAGTCAATTACGATAGACTTACCCGCACCCGTTTCACCCGTCATGACGTTGAGACCCGAGTCGAATTCAATCTCCGCACTTTCGATTACGGCTATATTTTCGATTTTCAAACCGACTAACATAACTAAATTCTTTTCCCTTCAAAAATCAGCTGAGCAAATCCGCAATGGCATCCTTCATGTTGCAGGCAAGCTCGGGAGTTCTGCAAAGAGCAAAAATAGTGTCATCTCCCGCAAGAGTGCCCACAAGACCGTCCCAATGCATGGAATCAAGAGCCGCACACGCAGCCTGAGCCATGCCTGTGTAGCACTTTATGACAAGGGTGTTTCCCGCATAATCGGCAGAAATAACCGAGTGGCTGAAAATGCTTCTGTATTTTCCGAGAAGCTCACCGGATTCACCGCTGTCCACCGCATAACGGCTTCTGCCCATTTCATCAACTTTTTTAATAAGTCGCAAATCCTTGATATCTCTTGAAATGGTTGCCTGAGTTGTGTCAAAGCCTTCCTTGCGGAGCATTTCGAGAAGGTCGGTCTGGGTAGAAAGGCAGTTTTCTTCGATTAATCTGATTATCGTTTCATGTCTTTTCTTTTTCACAGTTTTCCATCCTTTCGGCACTGAGGTTTTATCGCCTCTGAGCCAATTTTTTATATAAGATGTCGATAAAATTATCCGACTTGATTCTGATAAAATCCGCCGTTAACCCTGCTCTTGAAATTTCCGCACGGCATCCGGGGGCAATAACAATCGGTTCTGCACCGTCATTTGATATGCAAAGCGGCAAATCCTCCGCAGAGGTTACCGTTATAACCGCATCGGGTCTGAAAATCAGAGAACGGTCAACAAGAGAATGGGGACAAAGCGGAGTTAAAAGTATGCTTTCAAGCTCGGGATCAACTATCGGTCCGCCTGCAGAAAGAGAATAAGCCGTTGAACCCGTCGGTGTTGAAACAAGAACGCCGTCGCAAAGATAGCTGTTAAACTTTTTGCCGTCAAGAGCAACATCAATCGCCGTCATTCTCTGCTTTTCTTCGTTGGTTATAAGACAGTCGTTGACACAATAACCTTTATCGGTTACAATTCCGTCTTCATCAATAATTTTAGTTTTGAGAAGAAGTCTTTTATCGAGAGTGTAATCACCGTCAATAAGCCTTGAAAGCAGGCTCAGCTCGTTATCCTCAAGACCTGCCATAAAAGCAAGCCTGCCTGCATTAATTCCGAGAATGGGTTTTTGTGCCGTAACAGCAAGTTTTGCGGCATGGATAATTGAGCCGTCGCCGCCTATTGCAATTACCGCATCGCACCGTGAAACAGCTTCTTCAATCGGAAGAAATTTCGCACCGGTAAACTCAAATTCATTTTTGTATTCTGTTGAAAAAAAGTATTCTGCACCGAGATTTTTAAGGCTTTCGCATATTCCTGCGGTGACGCTGAACGCTTCTTTTCGGGTCAGATTCGGCATAAGAACAATTTTCATTTTCTTATCCTCTTATTTATCAAGATTTTCGTGAGAACGCTCAACAAGCTCCGTAACAGAGCCTTCCCAGAGCATTTCTCCGTTTTTACATTTTTCTATGTACATAAGATATTCGATGTTACCCTCAGGTCCTTTTATGGGGGAGAAATCAACACCGAGAACTTTAAATCCGTTTTCTGCGGCAAAAGCTGTTATGTTTGCAACAACCTCCTCATGCACGCTTTTATCACGAACAACACCTTTTTTGCCTATATTTTCCTTACCTGCTTCAAACTGGGGCTTTATGAGGCACACGGAATGGCCGCCGTTTTTAAGCAGAGTATGCATAACGGGAAGAATAAGCTTCAGCGATATAAATGAAACGTCAACGCTCGCAAAATCAATCTCATCGGGCACCTGCTCACGGGTAACATATCTGAAATTTGTTCTTTCGAGATTAACCACTCTTTCGTCACAGCGAAGCTTCCATGCAAGCTGACCGTAGCCCACATCAATTGCATAAACTTTCTTTGCACCGTTTGTGAGCATACAGTCTGTGAAGCCGCCGGTTGATGCACCGATATCCATGCAGATACAGTCATTAAGGTCAAGTCCGAAGCTTTTGACAGCTTTATCAAGCTTAAGACCGCCTCTGCTGACAAAGGGATTGACCGCACCTCTGACTTCGATAACATCGGTTTCTTTTATATTCACGCCGCCCTTAAGAGCTTTCTGACCGTTGAGATAAACACTTCCTGCCATAATCATGGCTTTTGCCTTTTCTCTTGTTTCGGCATATCCTCTTTCATAAACGGCAACATCGAGCCGCATTTTTTCACTCATATCTGAACCTCTTTTTCGATTTTCAGTGCCATACCGTCGGCATCCATCGAATATTTTTCCATAAGTCTTGCAACACTTGCGTGCGCAACAAACTCATCGTCAACCGCAGTTACCGAATAACCGCCTTTATATCCTTTTTCAAGAAGAAGTGAAGCAAATTTTTCTGCAACACCGCCCGAACGCATCCCTTCTTCAAAGAAGAATATCTTTTCGCATTCAAGAGCGTTTTCAACCGCACCTGTCGGCATAGGTTTTATTTTATTCAGCTTTATAATCCTGACATCAATGCCTTTTGCACGCAGCTTTTCAACCGCTTCAAGAGCATTGAAATAAAGCCTGCCGTAGGTTACAAGCGCAATTTTTCCGTTACCGATAACCTCAAAATCTCCGCCTGCTTTTATGTCTGTTCCGATTTCGGGCATACTGCCTCTGGGATATCTTATGATTATAAGGTTTTCGTCCTTATAAAATGCATTATAAAGAGCATTGTTTAGCTCCGGATAGGTTGCGGGAGAATAAACGGTTGTGTTGGGTATGCTCTGCACAAGTGCCGCATCAAAAAGTCCCTGATGCGTTTCGCCGTCCTCGCCCACAAAGCCTGCTCTGTCAACGGCAATAATCATTTTCTGTCTCTGAAGCGCACCGTCGTGAATAAGCTGGTCTGCACATCTCTGGAGAAATGTTGAATAAACCGCAAAAACGGGAAGCATACCCGCTGCGGAAAGACCGCTTGCAAATGTTACCGCGTGTTCTTCCGCTATACCGACATCAAAAAATCTGTCGGGATATTTTTTTGAAAATTCTTCAAGACCCGTACCGAGTGCCATTGCAGCCGTGATTGCACAGATTCTTTTATCCTTTGAAGCAAATTCCGAAAGTGCTTTACCGAAACGGGTTGAATAACAGTCGCCGCCGCCGAGAGGTTCACCTGTATTTATATCAAACTTTGAAATTCCGTGGAACTTTTCAGGCGCATTTTCCGCAAAATCGTATCCTCTGCCTTTGAGAGTATTGATATGAATAACAACGGGACGTTCAACCATCTTTGCGCTGTTCATCGCTTCGCAGAGCTTTGAAATGTTGTGTCCGTCAATAGGTCCTATATATTTGAATCCCAAATCCTCAAAAAACGAGCTGGAATAGATAATGTTCTTAATTGTGTTTTTTAATTTAAAAAGATGATTTGAAAGCGATTTTCCGACAACGGGAATTTTGTTGAGTGCCTTTTCCGTACCTGCCTTGAATCTGTAGTATTCGGGCTTTGCTCTGACGGAAGCAAGATATCTCGCCATTGCACCGACGTTTTCGGAAATCGACATTTCGTTATCATTGAGAATAACAATTAGTCTTGTTTTGGTTGAGCCTGCATGGTTGAGTGCTTCATACGCCATACCGTTGCCGAATGAGCCGTCACCGATAACCGCCACGGCATAATTTTTGTTGCCCTTTGCGGCATTTGCTGCGGCAACACCTGCAGCCTGAGAAACGGAAACACCTGCATGACCCTCATAAAAGCTGTCATGCTCGCTTTCATCGGGACGCACAAAACCCGATATTCCACCCTCCTTGCGAAGTGTTGAAAAATCGGCATACCTGCCCGTCAGAAGCTTATGGGTATAAGCCTGATGCCCCACATCCCAGATGATTTTATCATCCGGAGAACGGAAACTCTTATGAAGAGCAACAGTCAGCTCAACCGTACCGAGATTTGATGCAAGATGACCGCCCGTTGATGCAACGGTATCAATCAGAACTTTGCGTATCTCTGTGCACAGCGTTTCAAGACCCGCACCGTCAAGATTTCTTATATCCGACGGATGCTTTATATTTTCAAGAATTGTTTGATTCATAAATCAGTTTTTTCTGCTCGCAAGCTTATCGGCAAGCTGAGCAAGAAATTCTCCTTCACCACCGAAAATATTTAACGCTTCCTTTGCTTCTGCGGTAAGCTTTTCAGCATATTCAGCCGATTTTTCAAGTCCGAGAAGCGAAACATAGGTTGACTTTTTGTTTTCGCTGTCACTTCCTATAGGCTTTCCGAGTGTTTGTTCGTCGCTTGTAACATCAAGGATATCGTCAACAATCTGGAAAGCAAGTCCGATATTCCCGCTGTAAATTTCAGCGGCTTTTATTTTCTCATTATCGGCACCTGCGGCTATACATCCCATAACGCAGGACACCCTTATCATTTCACCTGTTTTGAGTCTGTCGGTTTCTTTAACAGCATCAAGCGGCGCGGATTTTCCTTCGTTTGCAAGGTCCATAACCTGACCTGCAATCATACCCGAACAGCCTGCCGCCTTTGCAAGCTCAAGACCTGCCCTTGCTTTTGCTTCGGCACTTACGCCCTCTGCGGCAAGAACCGTCTCAAACGCAAGAGTGAGAAGTGCATCACCTGCAAGAAGCGCATTTGCTTCTCCGAAAACCTTATGACTTGAGGGTTTGCCTCTTCTCACATCATCATCATCCATGCACGGCAAATCATCGTGAATGAGCGAATAGGTGTGAATCATCTCCGCCGCAAGTGAAAACGGAATTGCTTTTTTGAAATCACCGCCGCACACACGGCAGAACTCGAGAGTCAGCATGGGTCTTATGCGCTTACCGCCGTTACTGAGTGAATACGCCATAGCTTTCAGCATTTCGGAAAGACCCGTTGATTCTCTGCCCTCAAACATTTTTTCGGAAACATATTTATCTGCCGCTTCATTGATAAGAGCGACATATTCATTAAATCTATTATTAAATTCCGTCATTGACTCTCACCTGCAGAAAGTTCTGATATTTTAAGCTGAGCAGCATCAAGACTCTTTGAACATTTCGCCGCAAGAGCCGTACCTTCTTCATAAAGCTTCATCATTTCTTCAAGGGAAAGATTGCCGTTTTCAAGCTTGTCCACAATTTCTTCAAGCCTTACAACTGCTTTTTCATAAGTCATTTTTTCCATATTCAACAGCCCTTTACTTCACATTCAATTTCGCCGTTACTGACCCTGACATTAATCATGTCACCTTTTCTGACATCGGAAACATCCGTTATTATCCTGCCTTCTTTGGTTGCAACGCTGTAGCCTCTTGCAAGAATTTTGAGGGGACTCATCGCATCAAGCTTTGCACAAATGGCAGAAAACTCCTTTGATTTAACCGTAACGCTTTGTTTAACAGCATTTTCCATTGCCATGCTTGCACGGTCACAGCGTACACGGAGATTATCAATATAGTTCTGCGGACTCATTCTCTGCAGAACGGATTTTTTAATTTCAAGTCTTGCACGTTCAACACCGATTTTATCGGAAACTGCAGAATCAAGCCGCCGCTTCATATTACCGAGCATTTCCTTCTGCTGATACATATCGGGCACGGCAAGTTCAGCTGCCGCGGAAGGCGTCGGTGCTCTTAAATCTGCCGCAAAATCGCAGATTGTGAAATCCGTTTCATGACCTACTGCGGAAATAACGGGAATATCGCTTGCCGCAACAGCTCTTGCAACGATTTCTTCGTTGAATGCCCAGAGTTCCTCAATCGAGCCGCCGCCTCTGCCTACAATCAGAACATCCGCAGCTTTTTGTTTGTTGAACTCCTCAATCGCCGCTTTAATCTGCGGTGCGGCATAATCGCCCTGCACGGCAACGGGACACAGTATTAGCTCCGTCATAGGAAATCTTCTTGAAATAACATTGATTATATCTCTAATCGCCGCACCCGTAGGTGATGTTACAACACCGACTCTCTGAGGATATGCGGGTATGGTTTTCTTCTTTTCGGTATCAAAAAGACCTTCTTTTGCAAGCCTTTCTTTAAGCTGTTCAAAAGCATAGCTCAATGCGCCTATTCCGTCGGGCTGCATATCGTCAATATAAAGCTGATACTGACCGTCACGCTCAAAAACGGAAACTCTGCCTTTGATGATAACGCTCATTGCGTTTTCGGGCATGAATTTAAGGTGCATATTTGCGGTTTTGAACATGACCGCTTTTATCGACGAAAACTCGTCTTTGATTGTCATATAAAAATGACCGGTTTTATAGTGATTTGTGAAATTGGATATTTCACCCTGAACAAAAACCGTCTGCAGATTTCTGTCCTGTTCAATAATCGACTTAACGTATCTGTTAAGCTGGCTTACGCTCAGAACAACTCCGTCAGGCATTATCCTTCGCTCCTTTCAAAGAAGCAAGATATGCAATACCTGCCGCATTGTCACAAGAAAAATCGGGGTGTGCAAAGCTTGCGTTTTTATATCTGCTTGTGATTTTTTCTCTGATAATTGAATTTGACATAACTCCGCCTGCATAAACAAGAGGCAAATCACCGTATTTCTCAATTGCATAATCCGTCATTTTTTCAACGGTTTTTGCAACAAAATCTATGCAGTAACGGGCAACATTCTCATGTTTCTCACTTGTATCAAGCATTTTTCTGCACTGATTTTCAAGACCCGAAAGACTGCAATTTCCGTCTTTGACACAAATTTTGGGATTATATTTCTCCGTACTTTTCAAAGCAAGCTTTTCAAGCTCTTTTCCGCAAGGAAAGGAAATGCCCATCATAACTCCGGCACGGTCAACAGCCTGTCCGCAGTTGAGATCGAGTGTTTCGCCGATTATCCGAATATCGAAAATCCTCTCATTATCCGGAGAAACCAGCAGCATTTCGCTTGTTCCGCCCGAAACATGAAAGGCAATAAATTTTTCTTTAATAAGTTCTGTTTTGTTGCAGGAATACAAAGCAGCGGATATATGACCAGACTGATGCGAGAAACCGTAAACTGGCTTACTCATGGCTGCACCGATGCAATTGGCGGCATTGATGCCGACAAGGAAACAAGGCATGTATGAGCCTTCGGCATCTCTCGGTTTTTCGGAAACACCTATCGCATCAAGTTCAGCACCGTATTCCTCAAATAAATCTTTCATCAGCGGATAAAGTCTTGCAGTGTGATGAAAGACCGCATCGCTCTGACGAAGCCCCTTCTCCCCTTCTTTGACGGGCAAAAGGAGCTTTTTCTGATGCATCAGGTCTTTTTCGCTGTCATAGAGACAGACAGAGGTTGTGTAGTTGCTTGTGTCGATTCCGAGAGTAAGCATTATTTTTCTTCCTTTGCGATTGAGCTGAGAATGCCGTTTACGAATGAATAATCATCCTTTGAAGCATATTTTTTGCAAAGCTCAACCGCTTCGTTAATTGAAACACCGACGGGAATATCGTCATAAAAAAGAATCTCGCATATCGCAAGGCGCATCACTGCAAGCGCGACCTTTGAAATTCTGTTCATTTTCCACTTCACGGAATTCCTTTCAATTGCTTCATCAACAGTCTCAAGATTTTCGATAACCTTAAGAGCAAGATTTTTTGCAAACTCACTTTCCACAATAATTTCGTTTTCAAGAGCTGTTTCATAAAGCTCCGAAACGCTCATTTCCTCATTGAACGATTTTTCAAAAAGCAGAATAAAAGCCTGTTCTCTTTCTTCACGTCTTGTAATCATAGTATTCCTCCGAGCGGGGTTATCCCCGTATTACCCGTTGATTATACCATTAAATGATTAATTATACAACTATATTTTATAAAATATTTATTAATATTCCATTTCAATGATTGTTATATTATCAACCGGCAAGCCCGTATGTTTAACGGCAACCTCTTTTATTTTGACAACGGAAACGTCATCAAGCGAACCGTTTTCCACAATTATCTCCGCATTGCCTTCGTTGAGAATGGCAAGATTCTCGCATCCCACCTTTGCAGTAATGAGATTTTCCAGATCACTTTCAAGCGTAATTGACTTTGCAAGCTCATCGAGGGTTTTGCTTGCCTTTGAAACCGCCTCGGATGAGGAAGAACTGTCTTTGATTATGTCATTGAGTGCCTCTGCAGCTTCATCATGTGCAGTCTGTCTGCGAAGCTTTGCACCTGCAAAGTATTCATTCGCCTGTGCCTGTGCGGCTGTATCTTCAAGCACCGCATCGCTTGAAATAACATAGCGGGCATCTCCGAGATTTGCGCCTTCCTGCGCCTGCGCCGTAGTTGTTTCCGCTTTTGCATCGGCAGATTCAACCTGCGGTTTTGTGTAATACCAATTCACAAAAACCGCCGCCGCAAGGGCGATAACAAGGGTTGCAAGCAATAACTGTCTTTTTCTGATAATCATAATTCATGTCCTCCGTTTATGTATTTTTATGCAATAATTTATCAATTCATTTTGGCAACGCTCACCCTGGCACTGCTTATGTCAAGCAAGGCGGTTACCGTAGCAACAATCTGAGAACGGACCTGCTCCGATCCTGCACCTTCACACACAACCGCAACCCCCCTCACCTTCGGTTCTTTTCTTCTTACCACTATTCCCTGCTCACCGGATGAGCCGTCAACAATAACATATTCATCCTTGCGCTCAATGCTGTTTTTTCCGCTTGGGTCAGCATTCTCTCCGTAGTCAAAATCATGCAGATATATATCTTCGCATCCGCTGTCAACAGTAACCATAACCTTTGTCATTCCTGCACCGTCAATGCTTGATATTATTGAGATTAAGCGTTCTTCAAGTTCCTGTGAATACTCCCGGACATCCGAAATCAAGGTTGTTTCTTCCATCTGCTTCAGAGACGCTTCTTCCGTTTCGGAAAGCTCACTTGCAAGAAGCAGGATTATTCCCGAAACAAGCATAAGAACAACAAGCAGGAGCTTTTTACTCAGTCGGCTTTTTTCGCATATCTTATTAACCGTATTCTTAATAATCTGCGTTATTTTTTCCACACCGAATATCCTTTCTTATTCTGCTGTAACGTTCACGGGAACACCAAGTCTTTCGCTGATTTTTTCCGACAGCTTCTCTTTATTCCGAGAATCGGTTATATTGATAACAATGTCAATTTTTTGTATATTTATACAATTTTCATTATCTGCCTCTATATCGGCAAAAACCGATTTTATTTCAGTACCAAGCTCGTTTGCGGCTTCTGTTATTTCCGAATTCACGGTTTCCTTCATAAGCTCAACCATATGCTCCTGCATTTCGCGCGTATATGAATTGTCCGAAATTACATCTTCATAATTCCCGAAAACGCCGGTAACCAAATCGCTTTTGTCAAGTTCCGAAAACGGAGAACAGATAACCGCAACAACAAATATTCCGACAACAACACGAACTGTTTTATCCGTTGAACCCCTCGGAACTATAACCGTTGCAAGTGTTCCGGCTGCCGCAGCAGCTATGAGGCACAGTGCCAGATTTTTCAATAATTCCATTTCATTCACCCGTTCCGATAAACACAACTATTCCGGAAGATATGATAAAAACCGCTGCACACAGAACCAGAATCGTATTTGTCATTGAAAAAACAAATGCGATGCTTTTGATAACCTCGGAACACTGTACACAGCCGAGCAAATCGCTTACAAGACAGGCAATTCTCATAACAATAACCCACAGCGCAAGATTTATAATTACGGGAACAGTCATAATAAAAAAAGCAACTATTGCGTAAACTCCGACGGTATTTTTCACAAGCGACAAACTGCCTGCAACGGATGTAAATGCTTCACCTATTGCACCGCCTATGACCGGAATAAAAGTGTTCGCCGCAAGCTTCACTCCCTTAACCGCCATTCCGTCAACGCTTGCCGCAAGCGTGCTTTTAAGAGCAAGAAATCCCGTAAAAAGACCGGCTGCAGAAGCAAGACAGGTTGTGAGACTCTTTTTCACCGTTTCCGAAACAGCAGAAAGTCTGAGGGTCGGAAACACCGAACCCGTCATGCTGAGTGCACCGCAGATTCCGACCAATGGCATAACCGTATCGGCTGCAAAGGCTTCAACAAACTGTGCCGCCGCAAAAACCGTGCCGTGAACCGACAAAGCAGATGCCGGATTACCGCTTACCGTAACAACTGCCGCAAGCACGGGTATCAGCGCTTTTTCAAATGCCGCACAAGCACCCATCGACAAAGCCGCCGCACTGACCGACTGCATCGCGGGTGCGAAAATCTCAATTATCAGAAAGCTTCCGCATATAAGAGCCAGCACGGTTTTGCTTTTCTCATCATCGGGAAAGAATCCTGCACAAACGCTGACAAGTAAAACGGCACCGACCGTTTTCAGAAGATACTCAAGCGGTGTTTTTATTTCTTCCGTTAAAATATCCTTTATCAGTTTCGTAACCGACGAAAACGATATATCAAAAATCCCCTCTAAATCAGCATCCTCACATCCGATTTTTTTGAGATAGTCTCTGGTTTCTTCCGTAAGATATTCCGAAAGCTCATTCGCTCCGCTTGCCTCAAACCAATCATTGCAGTATTCGTCAACATTGGCAAATGCTGGTATGTTAATTGAATAAAGCAGTATCATAAGCAGCATAAACGCCGCAATTTTTTTGTGTTTCATCCGTTAAGAAGTCCCGTTGCAAGGCGCGCCACGGTTTCAAGCATCGGCATGGCAAGATACAGAGCACCTATTTTTCCTGCAAGCTCCACAGCTGCCGCAAGCGCAGAGCATGAATTATCGTAGCACACATCCGCCGCAAACTGTGTCACAACAAATATTCCGAGTGACCTGAGAAGTATAGAAACATTTTCCCTGCCTATACCCGAAAGGCTCATCATGTTGTTCGCACCGCCGAGAATTTCAATGAATTTTCCGCCGAGAACAATAAGAATGACCGATGCTCCGCCGAGTGCGGCAAGCGGAGCAATTTCAGGTCTGTTATTTCTCAGGAAAGAATAAACAACAGCGGTGAGTATTCCCGTGAAAGCAACCTTTACAATATCCATAATTTAAAAATCGACTATGGTTTTAACCGTATCGAGAAGCTGTGAGAAGTGCGGAACAAGCATCATAAGCACAACCACAACACCCGCCAGAATGGTTATCATTGCATATTCGTCGCGTCCCGAACGCACCAGAATCGAATTCAGAATCGCAACAAGAATACCGACCGATGCAATTTTGATAACAACACTTATATCCATAAAACACCTCTAAATAATCAATATCGCCGCTGATATTCCGACAAGCATACCGAGAGGCGGAAAAAGCTTTGAATATTTACGGCTTTTCTCACGCTGCAAATCAAGCTCTCTGCCGAAAACATCAATATAGTACCGACACCCCGAAAGCTGGCTTTCAAGATCTGTTGAACCGATATCCGCACCGAAGCTTGCAAGATATTCTGCGGAATCTGCAAGAATTCTGCAAAGCTCCGTTTCTGACCTCACGCTGTTTTTCCAGGCTTCGGGGAAAGGTTCACCGAAGCACACCTTTTCGCGGCAGTTTTTAATAAATCCGAGTCGCGACAGACCGGGACTTTCATCAAGAACACGCAGCAAATCCGTAACAGGCAGCTTCGCATATCTCAATCTCGACTCAACAACATTTATCATAAGCAGGATTTCATTGAGTAAAGCCGTTCTTTTTTCCTGCATTGACGCCGCCCATTTCCCTGCGAGAAAAAATCCTGCAACAAACAAAATCATCGCCGTAACTTTAATCAATCAAATCACCTGCCCTGAAAATCTTTTCGGTTTTTCCCACTTCCGTTCCGGACAGCAGAACAACATTTCCGAATTCTCCGCTTTCAAGCAATGTTTTCAGCAAAGGCTTTGACCTGAGTTCTCTTTCGTTTCGTGCATGAACACTCAAAGCGAAGCAAACCCCGCTGTTCGCACCCGAAACAATTGCCTGCGTTTCTTCATAAGACGAAACCTCATCGCAAATAATAATATCCGGAGAAAACGAACGCAGACCTATCATTATTCCCTCGGTTTTCGGATAAGAGGTTATCAGATCGCTGTTTATTCCGATATCGTTCTGTTCTATTCCGGAGAAAGATGCGCCGATTTCACCTCTTTCATCACAGATAAAGGTTTTGCACAGCAGCCCCTCTGCAGAGGAAATCTGCCTTGCAAGGTCACGCAGAACGGTTGTTTTTCCGCTTGACGGAGGACCTGCGATTATAACCGAACAAAGTCCGTGAGAGAAAAACATTTTCACGATATCATCCGCCGCGCCTTTGATTTCTCTTGCAATTCTGAGATTGACGGCACATATATCACGCACTGCCGTTATCTTTCCGTTCTCCGTAACCGCCGTACCTGCAACCCCCGCCCTGTGACCGCCGCTAACGGTTATGTATCCTCGGTTTATCGCATCGGTGAAGCTGTGTACGGAATAGGCGCAGATACGCCTGAATATTTCTTCAACCTCTTTTTCATCGGTTTTCACAACCAGATCGGAATAAATCTGCGTGAGTCTGCCCGTCGGTGTCAGGAACTCGGAACCCTTGTCGGTTACCACGGTAACGGGACGGCGGTTTCTTATCCGTATCTCCCTGATTCTGTCTTTTTCGGATTTGTCCGTTGCAAGAAATAAATCCGAAAGCCTTTTTGAAAGATTCATAACAGCCGTGTCAAATCGTTTTATGTTATCCATTATCTTTTCCTTTCCGTTCTGTTTGTAAAAGTATATTGTTCCTTGTCCTTGTTTAGAACAGAGATTTACAGTTTGTTCACTTGAAATGAAAATAATAATATGTTATAGTAAATGTGTATTGAAAAATTTTCTTTCGGAGGAAAAAATCTATGAACCGACTCGACAAAAAGCCGTCGCTTTTAAGACGCTTTTTTGCAGGCAACTCCTATTGCTGGCTTTCATGCTTATGCACCGTAGGCGTTATGATGCTTGTTTTTTATTGCTACGACCTGTTCCCGTTCGGTGAAACAACAATTCTCAGAATGGACCTTTACCATCAATACGGTCCTCTTTTTGCCGAATTCCATGACAGAGTGACCGAACTTCAATCCTTCCTCTACTCATGGCAGACAGGTCTCGGTTCTCCGTTTCTGGGCAATTTTTTCAACTATCTTTCAAGCCCCACGGCAATTATCATGCTGCTTCTCGGTCATGTGAATATGCCCGAAGCCATTGCGGGTATGATAATAACAAAGGCTGCTCTTGCAGCAGCCTCGTTCACCTATTATCTGAAGAAATCGCAGGAAAGACACGACTACACAACAGCCGCATTCGGCGTTCTTTATGCAATGTGCGGATATTTCATCGCTTATTACTGGAACGTCATGTGGATTGATGCGATGGTATATTTCCCGCTTGTCATTCTCGGAATTGAAAATATCATAAACAAACGGAATCCACGGGTTTATATCGCATTTCTCGCTCTCACGCTTCTTTCAAGCTATTATATGGGTTACATGACCTGCATATTCTCGGTCATCTATTTCCTTGTATATTATTTCAGCAAACACGAAGCAGGCTCCGTTCATGTTTCCACGCCCTACACACTGAACGATAACGAGCAGAAAATATACAAATTCAAAGATAAAATCAAAGGCAGCCTTTTCCTCAGAAGCGGATTCACCTTCGCTTTTGCAAGCGTTGCGGCAGCAGGTCTTGTTGCTGTTTCTCTGATTCCGACCTACCTTATTCTTAAAAACTGCTCGGCAACCTCGGGCACGTTCCCCACAAATTATGAATCCTATTATTCAATCTTTGATTTCCTTGCAAACCATCTCGCAAGCGTTGACCCCACAATACGAAGCAGCGGCGAAGATGTGCTTCCCAATGTTTTCTGCGGAATGGCAACAGTCATTCTCGTTCCTCTTTATCTTTTCACAAAATCCGTTCCTCTCAAAGAAAAAGTTGCAAACGTTGCATTGCTCGGAATAATGTATTTCAGCTTCAACATCAACATTGTCAACTATATCTGGCACGGCTTCCACTATCCCAACGACCTTCCCTACCGCTGGAGCTTCATGTATTCGTTCATTCTTCTTGTTCTTGCTTATAAGGCATTCACAAGACTCCACGAATTCAGCGGAAGAGCAATTCTCGGTACGGGCATGGCTGTTCTCGGTTTCATAATCCTCGTTCAGGAAATCGGTTCAAAGAACGTTGAGGAAATAACAGTTCTCATCAGCATTATTTTCACTGTTACCTACTGCCTTGTTTTTGCCCTTATGAAGGACAAGAAATATCAGCAGTCGGCAGTTGCGGTGCTTCTCCTCTGCTGTGTTATCGGTGAAGTTTCCTGCGCCAACACAGACCGTTACAGCATGGATCAGCTCAAGTCAAACTTCACGGGCGACTATGCTGATTTTGAAGCACTCAAAGAAGAACTTGACGCTTATGACGGAAGCGATTTCTACCGCATGGATTTAACCTATAACCGTGCAAGAATGGACCCTGCATGGTACGGCTACAACGGTGTTTCCACATTCTCGTCGATGGCATACGAAAAAATGTCAAACGTTCAGAGCGACCTCGGTCTCAGCGGTAACTATATAAACAGCTACACCTATCATCTTCAGACTCCGATTTACAACATGATGCACTCGCTCAAATATGTTGTTGACAATGACCCTGCCGTTAATGTTGCAGACGATTATTACACGGAGCTTATGACCCACGGCAAATTCACAGCATACGAAAACAAATACTGTCTTCCCATCGGTTTTGCCGTTGACAGTGACATTACAAACTGGCAGACGGACATCAACAATCCCTTCAATGTTCAGAGCGACTGGCTTGAATACGCAACAGGCGTGACGGATGTTTTCGGTATGATGACAATTGACGAAGTACGTTATTACAACATGGAAGAAATCACTTCGGGACTCGAAACGGGTGATATTTATTACACCAAATCGGGCGAAGGCGAAGGTGAACTCACATTCTTCCTTACAACCGAAGAAGCAAAGCACTGCTATCTTTTTGTTGACTCATATGATTTTGACCATATAACAATCAACAAAAACGGCGAAGAAGCCACACAGTATACCGATGAACCTTATATCTATGACCTCGGCATTGTAACACCCGATGATGAAGTTATCGTTATCATCAGCATTGAGGACAGCGAATACGGCTATATTGATTTCTACCCCTATTACATCAACGAAGATGCTCTCAATAAAGGATATGAAATTCTCAGCAATCAGTCACTCAATGTTGACTCCTTTGAAGAAACAAAAATCAGCGGTACGATTTCAGTTGACAGCGATTCGCTTTTCTTCACATCAATCCCCTATGACAAAGGCTGGACAGTCAGAATTGATGGCGTTGAAATAGCTGAAGAAGATTACGTTGCACTCAGAGATGCATATCTTTGCTTCAATATTCCCGCAGGCGAACACACGGTTGAACTCAGCTTCATGCCTCAGGGACTTCTTCTCGGTGCAGGCATATCGGCATTTACGGTTCTTGCCCTCATTTTTGCCGCAATAATCTTTGCAAAGCGCAGAAGGCGCAACGTTAACGCCCCGTTCGTTTATGTTCCCGTCGTTACGGAAACACAGGAAGAAAACACGGAAAATGTGACGGAAGAACCCGTAAGCGTTGAAATGGATATTCCAGCGGAAGAAGCTTGTGAAGAAACTGCTGCGGAAGAAGAAATTTCAATAATTGAAGAAGAAATCGAAAAGATTAATTCAGAAGAAACAAACAAAGAAGAATAAGAAAAAGCCTCTGAAAAGCTTAATTGCTTCTCAGAGGCAATTTTTATTTAATCATATCTTTGTACTGATAGCATCTTACATAGTCAACCTTGAATTCCGCAGGCCAGTTTTCTTCGGGAGTAAGCTCAATTCTGCCCGTACCGTGTCGGTCGGAATGCTGAACTCCGTTTTCACCTGCAAACTCGCAGGAAAGCAAGAGATATTCGGGATTCTGCGAAGTTCCGCCTTCGGGTGAAAGTCTGCCCGTTTCGTGTCCGTTTATATAAAAGATATATTCGTTTTCGTTCCACTCAA
Organism: Acutalibacteraceae bacterium; assembly: GCA_045536515.1. GTDB lineage: Bacteria > Bacillota > Clostridia > Oscillospirales > Acutalibacteraceae > CAG-177. The sequence goes on along the minus strand of JAZSNQ010000116.1, from coordinate 1,373 downwards.
CGCCATATGTGTTGTATTCTTCATAAGGGTTATTTTCAATGAAGTATTTACCGATTGAATAATTGACGATATCTTCACCGTAGCCGTCATAGATAACACCGGTTGTAACACAGTCGTTGCCCCACCAATTGTCTTTATAATAGAACGATTCATAAACATCAATTTCGGTACCGTCACGACCGGAGCCGTCAACATGGGTAACCCCGTCATTCATCATCCAGAATGCGCTCCACATACCCGTTGCGGCAGGAAGAATGCATCTGACCTCAAAATAACCGTAGCATTGCTCATATTTGCCCTGAGTTGTTATCTCGCCGGTATACCAGCCGGGTTTATATTCCTTGAAATCAATTTCATCTTTCCACTTTTCATAATAATCGTTTTCAAGAGGTTCATCGAGATATTGAGCGGTGATTATAAGATTGCCGTCCTCAACTCTGACCATATCCTCATGCCAGTATCCGCCCTTGCGTTCGGTCACCCACCATGAAGGTCCCCACTTGGTTTCGTCAAGCTTATCTCCGTCAAATTCATCCTCCCACTTGAGAACAAATTTATCAATATCAATCATGTTTTCCGATGGAAGCTTGCCTAAATCAAGCATAGCGGGAAGTTCGGGATTAATAACCATTAATATGGCGATGAATATTTTAAGAATTATTTTTATCATAAATGCACCTATGTCTTATCCGATATAATACTTAACAAAATTTATAAAGTTTGTAAACATCTGTGTCAAATCATCAAATGCAAGTTCAAAGCAAACCTTTGCAAAATCCATATCGGCGGTTATATACTGAATTCCCGTTATGAAATTATCCGAAGAGCTGTTGATGCATTCAAAATTATCGGTTGCAAGAGCCAAAATGTTTTCGCCGAAGCCGTTGTTTCTTTCGGTCACTTCATATTCTTCAAAAACCTTGCCGCAAACGGTAATTACAAAAACATATGAACCTTCATCATTGAAACCGAGACCTGCATACACGGGAACAACCGCACCCGTGGGAAGAGCTATCTCCGCCATGCCTTCGTTGAGAACCACGGAAATTTCCGAAAGATCATTGAAAACAACTTTGAGAGTTTCTCCGGAGGAATCACCGTAGTTTCGGTTTCCTGCATAGTCAATTGCAAATTCGGTATAATCGTCAATATTGTTGAGTTCAACGCTTCTTACCAATGTATCAATATAGTATGCGGTAAATTCAACCTCTTTTTCGATACCGAAAAGCTCAACCGTTGCTTTGCTTTTGCCTTCTTTGGGAGTTGAAGGGCAGGTTCCCATAAGACAAACATTCACCGCCGACACTTCTTTGTCCGATGAAAAGCTGATTTCGCAAGTGGTATCAAGAGCGAATTCATCGGAGTTTTCTTCC
>JAZSNQ010000032.1:0-2396 GCA_045536515.1 Acutalibacteraceae bacterium | reverse complement strand
CTCTCATATTGCCGTCAAAGCCGATATATCCGTTTGCGGTCTGTGTCACAAAGGTGACGCTGCCGAGTCCTTCGCCTTCCGCATCGCAAAGCGTTTTCTGAAGAGCGCCGTCTTTGTTATAAACAAAGACCTTGTGTCCGCTGTCATCTGCGGCATTTGCGCAAACGTAGACATTGTTTTCGTCAACATTCAGGTGCATTATAGAATCAACTTCTTTAAATTTCATGGGTGTTGCTGTGTATGAATTGCCGCTGAATGTTATGATTTCACATTCGTTTGATGTGAAATAGTCAACGCCCCAAGTGCCTGACGGATGGATTGCAAGATTTTCAATATCTTCATAAGTTGCAACCGTGTTGCCGTTTTTAATGCAGAGAATATCGTTCAGACCGCCGCTTACCCAGAGTGTGCCGTCTGCTGTTGCCTCAATTCTTTCATAATCATCTTCGGGAAGCTCTATTGGCTGAACAAAAGCAAGGCATGTGCCGTCATAGTGGCATTCTCTGAGTTCGCCGTCAACAAGAATATACACTCTGTTACCAATTGCAGCAACGCTGTGGTCAAAGGTTTCAAAGGTGGAAATATATTCTTCAAACGGAACAAATGATGATGTAACGGTGAATGCACCTGAATTTACGCTTGTGTCATCGGCATAGAAAGCTTCGCCTTCCCATTCCCACGGGCCGTCTTCGTTGCCGATATCTTCAATATTGAAGGTGATGCCGTCAAGAAGGGCATTGATATGGCTGTCGTTGATATCGGTTGCATCAAACTCAACATAAACCGAAGCATTTGCACTCTCAACACGGTTAAAGTAAATAAGAGTATCATCGCCGTCATCATATCTGAGCAGGTCAACGCCGCCGATATTTACGGTTTCATAAGCGTTGTTTTCCTTGTATTCATACTGATTGAAGCCGTAATAAACAAGGTCCTCACGGAAATCGTACGGCTCGTCAATTTCAACGCTGATTACAGCCTCAATCATGTAATATTCTTCGTCATCGGGGTCAAGAACCTGAAGAACTGCGGTGCAGCCGTCTTCGCTATCCTCAAATTCATCCTCAATGTTTATCCAGTCGCCGCCGAAATTAACGGTAAAGAGCGATGCTTCAATGGCTGCATCGGAATTGGCAGACGGCTGTTTTGTGTTGTCGGGATTTTCGGGATTTTTATCGCCGCAAGCGGCAAGCGAAAACATCATTACAAGTGCAAGAAGCAATGCAAATATTTTTTTCATATCAAAATCTCCTTTGTTTTGTTATGCCCAGGGGTCTTCCTCAACAGGAACACGGATATCGGCAAGGCACTGAATTTCAACCAGGAACCATTGACCCGTTGAAGGCTTTTTGCGAAGCTTCATCGGTCTCGGATTATCTGCGCCGCCGCTTTTAACATAAAGGGTTGCCCAGTTTTCGTTATCAAAAGAATACGGATTTTCAATTACCATAATTCTATAGGGCACATCGGGCTTATAGCTGTTCTGCGGAGTTGCGCCCTCAAAATACGAGCGTGCTTTGTAGGGTTCAGAGCCGAGATGCTCTTTGATAAACTGCTTTTCAAAGCCGCTGACCTCTGCAGGACCTTTAAGGAAATTGAGCATTTCAATTGTTGCTTCGGGGTTATGCTCATAATTGCAGAGCACGGCAAGGGTTAATGCGGTTGTTTTGAATGCTGAATCAAGGCTTGCTTCGGGCAGAGCCTGAAGCTCGGCAACATTTGTCGGAAGTGAAGCAAAGGTAAAGGCTTCGGTGCAGTTTCTTCCCTTGCCTACTGACTGAACGGCATTATTCACCGCTTTGTTGATACCTTGCGAAACCTCTCTTTTAATTGCTGATTCCGCCTGCCTTTTAAGCGAATCAAAAAATCCCATCGGTAATGCCTCCTTATTTCTTCTCTGTCTGCTTCGGTTTTTCGGTGCGGTCAATGTTTTTATAAAGGAAATTATCCGCACTGCCTGTGATATTCATGCTGCCTGGTCGGGTATAAACGGTTGCATTTTCCTGCATTCTGACCGATTTGTTTTTTGATGCTATGCCGTTAATGATAAGAAAACCGACAAGCAGACCGATAAGAAGTGAAACGGGGAGCCAGATAATTGAAACGCCGTCTTTTTCATTTTCTGTTTTCGGCTCGTCTGCTTCGCCTGCATAAACAAACTCTTCGCTGTCATTAACATATCCGCCCGAGTAGCCGTTTTCAAGATATTCTTCCGCAAGCTCATAGCAGGCATAAATTCCGCCGTAATAGCTTTCGTTCAAGTCATAGGTATCAATCATACTGTCAACGGAGGCATCGGTCAAAAATGCTCCCGCATTACCCGAGATGAAAGTGAAATATGTTTTGTTCCAGTCATCGTGAACAATTATAATTCCGTTTTCGTTATCGGTGTAATC
>JAZSNQ010000076.1:0-5675 GCA_045536515.1 Acutalibacteraceae bacterium | reverse complement strand
TGACATACTGAAATACATTTTTGCGGCTTTTGTTGTTCCGAAATCCTGATTTGAACCGCTGTTCTGCACCTTGTTGAATGCTTCACGGAACATTGCGTTGTGTGCTTCTTCTCTGTTGAGCAGAAAATCAATTGTTTCTCTTACCTTTTTATCATTAATCTGTCGGTAGAGATATTCATAAACAACTTTTGCCCTCTGTTCGGATGCGATATTTGAAAGAAGGTCTGCACACAAGTCACCCGTAACCGAAACATAATCTCCAGTCCACGAATAACCCGAAGCATTAATGAGTCCGGGATTGAGTCCCATAAGAACGTGTGTCTGAATTTCGCCTGCGGGAACAGATTCGGCACACACATCGTGTCCGTTCAGAAGATTAATTGTCTGTGCAACCATTTCCATGTGACCGAGTTCTTCTGCTGCGATATCAAGAAACAAATCCTTGATTTCGGGGTCTTTGATCCGAAAACTCTGTGACATATACTGCATTGCAGCTTTAAGTTCACCGTTTGCACCGCCGAGCTGTTCCTGCAGAAGCGCCGCATACTGAGGGTTAGGTTTTTCAACAGCAACGGGATGAAAAAGCATTTTTTCGTGTTTGAACATAAATTATCCTCCTTTAATTTCCGCCGGGACCGTCTTTTCGTTCACGCTTGTCGGGAATTTCAATTTTCCCTTTAATATCTTTAGGTTTGATATTGTTTTTGCTTTGATTGTTTGCAGTTTTTTCTTTGTCCATATATAACCGTCCTTTCTTGTTTTTAGTATGTACAGATTTGCAAAAAAATTGCCATACAAGCCGATTATAAAATCATCTGTATGGCTTTTTACGACTCTTTCACTTTTATTCACGATATTTCAATTATTTTCACAATTTTACTTGACAATCGTTAACGGTTGTGCTATTTTATACTTGTAGCTACAGCGATACTGTTAACAACCGTTAATGAAAGGGGCAAAAATTATGTTTATCGAAGAAAGACATCAGGAAATACTCAGAATCTTATCAGAAAAAGGAAGAATATCAAATTCTGAAATTCAGGAAACATTCAAAATCAGCTATGACTCGGCAAAAAGGGATTTAAGACTTCTTGAAGAACAGGGGCTTTTGAAAAGAACTCACGGCGGTGCTATACCCGCAAGACAAATCGGGGGAAATGTAATTAAAAACCTTTCCCCCGATGAGCGTGTTGTTAATGTTAAAGAAAACTATCTTGCAATAGCAAAAGAAGCTGTAAAAACAATTGAAGAAAATGACGTTGTTTATATCACCAATGCAAGTGTAGGCTATCTTATGGCACAAAATATCGGCAATGTTTGCTGTACTGTTGTTACAAATTCAATTGCAATTGCCGAAGAGCTTCGCAAAAAGGAAAACATAACGGTTATTCTTGCGGGCGGTGAAATGCAGGCAAACGGTTGTTTCTACGACAGTTTTGCATTATCTTTAATCAACAGACTTCGTTTTGATAAGTGCTTTGTTACATCTGCTTGTGTTTCGGCAAAGTTCGGTCTTTCAATTCAAAAATCAAGAAGTGTTGAGCTGACAAACGCTATCATAAACAATTCAAAGACAGTTTACGGTTTATATCCCGTTGAAAAAATCGGATTTGATTCCATAATCAGCATTTGCCCCGCAAACAAGCTGAATTATATCATAACCGACAGCGATTCTTCGGAAGACGATTTAATACAGTTTGAAGAACTTGGAGTTAAAATCAAAATAGCGGAATAAACTGTCACATAGAAAAAGCCATACAAATTGATTAAAAATCAGCTTGTATGGCTTTGACTATTTTGCTTATTGTGTTTTACGCTTTATTCTCCGCATAATATTGTGCCTGAGCGTTCCAGAGTTCGCTGTATTTGCCGTCGGGGTTTCCGAGGAGAATTTCGTGTGAGCCGTCCTGAATCAGCTGACCGTTATCGAACACGAGGATTCTGTCACAGAAACGGCAGGATGACAGACGGTGAGAAATATAAACCGCTGTTTTATCCTTGACCATATCGTTGAATCGGGAATAGATTTCGTGCTCCGCGATGGGGTCGAGCGATGCTGTGGGTTCATCGAGAATAACAAACGCTGCATCTTTATAGAGCGCTCTTGCGATTGCGAGCTTCTGCGCTTCACCGCCGGAGATTTCAACACCGTCTTCTTCAAAATCTTTGTAAACGGGAGTTTTAAGTCCTTTCGGCATAGCCTTTACTCTTTCAAGCATACCTGATTTTTCAAGCGATGACCATACTTTTTCTTCGTCATAATCAACCTCTGCCGAAACGTTTTCACCGACAGAGAACGAGAACAGCCTGAAATCCTGAAAAACAACCGAGAACAAATCCAGGTAGTCCTCATAATCGTATTTCTGAATATCGATTCCGTTGAGGGAGATATATCCTTCTGTCGGGTCATAAAGGCGGCAGAGAAGTTTTATCATTGTTGTTTTACCGCTACCGTTCATGCCGACAACCGCAATTCTGTCACCGACTCTGAACTTAAGATTGAGATTTCTGATTGCATAGTTTTCGGTATTCGGATACTTGAAGCTGACATTATGGAACTCAATGTCATACTTGTTATCCATTCGCTTTTCGGTGGGAATGGTGCCGTAGTGCATTTCAGTCGGAGTATCGAGATATTCAAAGAATGTTTCGAGATAGTCGTTGTTCGTTCGTAAAGCGGTAATTGCGCCCGAAATGCTTTCTGCTGCATCAACAATTCTTGCAATACAGAACTGATACTTGATGAAACCGCCGAGACCGAAAGCTCCGATATAGGTTTTGAGTGCAACAAAAAGATATGTTGCAGCGGTTGTGAGAACATAGAACAAATTGTATCTGTTGTTCTTTTTTCTGAAAAGAGAATGGAGCTCTTTGCAGCCGTTTATCCAATCGCCGTAAATTTTATCGGATGAATTTCGGATGAGCTTTTTCTGATTGAAAATATGAATATCCTTGCACGCCTTGCTGTCATCGATATAATCGTCAAGATAGTAGTGCAAAAGCCTTTCAATCATTGAATTGCTTTTGATTTTTCTGTTTACAAGACGGTTATATTTTGAATTGACCTTGTATTCGCCGAGAGCGCACAGAGCGACAAACACGAAAAATGCCACGGTAAAGCCGGGTGAATCGATGAATTTTTCAAATCCCGATAAGGTTTTTTCGGGATGCCTGAAAAACAGCTCCATTGAAATTGCCGAACACATTACAATCTGATTAATACCGATGAAAAACGAGCTTAATTCCATCATGAGTCTTCCGAGACCGCCCGAACTGCGGCTGTCGGTTATCAGCTGACGTTTGGCTCTCATAAGAGGGTCTTCCATGTTGGGGTAATCCATTGAAAAGCTTTTGCTGTTGAGTAAAACTTCTTCCCATTTGCTTGAAATAAGATCAAACGTGCGTATTTTACGCCACGAGTTATCCTGGAAAATGTGAAGGAATATTTCCGCAGCATACATCAGAAGCAGGAAAAGTATCTTTTTGACGTCTCTGTTGCCCGTGAGTTCATCAACAATTGATGCGGTGAGGTAATTAGCGATAACAAAAATTGCCGTGCTGAAAAAGGAGTAGAGATAGGTGTGCAGAAGAAAATGCGGAGTGTTTGTTTCTATAAGTTTCAGAGCTCTCTTTATCATCCGCAAATCTTCTCTGATAGTTCGCTTATATTTCTTCATTTTCTTCCGCCTCCTTTTCGTAATACTTGCTTTGGATTCTGAACATTCCGGCATATTTGCCTGAGAGTGCCATCAGCTCTTCGTGCGTGCCTTCTTCGGCAATCGAAGCGTTGTCAAGCAGCACGATTCTGTCACAAAAACGGGTGGATGAAAGTCGGTGGGAGATATAGATTGAAGTTTTGTCTTTTGAAATTTCGCTGTATTTAAGATAGATTTCGTTTTCTGCAATAGGGTCAAGTGCCGCTGTTGGTTCGTCAAGAATAAGCGTCGGTGCATCCTTGTAAATAGCCCTTGCGAGAAGCAATCTTTGGATTTCGCCGCCTGATAACTCAACGGCATTTTCGTTGACATTCTTGACAAGCAGCGTATTTTCTTTTTCGGGCAGCTTTTGTATTTTTTCATACAAGCCTGACTGACGGATGCAGAAATTGAATTTTTCAATATCGCTTTCTTCGGCAGGCAGCATTGAAACATTTTCAAGAATTGAGCAAGGCATAATTCTTGCTTCCTGAAATACTGCGGAAACCGATTTATAGTATTCATCTCTGTTAATCTCTGAAATATCAGTTCCATTGACTTTGATTGAGCCAGAAGTCGGTCTGTAAAGTCCGCTGAGCAGTTTTACAAGAGTTGTTTTACCAGCTCCGTTTACGCCGACAAGAGCAAGCCTTTCGCCTGCATTTATTGTCAGGTTTATGTTATCAAGTATGACTTTATCCGTTTCGGGATAAGTGAATGAAAGATTCTCAATTTCAATTTTATACGGAGTTTCGGCAGGTAAAGAACTGCCGTTTTTGTTTTCCATCGAGTTGTTGATATCAAGGAATTCACGCAAATCGTTAATCAGCATATTCGACGGGATAATTTCAGAAAGCACTTCGCCGATATATTCAACCCAATGGGTGAAATCCGTAACGGAAACAGCATAGAGAACAAGTGCGGTTTTTGACATTTCGCCGTTCAAAGCTTCATAGGCAATGTAAGCGAAAATGCCGATTTCAATTCCGACGTTCAGAAGCAGTCTGAGTGTGTCGGAAAGAAAATAGTAGAAATACATTTTATTGGTCCAGAATTTGCGCTCGCCGATGAAATATTCACTCATCTGCCGGAGATACTCTCTTAAATGGAAAAGTCGGATATCTTTCGCTATTGCAAAATCACGGGATGTTTTAGTGATATAATTCAGTTTTCTGTCAACCGCAGCCATCGGGTCTTTGGTTTTGTTAATGAGCCAGCTTTCAACAGCGGTTGAAACCATAGCGAGAAGCTGCGCACCCGTCAGAATAAGAATAAGCCAAGGATTCAGGGATGCCGTAATCGTACCGAAGGTGAATATACCGATTATGTTCGTGAACATTGCGGAAAAATTGTTGACGAAGCCGTAAACGCCTTCATATCCAAGCGAATTTTTTGCTTTCTGGTATTTATCTCTGCCTGTCGGACCTTCGGCAATTTCAAAGTCCATATCCATGATTTTTTCGCCTAAAAGCAAATCAAACCGTCTGTTTATTTCAGCCTTTTTTATGCTTGTTTTCTCATTCAGTCTGTTTGGGATAACTCCTGTGACAACTGAAAACGCCGCAAGTCCGAGAGCCGCAAGAACTATTAATACAATTCCCTTTTGATTTTCGATGCACCAGGTAAGAGTTGTTACGAAATAAGCGACGATAAGATCCGTCAGAATAAGAAACGGAGACATCAGCAGGCTTATCGGAACAACAGTTTTGTCCCATTTAGTAATGGTTTTGAATATAAAGAACATATTACTGAAAAAAGAATGTTTCTTTGCCTTGGGTTCTTTGCTCATATTATCACCTCTGTTCTATCGGCAGTATACCAAAAAAGCAACCTTTTGGGGTTGCTTTTGCACGAAAGGTTATTTCTTTTGCACGAATGGTCATTTACACGGTAACATTATCTCTGTACCGAACACTCCGTCCTCAAACTGACGGTTGACAAAACCGTTGTATTTATCGGCAATTCTGTCAACTCTCATAA
>JAZSNQ010000195.1:0-10519 GCA_045536515.1 Acutalibacteraceae bacterium | reverse complement strand
TTGTATTGACAAACGAATGTTCGTCTGCTATAATAACAATCACAGAACAAATGTTTATACTTTTTGTTTCAAAAAGTATAGTTCGCAAGGGAGGATTTAAAATGACATTTGCAGATATTATCAGAACAGTATTGGAATTTGCGGCAGTTATACTGCTTATCGTTGGATTTATAAATGAAAAGAAGGTTGTTGCTTTTGAAGAGAAGCTTGCAAGAGCAATTAGAATTCATCTTCGCAACCGCCGTATCCGTAAGCAGAGAGAAAAAGCCGCAATGCGTGCGGAAATCCAGTCAAGAGCCGTTGAAGAAATTTATGAGGAAGAGCCTGTTCTCACTCTTATCAGCGGTAAAGGCGCAGCACATCGTGTGGCATAAAACGTTATAACACTTCTTTCATATTTTTTGCAGGAGAGGGGCTGTCTCGGTGAGACAGCTTCATCTTTTTATCTCTTGACATATACCCTATGGGGGTATATAATAAAAGCGAGGTGATACTATTGAACAATGAATGCTGTAATCACAAAACAAAGGAACGCTCCGATGCGGAATATAAAAGCCTGATTAACCGCCTGAACAGAATTGAGGGTCAGATCAGGGGACTTAAGCGCATGGTAGAAGAAAATGCTTATTGCACGGATATTCTTGTTCAGTCATCAGCGGTCAATGCGGCGGTCAATGCTTTTAACAAAGAGCTTCTTGCAAATCATATAAAGACCTGCGTTGCCGATGATATCCGTGCAGGCAAAGACGAAACCGTTGATGAGCTTGTTGTAACCTTGCAGAAGCTTATGAAATGAGGTGACTATGAAACAGTTTGATGTTACTGGAATGAGCTGTGCGGCGTGCAGTTCAAGAGTTGAAAAAGCCGTTTCGGCAGTTGGCGGAGTAACCTCATGCTCTGTTAACCTTCTGACAAATTCAATGGGAGTTGAAGGGGATGCGAGTGAAACCGATATAATTGAAGCAGTAAAAAAGGCTGGCTACGGTGCTTCGCTTAAGGGAAGCGGCAAAAAATCCGAAGTGTCGGAAGATTCTCTTACAGATACCGAAACGCCTGCGCTGAAAAAAAGGCTGATTGCTTCGCTCGGATTTCTTGCGGTTCTTATGTATATCTCTATGGGTCATACCATGTGGGGTTGGTATCTCCCCGAAGCACTTTTACAAAATCATGTTGCTGTCGGAATGCTGCAGATGCTTCTTGCGGCAATTGTTATGGTTATAAACCAAAAGTTTTTTATAAACGGATTTAAGGGAGTTATAAATAAATCCCCGAATATGGACACTCTTGTTGCACTCGGGTCGGGTGCATCCTTTGTTTGGAGTGTTTACGTGTTGTTTGCCATGACGGCGGCGCAGTCAAAAGGTGATTTTGCTGCGGTGCATGAATATATGCACGAATTCTATTTTGAATCCGCGGCGATGATTTTAACTCTGATAACGGTCGGTAAAATGCTTGAAGCTCGTTCAAAAGGCAAAACAACAGATGCGCTTAAAAGCCTTATGACTCTTGCACCGAAAACCGCAACGGTAATAAGAAACGGCGAAGAGATTGAGATAGCTGTTTCTGAGGTTAAAAAGGGCGATGTTTTTGTTGTCAAATCGGGAGAAAGCATACCTGTTGACGGGATTATTACAGAAGGAACGGCGGCTGTTGATGAATCCGCACTTACGGGCGAGAGCATTCCTGCAGACAAATCGGCAGGAGACAGTGTTTCTGCCGCAACGATAAATAAATCGGGTTATATCAGATGCGAAGCCACAAGAGTGGGAGAAGATACAACCCTTTCACAGATAATTAAAACAGTCAGTGAAGCTGCGGCGTCAAAAGCTCCGATTGCAAGGATTGCAGATAAGGTATCGGGCATTTTTGTTCCCGTGGTGATTGCGATTGCCGTTATAACAACCGTGATATGGCTCTTATCGGGAGAAAACGTTGCTTTTTCGCTGGCAAGAGGAATTTCGGTTCTTGTGATAAGCTGTCCGTGTGCGCTGGGTCTTGCAACTCCCGTTGCGATTATGGTGGGAAGCGGTGTCGGCGCAAAAAACGGAATACTTTTCAAAAATGCGGTGTCGCTTGAAGAAACAGGCAGAGTGAATATCGTTGCGCTTGATAAAACGGGAACAATCACCGAAGGTAAACCCGAGGTTACGGATATAATCACAGACGGAATAAGCGAAAACGAGTTTTTGCAGATTGCTTATTCGCTTGAAAAGAAAAGCGAGCATCCTCTTGCAAAGGCTGTGGTTGCAAAAGCAGAAGAAGCAGGAATTTCCTTGTCCGATTCCGAAAAATTCAGCGTTTTTGCAGGCAACGGACTCAAGGCTGATATTGACGGATGCGAAATAATCGGCGGGAATATCAAATTTATAAATGAAAATGCAACTGTTTCGGATAATCTTAAAAATATGGCAGATAACCTTTCGGAAAACGGAAAAACTCCGATGGTTTTTGCAAGAAACGGTAAGACAATAGGAATAATTGCGGTTGCGGATAAAATAAAAGAAGACAGCGTTGAAGCGATAAAACAGCTTAAAGAAATGGGCATGAGAGTTGTGATGCTTACGGGCGATAACTCAAAAACCGCAAAATCCATAGGCAAACAGGTTGGTATTGAAGAAGTTGTTTCGGATGTTCTTCCCGACGGAAAAGAAGCTGTTATCCGTGATTTACGCAAGCAGGGAAAGGTTGCTATGGTTGGCGACGGAATCAATGATGCACCCGCGCTGACGGCAGCCGATGTCGGAACAGCGATTGGTGCGGGAACGGATATTGCAATTGATTCTGCGGATGTGGTGCTCATGAAAAGCTGTATCACCGATGTGACCGCGGCAATAAGACTTGGCAGGGCAACACTTCGGAATATTCATCAGAATCTTTTTTGGGCGTTTATTTATAATGTAATAGGAATACCTCTTGCTGCAGGCTTGTTCATACCCGTTTTTGGGTGGGAACTGAATCCGATGTTCGGTGCGGCGGCAATGAGCCTTTCAAGCTTCTGCGTGGTATCAAATGCGTTAAGACTGAATTTTGCAAAAATATATGATGAAAACAAAATCAAAATAAAGGAGAATAAAAACATGGTCAAAACAATTAAAATCGAAGGCATGATGTGCGGTCACTGCGAAGCGAGAGTCAAGAAAGTTCTTGAAGCTATCCCCGAGGTTGCATCAGCGGATGTAAACCACGAAACAGACACAGCCGTTGTAACGCTCAATGCACCTGTCAGCGACGATGTTCTCAAAAATACCGTTGAAGCACAGGATTATAAAGTAATCTCAATTGCATAATAAAAAGGCTGACCTTGCAAGTCAGCCTTTTTATATCAGAGAAGAAATAACCGAGTTTGAAACAAGAAATCCCTGAACGGTCAGCGAAATTGAATTATCATCAATATTTACAAGTCCGTGCTTCTGAAGCTCACGGGCTTTTTTTATTGTTTCTTTTGAAACAGACTTACCGAAACGTTTTTCATATTTATCAAAAACAAGACCTTCGGAAAGTCTTAATGCGAGCATGATATATTCTTCCTCATCCCCGCCGGAACCGTCATCAACGGGCGGAATTCCATTGATAAAATCATCAATACTTCGCTCGTAATAAAATCTTTTGTCGCCGAAAAAAGAGTGTGCCGATGCACCTATGCCGAGATATTCTTCGCAACGCCAGTATTTCAGATTGTGGCGGCTTTCATACTCTTTTTCGGAAAAATTAGATATTTCATATTGGTAATAACCTGCTTTCTCCAACATCTCAACCGCCGATAAATATAAATCGCAGGTTTCATCCTCATCAGGCAGAGAAAGAGTATTTTTGATATTATAAAAAGGAGTACCTTCCTCTATTTTAAGGATATATGCGCTTATATGCTTTGCACCCGAATTTTTGCAGAAATCAATTGATTTCTGCAGACTTCCTGCGGTCTGGTTCGGAATTCCGAGCATGAGGTCGAGAGAAACATTTTCAATTCCGGCATTCTTTGCCCTCGCGATTGCACGTTCAACATCCTCACATCCGCCGCGTCTGCCGAGAATCTTTCTTTCTGCATCATCGGCACTTTGCAGACCCATGGAAATGCGGTTTATTCCGCTTTCGGCAACAACTGAAAAATCAAAAGCAGAGTTCACCGAACCCGTATCCGACGGATTGCATTCAAGAGTTGCCTCACAGTCATCCGTGCGGCGTATATGTTTCATTATTTTTTCAATGTTATCCGAACCGATAAGAGATGGAGTGCCGCCTCCGAAATAAACGGTATCATAAATGCCGCCTGCCTTGTCGATTTCACGGCAGAGTGCATCGACATAAGCCGTTATTTTTTTACTCTCGGGATTCACCGAATAAAAATCACAGTAAGGACATTTTCCGTTGCAGAAGGGGATATGAAGATAAAGTCCGATAGGTTTCATGTTATCACCAAAAAACGGGGCGACCTTTTGGGCCGCCCGAAAAATTTAATCGTTATCGTCAAGCTTGAGAACCGCCATGAATGCTTCCTGCGGAACTTCAACAGTACCGAAGTGACGCATTCTCTTTTTACCTTCCTTCTGCTTTTCAAGCAGTTTTTTCTTTCGGGTAATGTCACCGCCGTAGCACTTGGCAAGAACGTCCTTGCGCATTGCCTTGACGGTTTCGCGGGCGATAATCTTTCCGCCGATGCCTATCTGAATGGGAATTTCAAACATCTGACGTGGAATATTCTCCTTGAGCTTTTCGGCAATCTTTCTTGCCTTTGAATAAGCCTTGTCGGAGTGGATTATGAATGAAAGTGCGTCAACAACATCGCCGTTGAGCAGCACATCAAGCTTAACAAGATTTGATTTTCTGTAATCTCTGATTTCGTAGTCAAAAGAAGCGTAGCCTCTTGTTCTTGACTTGAGCGAATCAAAGAAATCGTAGATGATTTCATTGAGAGGAAGTTCGTAATGGATATCAACTCTTTCGGGAGTGATGTAGTCCATATTCTTGAAAACACCGCGTCTGTCCTGGCAGAGGTCCATGATTGTGCCTACATATTCCGCAGGGGAATAGATATGAGCATCGGTGAAAGGTTCTTCGCAGGAAGCGATTGTTGCGGGGTCGGGATAGTGAGTGGGGTTGTCAATTTCGGCCATGGTTCCATCGGTGAGGTTTATCTTATAAACAACGCTCGGAATGGTTGTAACAAGGTCGAGGTCGTATTCTCTTTCGAGTCTTTCCTGGATGATTTCAAGGTGGAGAAGACCGAGGAAACCGCAGCGGAAACCGAAGCCGAGAGCTCCCGATGTTTCGGGTTCAAATGTGAGTGCGGCATCGTTGAGCTGCAGCTTTTCAAGTGCATCGCGGAGATTTTCGTAGTCGGCACCGTCGGCAGGATAAACACCGCAGAATACCATGGGGTTAACCTTGCGGTAACCGGGGAGAGGCTCGGCTGCGGGATTTTCAACCGTAGTAACTGTATCACCGACCCTCGCATCGCCTACCGTTTTGATTGAAGCCGTGATATAACCAACCTCACCTGCGGTGAGTTCACTGCAGGGCTCGGGAATGGTTGCTCTCATATAACCCGTTTCAACAACGGTGAATTCTGCACCCGTTGCCATCATTCTCATGGTATCGCCGGGTTTGATTTTGCCTTCTTTTATTCTTACATAAACGATAACGCCCTTGTAGCTGTCGTAAACAGAGTCGAAGATAAGTGCGCGAAGCGGAAGGTCATCGTTTGCAACGGGAGGCGGAACATCCTTGACTATTTTTTCGAGTACCTGCTCGATGTTAAGACCTGTTTTTGCCGAAACTCTCGGAGCTTCCGAGCAGTCAAGACCGATAACATCCTCAACCTCTGCCGAAACTCTGTCGGGGTCAGATGAAGGAAGGTCGATTTTGTTGATAACGGGTACGATTTCAAGGTCATGGTCAAGTGCAAGATATGTGTTTGCAAGTGTCTGCGCTTCAACGCCCTGAGAAGCATCAACTATAAGCACCGCACCTTCGCAAGCGGCAAGCGAACGTGAAACCTCGTAGTTGAAGTCAACGTGACCCGGAGTGTCGATGAGATTGAGAACATACTCCTCACCGTCCTCGGCAACATAGTTGAGCTTGACCGCATGAGCCTTGATTGTGATTCCTCGTTCTCTTTCAAGGTCCATTTTGTCAAGAAGCTGTGCGGTCATGTCACGAAGCGCAACAGACTTTGTCTTTTCGAGAAGTCTGTCCGCAAGTGTTGACTTGCCGTGGTCTATGTGTGCAATAATGCAAAAATTTCTGATTTTATCTTTTGAAACTGCCAATTTTATATTCTCCTAAATCAAAGGTCTAAAACTTCTTCAAGTTTTCTGTCAACATTGCTCTGACCTATCCACATATCTTCCCAGCGGTGACCTGCAATATCTTCAATACGCTTTTTGTCGCCTGCGGAAATTTCGCAAGTGCCCGTTTCATGCTTCTGAGCGATAACGGACTGGATGATTTCATGGTCACGCTTCTTCATCTTGAAGCGGAAGATGAGGATAAGCGAGGTAATTGCAAAGATTGTGGGAAGCCAGCTGACGAGAAGTCGGAGACCGAATTCTGTCTGAGTGCTGAGTGCGGCATATTCGATTTTTTCAAGGTTTGTTGTGTCGTAACCGATAAGCTGAAGGAATATGCCGAGAAAACCGGTAACAAAGCTGTTGATTGTTTTTCTTACAAAAGAATAGAATGTGGTGATAACGCCTTCGCGTCTTCTGCCTGTGATAAGTTCATCAACATCGGTAACGTCGGGCTGGATGTTACTGATAACAAAGCCGGGACCTGAAAAACCGAAGTTATAGAGGATGGTTGCAATGTAAAGAATGAATACGGGTGATTTGGGTGTGACGAAGCCGTTGAGGAGAAGACCGATTACCATCATAGGCATCATAACCAATCCGCAGGTGCGTTTATCAAGGTAACGTGTAAGGAAATAGTTGAAAGGTCCGCCTGCAATTTCAGCTGCACCGCCAATGGTGTTGAGGTTGGCAAAGTGATTATATCTGTCTGCAATACTTCTGATATAGAACTGGTCTGCGTAGCTGTAAAAGCTCTTTGAGAAACCGTAGAAAAGGTTGATGAGGAAATACTGTCTGAAAGCTTTGTTTCTGAAAACCTGGATATATTCCCTGATGAAATACTTATAGTCGATGGGCGGATTCTCGAGGTCAAGCGAGCTTTTTTCTTTTGTCGAAAAGAAAGTAACAAGCGGTGCCCAGCAGAAATAAATAACAAAAACAATACCGCAGATAAGATATTTGTTTCTGTCGGCAGGTGAGGGGTTAACCATGTTTGTGCCGCCGAGAACAATGCTCATGAAAATGAATGAGGGGAACATACCGAACATATTGAAAATATATTCAACTATTTTATACTGCGCTCTTTCAAAATATTTCGGAGCAACCGTAGGAAGCATTGCAACATGGGGGATGTTTATCATTGTATAACCCGAGCTGTAAATAAGTGAAGCAAGGAGATAATAAATGAAAAGTGCAGTTGTGTTGCCCGTGCCTGAAATGCCGAAAGAATACCATTTCATAAAATAACCTATCAAAAGAACGGGAAGACCTGCGATAAGCCATACTCTGTGCTTACCGAAACGGGATTTTGTTCTGTCTGTTATGAAGCCCATTGAAAGGTCTGTTACCGCATCGATAACTCCGCCTATGGTACTGATAATACCGGACATACCGGTGCTCATTCCTTCTACGAAGTTAAGGAACTGCTGATGATACATACTGATGGGGTTTGTGACACCGCCGGTTGTTATGCAGGCAACATTATAACCGATAATCGGTCTTATATATTCCCAGGTATTGCCCTCGATACCTACGGCATCCTTGATTTTGTTTCCGATACCCACAGTCAGTCCTCCAATCATATCAATGTTTTAATTATATACTAAAATATAATAGCAAATATTTGTTATAAGGTCAAGTTTTTTATAAAACATAGACCAAAATGATTTTTGTTACGTCTGTAAGATGAAAGGCGAAAACAAAATCTTTTTAAGGAGATGTTTATAATGAAAAAACTTGCTTTGGGTCTTGCAATGTTTGCAATCGGTGCAATCGGATTCATTCTGTCGCTTGAATTTGCAACCTGTCTTTGTCAATTACTCGGTGTGGTTGCTGCGGCAAAATGTCTTATTGCAACTGCGGTGTTTCTTATGATTGCCGTTTCCGGCGGATTAATCACAAACAAAGAAATTTTCGCCGAAGCATAAGCTTCGGATAATGTTTGCTCTTCCTCCTTGAAATTTCCCTTCCCGCAGACCGGGAGGGGATTTTTATTTTTAACAACTTGTTTACAATTAAATTGTTGACAAATCTTTCCTTTTGGTTTATAGTAATAATCGAAGTTAGCACTCGGTGGTTTTGAGTGCTAAAATTAGCACTCGGTCAATCTACAGTTATCTAAGAAAAGAGGTGGGGCAAGTGAATGAACTCAGCGAAAGAAAAAAGAGAATTCTCGCTGCTGTTGTTGAGCAGTATATTAAAACGGGCGAGCCTGTCGGCTCAAAAGAGCTTCTTGCTCTGACGGGAATGTCGGTTTCCTCCGCGACGGTGCGCAATGAGATGAGTGAGCTTGCCGCCATGGGTTATCTTGAACAGCCCCACACCTCGGCAGGCAGAATTCCGTCACAGACGGGCTACAGATATTATGTTGACAACCTGATGAAGCCCCGTGAGATAGATGAGCTTAACAGAAGAATGATTGAAGCGGGAATTTCATCGGCAGCAGGCGACCCCGAAAGGCTGATTTCTCAGGCAGGCGAAGTTCTTGCAGACCTCACGAAATGTGCCTGCGTTTCAACCGCACCGGGCGGAGATTCAATGATAATCAAAAAGATTGAGCTTGTTCCCGTCGGTGTTCATTCCGCAATGCTCGTTCTTCTCACTTCAAACGGAATTCTCAAGAGCAGACTTTGCAGACTTGACTGTGAACTCACCGCAAAAATATGCGAGCAGTTCTATAATATTGTTCAGTCGTGCATTATCGGAAAACCCGCAAATGATATCAGCGTTGCGGATATGCAGACTGTTGCGGCTTCGGTTGACGGCGATGTTTTTGCAATGCTTCCGCTTATGGCGGCGGTCTGTGAGCTTGCAAGAAGCACGGCAAGTTCAAAAATTATGCTCGGCGGAAGTTCAAACCTGTTTTCGCACAAGGCTTACGGCACAAACGCTCTCGAGCTTCTTGAATTTCTGAATAAGAAAGAACCGATTTCCGCGGTTATCAACGAAAACGAAGACCCGCTTAATGTTAAAATCGGCAAAGAAAATCTTTACCGTCAGCTTGAAAATTCAAGCGTAATTGTTGCAAAATATTCCGTGGGAGGCGGAAATTCCGGAAAAATCGGACTTATCGGACCTACCCGAATGGATTATGAAAATATAATTCCCAGCATAAAATATTTAACCGACCTTGTCGGAAACCTCATAACTCAGGCTATCGAGGAATAGAAAGGACACGCAATGAAGAAAGAAAAAAATAAGCCCGAAAATACCGAAGAGGTAATTGAAGAGGTTGTTGAAGAGACAAAAGAAGAACAGCTTCAGAAGGCTCTCGACGAAAAGAACGACCAGTTTCTGAGACTCTATGCTGAATACGATAATTTCCGCAAGCGTTCGCAGAAAGAGAAGCAGGACATCTATTCATCTTCAAAGGCCGATGTTATCAAGGACCTTCTTCCCATTATGGATAATTTTGACAGAGCAGCCAACAATAATGAAGGCAGCTACGAAGATTACAAAAAGGGAATAGAACTTATTTTCAATCAGTTCGTTGAAATGTTTACGAAGAACGGCGTTGAAGCATTTGGAGAAAGAGGCGAAGAATTCGACCCCAATATTCACAATGCGGTAATGACCGTTGAGGATGTAGAGCTTGGTGAAAATCAGATTGCATCCGTATTTTCAAAAGGCTATAAACTCGGTGACAAAATAATCAGAGAAGCAGTTGTCACCGTTGCAAATTCATAAAACAGTTTATAATTTATTCTTTTATTTATAGGAGGAAAATCATTATGGCAAAGATTATCGGTATCGACTTGGGTACAACAAACTCATGTGTAGCAGTTATCGAAGGCGGCGAACCCGTTGTTATCGCTAACGCAGAAGGCGCAAGAACAACTCCCTCTGTTGTTGCATTCGGCAAAACAGGTGAGAGAATGGTTGGTCAGGTAGCAAAGAGACAGGCTATCACAAACCCCGACAGAACAGTCTCTTCAATCAAGAGACAGATGGGTACAGACTACAAGGTAACTATCGACGACAAGAAGTATACACCGCAGGAAATTTCCGCAATGATTCTTCAGAAGCTTAAGACAGATGCAGAAGCTTATCTCGGCGATAAGGTAACTGAAGCAGTTATCACAGTTCCCGCATATTTCACAGACTCACAGCGTCAGGCAACAAAGGACGCAGGTAAAATTGCAGGTCTTGAAGTAAAGAGAATCATCAACGAGCCCACAGCAGCAGCTCTTGCATACGGTATCGACAAGGAAACAGACCAGAAGGTTATGGTTTAT
>JAZSNQ010000200.1:0-2125 GCA_045536515.1 Acutalibacteraceae bacterium | reverse complement strand
CTTTGGGAATAAAAAGCATTTTTTTGTTTTCTTCGGTAAGCTCAACGGCAATCCATTTCATATAGGTCGGAGAGCCTTTTCTGATATCAACAGCAACATCAAGAATTGCACCCTTGAGGCAGGTTATGAGCTTTGCCTGAGCCTTGGGATTTGTCTGGCAATGCAGACCTCTGAGCGTGCCTTTCTGTGCCGAAAAAGAACGGTTATCCTGAATAAAATCGGCAGTTATCCCGAGTTTTTCAAATTTTTCTTTTGAATAGCTTTCATAAAACCAACCTCGGTTATCGCCGAAAACTTTTGGTTCAATTTCAAAAACGCCGTTAATCGCCGTTTCAGTCAACGTCATAGTTCAAATCTCCTTCTGCACCCCAGCACGGTCTTTCACCGGGTTTTCCGCCGGTATAGAGAATTCTGCCCTCCGCAACGGAACGGAGATGCTGACCGTATGAGGATTTGCCGTACTTCTCGGCAGAGCTGAGAAGAGCCTCGCGGCTTATCCAGCGCATATTATATGCAATTTCTTCGGGTGCGGAAATCTTGATACCCTGCAGTTTTTCAACGGTTCTGATAAAGTTTGCCGCATCCGTAAGACTTTCAACCGTTCCGGTATCAAGCCACGCAAAGCCTCTGCCCATGAGCTTTATATCGAGGTCGCCTTTATCAAGATACATCTGGTTGATATCCGTTATTTCAAGCTCTCCCCTCTTTGAAGGCTTTAGCGATTTTGCAAATTCAACAACTCTGTTGTCATAGAAATAAAGACCCGTTACGGCATAGTTCGACTTCGGGACTTCTGGTTTTTCTTCAATTGAAACGGGAATACCGTTTTCATCGAATTCAACAACACCGAAAGCCTGCGGATTATCAACATAATAACCAAAAATCGTTGCTCTGTTTTTATTCTTTGCAGCCTGACGGAGCATATGTCCGAGACCGTTGCCGTAAAAAATATTATCTCCGAGAACCATGGCAACATCATCGTCACCGATAAATTCTTCACCGATGATAAATGCCTGCGCCAGTCCGTCGGGACTTTCCTGAACGGCATAAGAAAGATTGATTCCGAACTGTCTGCCCGTGCCGAGCAATTCTTCAAAACGGGGAGTATCGCAAGGGGTTGAAATTATAAGAATATCCCTTATTCCCGCAAGCATTAGGGTTGAAAGGGGATAATATATCATGGGTTTATCATAAACGGGCAAAAGCTGCTTACTTGTTACCATAGTAAGCGGATAAAGTCTTGTACCTGAACCGCCCGCAAGAATAATACCTTTCAAATAAAACACTCCATTCAGAATGAGATGAAAAGCCGCAATTAATTTTAATTAAACTTTAAATTATTTTACCACCATTTGTATAAATTGTCAACAAACAAAGACCGATAACGACACCCGTTTATGAAATTTGTTGATATTCACAAATATTTTATAATAAATTGTTTACTTTTAAAAATATATATGTTATAATTTATAAGAACATTTGTTCATAACATGAAACAACGAGGAATTTTATGGATAAGTTTGTTTTACATTCAAAATACAAACCGACGGGTGACCAGCCTCAGGCTATCGCTCAGCTTGTTGACGGTCTTAACAAAGGCTACGGTGAGCAAACACTTCTCGGCGTTACGGGTTCGGGCAAAACCTTCACAATGGCAAATATCATTGAAAAGGTCAACAGACCCACGCTTGTTCTTGCTCATAACAAAACCCTTGCCGCACAGCTTTGCTCGGAATTCCGTGAGTTCTTCCCTGAAAATGCGGTTGAATATTTCGTTTCATACTATGATTATTATCAGCCCGAAGCATATATTCCGACTACAGACACATATATCGAAAAAGATTCTGCCGTTAACGATGAAATAGATAAGCTTCGTCACTCCGCAACTTCCGCACTTTCGGAAAGACGCGATGTTATTATCGTTGCAAGTGTTTCGTGTATTTACACTCTCGGCGACCCCATTGATTACCGCAGCATGGTTATTTCACTGCGTACAGGTATGGAGAAAAGCCGAGATGAACTGATAGAAAAGCTTGTTTCGATTCAGTACGAAAGAAATGACATTGATTTCAGCCGTAACAAATTCAGAGTCAGGGGCGATGTTGTTGAGATATTCCCTGTTTAT
>JAZSNQ010000168.1:0-10142 GCA_045536515.1 Acutalibacteraceae bacterium | reverse complement strand
GTATAATATATGCATAAAAACAAATTTACTCAAAAGAGGTACAACAACATGAACAAGGAAAACATCAAGAAAGTCGTTCTCGCGTATTCGGGCGGTCTGGACACGTCCATCATCATCCCGTGGCTGAAGGAAAACTATAACAACTGCGAGGTTATCGCTGTTTCAGGTGACGTCGGTCAGGGTACAGAGCTTGACGGTCTTGAAGAAAAGGCTATCAAGACAGGTGCTTCAAAGCTCTACATCGAAAATCTCCAGGATGAATTCGTAAGCGATTACATCTTCCCCACCCTTAAAGCAGGCGCTGTTTATGAGAAGGAATATCTCCTCGGCACATCCTTTGCACGTCCCATCATCGCAAAGAGAATCGTTGAAATCGCAAAGGCTGAAGGCGCAGACGCCATCTGCCACGGCTGCACAGGCAAGGGTAACGACCAGGTAAGATTTGAACTTACAATCAAAGCTTTCGCTCCCGAAATGCAGATTATTGCTCCCTGGAGAATCTGGGACATCAAGTCAAGAGAAGAAGAAATCGAATACGCAGAGGCACACAACATTCCTCTTAAGATTAACCGTGAAACCAACTATTCAAAGGATAAGAATCTCTGGCATCTTTCACACGAAGGTCTTGACCTTGAAGATCCCGCAAACGAGCCTCAGTACAACAAGCCCGGCTTCCTTGAAATGGGCGTTTCACCCGAAATGGCTCCCGACGAACCCACTTACATCACAATTCACTTTGAAAAGGGTGTTCCCACAGCCGTTAACGGCAAGGAAATGGGCGGCGTAGAGCTTATCACCTACCTCAACGAAGTTGGCGGAAAGAACGGCATCGGTCTTAACGATATCGTTGAAAACCGTCTTGTAGGTATGAAATCAAGAGGCGTTTACGAAAATCCCGCAGGTTCAATCCTCTTCAAGGCTCATGATATTCTCGAAACACTCTGCCTTGACAGAGATACAATGCACTACAAGGAAATCATTGCTCACAAGTATGCAGAACTTGTTTACTTCGGTCAGTGGTTCACTCCTCTCCGTGAATCCCTCGCTGCTTTCGTTGACAAGACTCAGGAAACAGTTACAGGTGACGTTAAGCTCAAGCTTTACAAGGGCAACATCATCAACGCAGGCGTAACTTCACCCTATACACTTTACAGCGAGGACTTCGCAACATTCGATGCAGACGAAGTTTACGACCAGAAAGATTCCGCAGGCTTCATTAACCTCTTCGGTCTTCCCATCAAGGTTAAGGCTATTCTTGAGGCTAAACGCAATAAATAAAAATAAAACAAGAGCCGCCAAAATTGACGGCTCTTTTTCCCGTGTAGGGGCGTGCATTGCACGTCCGTTATACAAGTATTACGGATGGAGGAAACAACATGAAACTTTGGGCAGGCCGCTTTTCCAAAGAAGCGGATAAAAAAACCAACGATTTCAATTCATCAATAGCAACAGATTCAAGAATGTATGCTCAGGATATCGAGGGCAGCATCGCTCATGTTACCATGCTTGCGGCAAAGGGCATTGTTTCAAACGAAGATGCTGCAATTATTGTTGCGGAGCTTATTCAGATTAAAGCGGATATTGCTGACGGTAAGCTTCTCATTGACCCCAACGCAGAAGATATCCACACATTTATTGAGCAGACCTTAACAGAAAGAGTCGGTGCACCCGGAAAGCGTCTTCACACAGGAAGAAGCAGAAACGACCAGGTTGCACTTGACGTGAGACTTTATCTTCGTGACGAATGCGATGAAACACTGAAGCTTATCGGCGAGCTTATTGATGCGCTCACCGCAAAGGGCGAAGAATACGGCAACGCAATCATGCCCGGATATACACATCTCCAGAGGGCACAGCCCATTACTTTCAAGGCACATCTTCTTGCATATATTGAAATGCTCAGACGCGACCTTGGAAGAATTGAGGATGCAAGAAAGAGAATGAACTCCTCCCCTCTCGGAAGCGGCGCACTCGCAGGCACAACCTATCCTATTGACCGCGCAATGACAGCTTCGATTCTCGGATTTGATTCATACACCGCAAGCACTCTTGACGGCGTTGCGGACAGAGATTTCTGCATTGAGCTTGCAAGCGCGCTTTCAATCTGCATGGTGCATCTTTCAAGGCTTTGCGAGGAGATCATCCTCTGGTGCTCATGGGAATTCAAATTCGTTGAACTTGACGATGCATTCTCAACAGGTTCGAGCATCATGCCCCAAAAGAAAAACCCCGATATTGCGGAGCTTGTAAGAGGCAAAAGCGGCAGAGTTTTCGGCGATCTCATGACTCTCCTCACCGTTATGAAAGGACTTCCCCTTGCTTATAATAAAGATATGCAGGAAGATAAGGATGCGATTTTTGATGCATTTGACACCGTTAAAATCTGCCTTGTAACACTTGTTCCCATGATTACAACAATGAAGGCTATTCCCGAAAACATGAGAAAAGCCGCAGCAGGCGGATTCATCAACGCAACCGACTGTGCCGACTATCTTGTTTCAAAGGGTCTCCCCTTCCGTGATGCATATAAGGCAACGGGTGAGCTTGTTGCTCTTTGCATAAGAGAAAACAAAACTCTCGAAACTCTTTCGATTGACGATTACAAAAACATCTGCGATTTATTTGATGACGGAGTATATGAAGCCATCAATCTCGAAAACTGCGTAAGACGCAGAGGCATGTGAGGGGAATGCCTCACGAAGCAAAAAACAAAAGAAACTTAATAAAACGTAAAGCGACTCGCAGCGGTTTTTGTTACCATTGCAAGTCGCTTATATTTTTGTTTGAAATTCAGAATTTGTTTTTTATGTTTCTTTTTAGCTCTTTTTCCGAACTCGACGTATAGCACCATACGCCTGTCATTCGGAGAAAAGAGCTTCTTCATCTCCGTGAGGCATTCCCCGAAATTATTTTAACACTTTTTCCAAAGTCTTGCCGAGTATCTTTTCTTTGCATTCTTCCGAGATATCAAGACTTCTGATTCTTGCAATATCGGATTTGATGTGCTCAGGCTTTGAGTATGGAAAATCAAGTCCGAAAATGCTTCTGTCCTCACCCGTCTGTGCAATAACAATTTCAAGTTCTTCATCGGTAAGCGCCCATTCGTCGCCCTTGCCTTTGCGGTTACCTACGCTTGTCCAGCCCGCAAAAACATGATCCTCTTCACCTCTCGAATTATTGCACATAACGGCAAGCGCATCCTTGAAGAAATGATATCCGCCGATATGCTCCATGCTGAATTTTAATTTCGGAAAATTCCAGGCAACCTCGTCAAAAAGCAAAACATGATTGTCCCGCAGTCTGTGCCAATGCATTCCCGAATGGAAAGAAAGGAAAAGTCCGAGCTCCTGTGCTCTTTCGTAAACCTTGAATGCATCTTCGCCGTCAATAACAAATTCCTGATAAGGCGGGTGAAGCTTTATTCCCTTGAAACCGAGGTCGGCTATTCTGTCAACCTCGTCACGAAGATTCTGCGTGAAATCAATTGTACCGAAACCGACGAGTCTGTCGTTGCCGTTTATCTGCTTTGCAAGCCAGTCATTCTGACTGCCCTCAAAACCTCCCTCATGAAATCTGTCCGAAAACGGTGCAAAAGCAACCGCTTTGTCTATTTCGCATTCGTCAAGAAATTCCATAAGCTTTTCAACGCAGCCTTCGGGTCTTAATTCCTTTGGAAAAATATGTGCGTGATTTGCAAAAATCATTTTTATCACTTCCTTGATTTTATAATAATTAAATCCTTGCTTTTTGTCAATAATATAATCGGGGTGATAAAATGGAAAATAACAAAGACACTTTATATCTTCTTCGAGAATGCAGTGCAGGAATCCGCATGGCTGTTGCATCAATCGACGATGTGCTTCCCTATCTTGAAGAGGGACATCTGACACAGGTTCTCAAAGAAAGCAAAACCGAGCACAAGGATCTTGAAAAAGATATTGATGACACCTTGCACAAGCTGGACTGCGAAGGAAAAGAGCCTAATATCATGGCGAAAGGTATGTCGAAAATCAAAGCAAATGCAGAAATGGCATTCAAACCCACAGCCGCACAGGCGGCAAGCCTCATAACCGACGGTTGCGGCATGGGCATCAAGTCCATCAACAAATATCTTAACCAATATCCCGCCGCTTCAGACGAGGTTAAACATCTTGCAACAAGAATAAGCGAACTCGAAGAAAATCTTGAAAACAAAATGAGACCTTTTCTTTAAAAGACAATACACCGTACATGGAAATTTTATGTGCGGTGTATTATTAATTATTGACTTTATTTTTAAAAATGATATAATAATTTATGAAAATTTTATTAAAAAGGAAGAGATTAGCATGAAAAAAATCGTTTCAATTCTTCTCGCAGTTGTTCTCGCATTCGGTATGCTCATTCCCTCTTTTGCGGCAACGGCAGAACTACCCGGCAACAAAAGACTCCAGTTTGACGATGACGGCAATTTCCGCATCATGCAGATAGCCGACATTCAGGACGGTCCCCTTCTTCTCGAAATCACCAAAGATTTTCTCAATGATGTTGTTCCTGCAGCAAACCCCGACCTTATAGTTCTCACAGGCGACAACATTTCCGCAGGTTCCGCAACAATCGGAATTCATGCAATTGACCTTCTTCTTGTTGAAATCGCAATCGACAGATTTATGTCAATCTTTGAAAAATACGATGTTCCCGTTGCTGTTGTTTTCGGTAACCACGACGCTGAAGAACTTGTTACCAAAGAAGAACAGATGGCTATTTACACCAAATATGACAACTGCATTGCAGTTGATGAAGGCGAAGCTCTCTACGGCTGCGGTACATACAATGTTCCCATCTATGCATCCGACGACATCAGCAAAATCGCTTACAATCTCTGGATGATTGACTCCAATATGTATGACGATACAAACGGCGGTTATGACTATGTTCACGAAGACCAGCTTAACTGGTATGTTGAAACATCAAACGCTCTTAAAGCTCAGAACGGCGGCATTGCAGTTCCTTCAATGATGTTCCAGCACATAGTTATAAATGAAATTTACGATACCATTATCGAGGTTCCCGAAGCAGAAAAAGACAACTACGAATATGTTGAAGACAACGGAAAATATTACGCAATCAAGCCCGAATATCTCAGAAAAGGCGAAATCAACGAAATGCCTTGCCCCGGAACGGTTGACGGAGAACAGTTTGAAACCGTTAAGACTCAGGGCGACGTTGTTGCAATGTTCTTCGGTCATGACCACAAGAACACATATGAAGTTGAATATCAGGGCGTTGACCTTATAAACACTCCCGGCGCAGGCTTCAGCTCATACGGCGATCATAACAGAGGCGTTCGTGTTATTGACCTCAAAGAAGGTACAACCGATTACGAAACCGAAGTTATCAGATACAGAGAATTCTATTCAGACAACGAAGCTGCTCTTGACCGTTTTGAATTCAACGGCAACGAATTCAGCTTCATCGAACAGGTTGCGGCATTCTTCAAATATATCTTTGTAAAATTCAACAGAGATATTCTTTTCCTTTAATCATCACCATTACGGGTGCGGTTTTTTCCGCACCTTTTTTGTAATTGTCAAAATCGGAATAAAGAGAAAATAAAATAATTTTTCAGAGGTGTCTGATGAAATCAAAAAAAGAAAAAAGAGTTGCAAGAAGTAAAAAAACGCTTCGCATTTTTGCGGTAATTCTGGCAGTTATTGCCGTTATTTCAGCTGTTACAGCGGTTGCAAATACGGTTGTTGTCAATTCTAACATAAAAAGAGCAAAATCCTTTTCCCCTTCATATGTCAATGAATTAACATTTGAAAATCCGACCGACGGTGTGTGGAATATAATTTCCGACAACGGTCTTAAAGTGCTTCAGATTACGGACATCCACATCGGCGGCGGATGGCTGTCAATGAAAAAAGACCGGATGGCACTCAACGCCGTTGCTGCTATTATCAATGCAGAAAAACCCGATTTTGTTATTGCCTCAGGCGATATTGCTTATCCCGTACCTTTCCAGGCAGGCACATTCAACAACAAATCGGGCGCAAGGATTTTTGCAGAGCTTATGGAAACTCTCGGAGTTTACTGGACAGCAACATACGGCAATCATGATACCGAAGCTTACAGCTATTTTGACCGCGAGGACATAACCGATTTTTATGAACAGTATCCCCACTGCCTCATGCGTGACGGTGCAAAGGATGTTGACGGCTACGGAAATCAGGTGTTCAACATAGTCAATTCCGACGGATTCATAACGCGTTCGATTTACACAATAGACTCTCATTCTTATGTTGACGGCGACTATCTCGGAATCATGTGGAAATATGATAATATTCATGAAAATCAGATTGAATGGTATAAAAATACTGTTGAAGAAAACCGTAACCATAACATGATGAAGGTATATTCTTCAAGCCTTGCAACTCCTGTATATGATAATATCAACACCCTCAATCCCGCTTCAACGGTTATTCTTCATATTCCTCTCCGGGAATACGAGGATGCATGGGTTGAATATTCCGGAAACGGATATTCAGACACGGAAAATGTAAAATATAATTACGGTGCGGCAGGCGAAAAAGATGAGACGGTTTATCACGGAGTTTACGATGATAATTTCTTTGAAACAATGCTTGAACTCGGAAGCACAGACTCGGTTTTCTGCGGACATGACCACCTCAACAATTTCTCGTTGAACTACAAAGGAATAGACCTCAACTATTCCTACAGCATAGATTATCTTGCATATGCGGGTATTTCAAAGCTCGGCTCACAGAGAGGCTGTACCGTTATCAACATAGATAAAAACGGAGCAATTGAATACGGATTGGAAAATTATTATCAGGACAAATATACCTCACAGTATCCCAAAGAAGAAGTAACTATGCAGGAGCTTGGACAATGAAAAAAGGATTGATTCTTGAAGGCGGTGCAATGCGCGGTCTTTTTACGGCAGGCATTATTGATGTATTTATGGAAAACGGAATTGAGTTTGATGCGGCAATCGGCGTTTCCGCAGGTGCGGCATTCGGCTGCAACTATAAATCGAGGCAAATCGGCAGAGTGATAAGATATAACAAGCGTTTTGCGAAAGACCCCCGGTTCTGCAGCTTCCGTTCGCTTATCAAAACAGGCAACCTTTTCGGCGCGGAATTTTGTTATCACACAATTCCCGATACACTTGATTTATTTGATACTCAGGCTTATCTTGATAACCCCATGGATTTCTATGTGGTTGTAACGGATGTTGAAACAGGAAAAGCGGTATACATAAATTCTGATGAAGCAGGCGACGATGCGCTCGAATGCTTCAGAGCCTCCGCATCAATGCCTGTTGTTTCAAAACCCGTTGAAATCAAGGGCAAAAAATATCTTGACGGCGGAATTGCAGATTCGGTTCCTATCCAGTATTTTGAAAGCATCGGTTTT
Source organism: Acutalibacteraceae bacterium (assembly GCA_045536515.1). GTDB lineage: Bacteria > Bacillota > Clostridia > Oscillospirales > Acutalibacteraceae > CAG-177. The sequence goes on along the minus strand of JAZSNQ010000168.1, from coordinate 2,723 downwards.
GAGAAAAATGTTATTGTTCTCACCCGACCGAAAGAATATGTCAAAAAGCCGAGCACTGCGGCAAAAATCATGAAATATGCCCTCAAGGAATATCCGAATGTGGTCAGGACAATGAAAAACCGCCACATCGAATATAACGAAACTCTTGAATACATTTCCGAAAGAGAAAAATCGGGTGCGGCTTATGTCATCAGACCCGAAGCACCGCTTGAAATCGGCAGGGTTGAACATAATCCCGATGTTATGCAAAAGGTTTATGATATCGGACGCAAAACAGCAGAAAAACATCTTGAAAGCATAAAAGAATTCTTAAAATAACAATAACCCTTTGGATTCCGTATGAGGGAATTCAAAGGGTTATTAACATTTAATTACCTGTTACATGAACAGCCGCCGTTTTGCGCATGAGGACAGGTTTTGCTGTCGGGACATCCTATGCATTTCTGCCCTTTTTTCTTGGCTCTGAAAATATACAAAACAGCAAGACCGACTATAGCAATTATTACAATTGATATAATGATATTTTCCATATTTACTCCTGATTATTTAACGCTCATTGCGGTTTTCTTTTGAGCTTTAAGGGCTTTTTCTTTCTTTGCAAGGTTGTTTGAACGAATGCAAAGAGCGATGATAATTGCCGCAAACGCAGCAACCGCAACGAGTCCGGGAACGAATCCTTCGCCAACAGAACCGGTTGTAATAAGAGTACCGGTTTGATAAACAAGATAACCCAAAGTAAATCCGGTTCCGAGCTGATATCCGATACCTGCCCAGAGCCATTTAGCGCTCTTCATTTCGCTGTTCATTGCACCGATAGCCGCAAAGCAGGGAGGAGAATAGAGATTAAACATAAGATATGCAAGTGCGGCTGCCTTTGAAATTGCCATAACGCCCGCAACTTCTGCGCCTGCGCCCTCCATGAGAGCGAGTTCTTCCGTGTCAATAAGATTTTCAAGACCCACAAAGCATACCGCAAGAGTACCGACGACGTTTTCCTTTGCGATAAATCCCGTAACCGCTGCAGCAGCAAGCTGCCATGAAAGAACACCAACAACGGGAACAAGCAGATATGCAAAAGGTCCTGCAATTGAAGCAAGAATAGAAGTGTCTGCCGATTCCGCAACCTTAAAGCTCCAGTCAAAAGTCTGCATAATCTGAACGGCAGTATTACATACAAGAATGATGGTTGCAGCCTTGACTATGTAAGCCCAACCTCGGCTGCACATGGATTTTGTTGCTCTCCAAAGGCTGGGAACCTTATATTCGGGAAGCTCCATGATGAAAAATGACTTTTTGGTTTTGTATCCGGTGATTTTATTGATTATAAGCGCACTGACAAAAATAAGCACGATGCCTGCAAAATACATAAGAGGTCCTACCCATGTTGCATCCTCAAAAAATGCACCTGCAAAAAGCGAAATTACGGGAAGCTTTGCACCGCAGGGCATGAACGGAGTTATCATAGCGGTTGCTCTGCGTTCACGTTCATTGCGGATTGTGCGGCTTGCCATAACGCCGGGAATCGCACATCCGATGCCGATAACAAAAGGAATAACCGATTTTCCGCTGAGTCCGACCTTCTTGAAAATGGGGTCAAGAACAACGGACACACGCGCCATATAGCCACAATCCTCAAGAAGCGCAATAAGGAAATACATAACCATAACAAGCGGAAGAAAACCGACAACGGCAATAACGCCGCCGATTACGCCGTCTATGAGAAGCGAATAAAGAAGAGGATTGGCGTTTTCAAAAAATCCTGCCAACCAAGCCTGAAAGGTTTCAAGAAGAGTCACGAGGCCGGGAACAACCGTTCCGTTTTCAAATTCATAGCCTTCTGCAATCCACACACCGGGACCCGACTGTGAAATCCAGAAAACCGCAAACATAACAACTGCAAAAATCGGAATCCCGAGCCATCTGTTTGTAAGAACTGCATCAATTTTATCCTGAAAGTTCTTGTTTCTTGTAAGAACCTTGCGGTTTTCAACTTCCTTTACAACCTCATTGACAAACTCAAAGCGCTTTCTGTCTGCAAGAGCCACCGCCTTCTTGTCTGTGAGATCAATGTCGCCCTGAGAATAAGGAGCAGTCTGACCCTTGCCGTTTAACGAAACAGCTGTCTTGACCACCTCGGATAGTCCTTCCGATGAAGTGGAAACCGTTTCGATAACGGGACATCTGAGCTTCTTTGAAAGAGCTGCGGCATCAATCTTTGTTTCTTTCTTTTTGTTGATATCGGTTTTGTTAAGAGCAACAACAACGGGTATTCCGAGTTCAAGAAGCTGAGTTGTAAAGAAAAGACTTCTGCTGAGATTTGTGGCATCAACTATATTGATAATCGCATCCGGATTCTCATTCTTAACATATGAACTTGTAACGCTTTCTTCAGTTGTAAACGGTGACATTGAATATGCACCCGGAAGGTCAACGGCAATCAGTTCGTAGTTTCCGCAATAACTCTTCTTTATAGGGTGTTCTTTTTTCTCAACGGTAACTCCCGCCCAGTTGCCTACCTTTTCGTTCTTGCCCGTAAGCGCATTGTACATGGTTGTTATACCGCTGTTGGGATTTCCTGCCAATGCAATTCGCATTTTTCATTTCCTCCTTTGGACTGTTCTTCTGTAAATATGTTTCAGAACTTGAGTTAGTTATCGCTAACTCATTGTGAAAAGTAATCGGCAGACTACTTTTTCATATCGCAATCAGATTTCTATTGCCTC
>JAZSNQ010000023.1:0-2798 GCA_045536515.1 Acutalibacteraceae bacterium | reverse complement strand
AACACCTACGGTCTTGAATGGAACGATGAAGAATATATCTTCTATATCAACGGTGTTGAAACGCGCCGTTCATCATTCGGCAACGGAGTTTCCGATGTTTTTGAGGATGTTATAGTTTCTCTTGAAATTCCCGACGAAAACAAGCTTGAGGGTCTTGATAAAGAAACATACAAAACCGAGTTCATTGTCGATTATGTAAAAATTTATCAGAAATAAAAGTAATGAACCTTTTGCCAAAACGGTAAAAGGTTCGTTTTTTTGTTGTTATACAAAATGAACTTTTGATTTGTCTATGTTGTTCAGATAACTTTTTTTCGTAAACAAGGATTTCCATGTTTCTTCAGTTCCGTAAAAGTATATCTCATATGGAGTTATATTTTCAATGAATATATCGTCTTTATAAATGGAACCATAAAAATTGTTGATTTCTATTTTTTTGATATTCTTTCCGATGTGGAGTCTTTTCAGATTTTTCGCATTGCCGAAAGCACCGTCTTTTATGGTTACAACTGTTTCGGGAATGTGAAATTCATTGCCTTTTTTGCTGTCGGGATAAAGATAAAGCTCTGTTAAATCTTTGCTGTAAAGCACACCGTCTTTGCCGGTGAAATATTCATTTTCAGGGTCAACGTTTATTTCTTTCAAAGAAGAACCGTTTATCGCCCATTCATGTATTTCAGAAACGCCTTTGCCGATATTTATTGTTTCAAGACGGTGACAAGAGGTCATGGCTTCACATCCGAGATAGGTCACGCTGTCGGGAATATCAATATATTTTATTCCCGAAAATTTGAATGCACCGCCGTCAATTTTAGTTACCGTATCCGGAAGAATAACGGTTTCAAGGTTGTCGCATTTAAAAATAAGAACATCGTCTATTACGGATATGCCTTTTCCGAAAATAAGTTTTTTCAGATTTTTCGCGTACACAAAGGCACCGTTGCCTATTTCCGTAACGCTGTCGGGTATCACAAACTCGTCCTGAATTTTGCCTAAAGGATACTGAATCAGTGTGGTCATATCCTTGTTATAAAGCACTCCGTCAACGCTTACAAAGTGTTTGTTATCTTTGCTGACTTCTATTTCTTCGAGTTTTTCGCACGGGCCGCCTTCTATTTCAAAAACAAAAGGTGCAATGCCGATTTCTTTAACACCGCTTCCGATATAGATTTTTTTAAGCGAAGTACAGCTGTCAAAAGCCTGATCTCCGATAATTTCTACACTGTCGGGAATGGTTATTGATTTAATGTTTTCACATTTTACAAAGGCATGTCCGTTGATAACACGTGTACCTTCTCTGACTTCGATGTGTTCGGCAACCGTATCGTTGTCAACCTCAACAAGTCGGTCATCAATATATAAAATGCCGTCTTCCCAATTGCGCGGATTAACATATACACCGCTTTTTTTGAAATCGGAGTACGAAATGCTTTCCATACTTTGGGGAACGGTGACAAAACAAAGGTTTTTAGCTTTGTCAAATGCACCGTCGGCAATATCTTTTGTTCCGTCGGGAATATCATATGTTTCATGAGAACTTGCGCACGGGAAACGCACTATTTCTGATTTTTCTGTGTTGAATATAACTCCGTATTCATCTGTACGGTATTTTGGGTTGCCGTCTGTAACGATAAATTTTTCAATGTTATATGTGTTTGGGAGTTCGCCGATGTAGCTTGAGGGCAAAGTTAATGTTTTCATTTCATAATACGAATAGAACAAATATTGAGTGGCGTCGGTTATGCCTTCTTCAAAACATATATGCTCTGCCTGGCTGAGCAGTTTTCTGGCAGGGTTATCGCTGCTGACAGGATTTTGCGATTCTATTTTGCCGGTACCGCAGAAATAAAAAGTTGAGATTTCGGGGTTGTATCTCCAGTTGACCGAGTTCTGAAATTTACCGCTTAGTGCAGGCGCGGGTGAAGTTGATTCTGAGGTTTGCGGTGTTTCAACAGAAGAATTATATGTTTGTGAATCGCTGCACGAAACAAAAATAAGCAAAACAGCAGTGCAAATTGAGAGCAAAATTATTGAAACTGACTTTATTTTCATAAACATTCCTCCTTACAATTAAATTCTACATCGGAATAATTGTTTCGTCAATTTACAATGTTGTAATTTAGGTTACAATTATGTAATAATCATTCTGTTGTATAAATTTGTATTGTAATATTATACGAATGTGATATAATGGAAAAAAGTGCACTTTATGGTGCAAACCAAGGAGGAACAATCATGAAAAAGGTTATCAGAAGTTTTACAGCTGTGATTCTTGCTGGGGTTATTATGCTGTGCGCAGGAATGAATGCCTTTGCCGCAACGGACGGTCTCAGGAAAATAAAGTGGAACGATTGGATGGGCGATGATTACGAGTTTTATTACGGAAATATTGTTCTTGAAGAGGGCGAAACTCTTATCAGTTATTATGACCCTTTTCTCGAAACACCTGATGCATCGGACCAAGTAACCGAGGATGATGTTCGCGGACTGGCTTGTATCTGTTATGAATTTGAAGCTGAAGAAAGCGGATATTATATGGTGTCTTCGGAATACGGTTCGGTATATATGTTTGCAGATACCTATGACGGTGAAACCGCAAGCGGAAGTGCCGAAAACATCTGTTGCAGCGGAGAAGTGGATTATTACATTGTTTATCTTGAAGAAGGCAAAAACCTGTTCGGTGCTTATATAGCTGTTGAAAGCTATGTTTTAATGGATACCGTGAATATTGAATATCTCGGTGCCGAAATTGTGGACTACAGTGTTTCGGAAGAATCACTCGACGATTTTATAATCGG
>JAZSNQ010000153.1:0-7685 GCA_045536515.1 Acutalibacteraceae bacterium | reverse complement strand
GAACTTGTAGATTTTGAGGCTGAAAAGGCAAGGCTTAACAAAGAGCTTGCAGCAGTTCAAAAGCACCTTGATTTTGTTAACAACAAGCTTTCAAACGAAAACTTTGTTGCCAAAGCACCTGCAAATGTTGTTGCCGCACAGCGTGAACAAGCTGCAAAATATGCAGAAAAAATTGCAATGCTTAAAGAAAGTATTGCAAAGTTAGGTTAATATTTATTTGACCCCGAAGTTTTTTTCTTCGGGGTTTTGATTCAGGTGATAGTATGAATTGTAACGAGGCAATCGAATATATCCATTCTCTTGAAAAATTCGGTATAAATCCCGGACTTGAGAGAATCCGTGCGCTCTGCAATCTTCTCGGAAATCCGCAGAAGAAACTAAAGGTTATTCATGTTGCCGGCACAAACGGTAAAGGTTCAACCTCAACAATGATTTCAAATGTTCTGCGTAAAAGCGGATATAATACAGGGCTTTTTATTTCTCCTTATGTAACCGATTTCAGAGAGCGAATTCAGTATAACGGCAATATGATCGATAAATATGATCTCGCTGAATGTGTTGAAAAAGTCAAGACTGCTGTTGATGTTCTCAACGAAACAGGTATTCAGCCGACGGAATTTGAGGCTCTGACTGCAGCGGCATTTGTTTATTATGAAATGAAAAAATGCGATTTTGTTGTGCTTGAAGTCGGTCTCGGCGGAAGACTTGATTCAACAAATGTTATCGAAGCACCTTATGCAACCGTCATAACAAGCATTTCTCTTGACCATACGGCAATTCTCGGTGATACAATAGAAGAAATTGCTCATGAGAAATGCGGAATAATCAAATTCGGTGCAGAAACAGTCCTTTATCCGTTTCAGGACGAAAAGGTTTACGCTATTGTTGAAAAAAACTGCAAAGATAAGTGCAATGATTTAAGAATTCCAGATATAAACAAGCTTAGAATCATTGATGAAAAACTTGAGGGCACTGTTGCGAATTATGACGGCATTGAATTTTTGCTTCCTCTTGCAGGTGAGCATATGATTTATAATGCCTGCACGGCAATTGAAGCTGTACGCTCGCTTTCAAGACTTGGAATTATTATATCCGACAAAGCAATCTCGGAAGGAATTGCAATGTCTGTCATGCCTGCAAGAATGGAACTAATAAAAAAACATCCCGTTATTATCCTTGACGGAGGACATAATGAAGGCTGTGCAAAAGTGCTTTCCGATTTTATCAAAAAACATCTTGAAGGCAGAAGAATTATTATGGTTTCATCAATGATGTCGGATAAAGATTATATGTCCTATCTTTCAATTGTTGCGCCTCTGTCGGATGTTTTTATCGCAACAAGAGTTGATATGCTCCGTGCTTTGCCAAGCGGTGAACTTATGATTAGTGCATCCGCTTTTTGTAAAAACTGCCATGATGTGCCCAATCCGTCTAAAGCAATTGTTGCAGCACGAAACATTATGCAGGATGATGATGTTCTTATTGTATGCGGTTCGTTTTATCTTGCAGGAGACATAAGGGATAATCTTCTTAATTTTTAACAGCTTCAACAATTCAACAAAATTTTTATATTAAATCCTTTATCCTTTGGGATAAGGGATTTTTTATTTGCAAAGGAGTGTAAAAATGGCAATAAAAATAATATCGGAGCCGTTGAAATTGACAGTTTTTTTAAGCGGAGAAATAGACCATCATAATGCGGCGGTTTTACGTCTTGAAGCGGATGAAGCAATACAAATTACTTCTGCACCGGTTGTATGTCTTGATTTCGGTGAAGTGACATTTATGGACAGCTCGGGAATAGGTTTTGTTCTCGGAAGATATAAAACTGCCGAGATTTACGGCGGGAGTGTTGAGGTGACAAATTTATCTCAAAGACTGTATATGATGATGAAGCTTGCAGGTCTTGAAAAACTTATGAAATTGAAAACGAAAGGATAAGAAAATGAAAGTATTGAACGAAATGAAATTACAAATTGAGAGCCGTTCTGTTAATGAAAGCTTTGCGAGGGCTGCGGTTGCTGCTTTCGCATCACAGCTTGATCCGACTGTTGAGGAAATTTCCGACATAAAAACAGCCGTAAGTGAAGCGGTTACAAACTGCATTGTTCACGGTTATTCAAAAAACGTCGGAAAGATATACATATATGCAAAGATATATGAAAACAGATTATTCAAAGTGAGTATCAAAGATAAAGGATGCGGAATTGAAAATATAAAACAGGCAATGGAGCCTCTTTTTACAACTCTCGGCGGAGAAAGAGCCGGCTTGGGTTTTGCGGTTATGGAAAGTTTTTGCGATAAAATCAGGGTTTCGTCAAAGCCCGGTAAAGGAACAACGGTCACTCTTGAAAAAAACCTGAAAGGTCGTAATAATTCAGATGGCTGAAATTGAAATGCGCAACAAAACGGTAGAGAATAATCTCGGACTTGTTCATGCATGTGCCAAAAGATTTGTTGGCAGGGGAGTGGATTACGATGACTTGTTTCAGGCAGGATGTGTCGGATTGATCAAAGCTGCCGATAATTTTGATAAATCAAGAGGATTCTCATTTTCTACCTATGCCGTACCGGTTATTCTCGGAGAAATCAAAAGAATATTCCGTGACGGCGGAAGTGTTAAAATCGGAAGAACAATTAAAGAAAAGTCGCGGATTGTTGTTAAGAAAAAAGAAGAAATCATTTCTTTGACCGGAAAAGAACCGAGCATAAGTGAACTTTCGGGAATTCTCGGATTTGAAGTGACGGAAACGGCTATGCTTCTAAATGCATCGTTACCCGCTGTTTCATTAACTTCCGGTGAAGAAGGCGATTCTCAGTTTGATATCCCTGTTGACTCGCCTGAAAAAGAAATTTCCGATTTTCTAGCCTTGCGTCAGACTGTTGACTCTCTTGAAGAAAGGGATAAAAACATTATTGAATTAAGATATAAAAGAGGATTAACACAACAGAAAACTGCTTGTATTCTCGGAATGACACAGGTTCAGGTTTCTCGAAGAGAAAAAATAATTCTTGAAAATTTAAGAAAAAAATTATTGCAATAGGATTGACAAACATTTAATAGAATATTAAACTAAAAGCGGCAGTTTATTGCCGCTTATTTTAATAAAGGGGTATGGATTATGATTAAAACAATTCCTGATGGTGTATATCCTACAATGGTAACTCCGTTTACATCTGACAATAAGATTGATTATAACGGTGTTCTTGGTATTCTTGATTTTTATTCAAAAAACGGTGTTGACGGTATTTTTGCCATCTGCCAGTCAAGTGAAATCTTTTTCCTTTCTTTTGAGGAAAGACTGGAGCTTTTACGCTTTATTATGAAAAATAAGCCGGCAGACATGAATGTTGTTGCATCGGGACATACTGCAGATGACCTTGATACTCAGATTTACGAAGCGAATGCCTTTATAAATGAAGGCATCGATGCATATGTTTTTATTGCCAACCGCTTTGCAAAGCAGGATGAGGATGATTCTGTTTTTCTTAAGAACTATGAAAAGATGGTTTCATCAATTCCTGAAATTGCTCTCGGAATTTATGAGTGTCCGTATCCTTATAAAAGACTTATGATGCCTGAAACTTTAAGACAGTGTGCTCTTGACGGCAAACTTAAGTTCCTCAAGGACACTTGCTGCAATATCGGCATGATCGAAGAGAAACTCAAAGCCGTTGATGGTCTCGGACTTAAAATTTATAATGCAAATTCCGCAACTCTTCTTGAATCTCTCCGTGCGGGTTGTGCCGGTTTCTCCGGCGTAATGGGTAATTTCCATCCAGAACTTTATTCATGGCTGTGTAAGAATTATAAGACCGAACCTGAAAAAGCTGAGCAGGTTCAGGCATTCATTGCTTTTGCTTCTCTTGCCGAATGCCAGATGTATCCTGTCAATGCAAAATATCATTTGGGCCTTTGCGGTGTTGATATCGGTTACAATTGCAGAGTAAAAGATGCCTCCCTTTTTACCGATGCAAACAAAAAAGAGATTGCTCAGATGTATACAGTTGAAAAAATATTCAAAGAAACTTTCGGAATTTAACAAAACTTGAACATAAATCATTAAAAATGATGTTGATTTATGTCTTTTATTATGTTAATATATCTATGTATGATTTTTGTAAAAATTTTTATTCTTGGAGGAATGGAAAATGGCTCAGAAAAAAACCGTATTCCTTACCGGTGCTTCGGGCACAATGGGTTGGGAAAGCTTCAAGCAGTTCTATGCAAAGAAGAACCAGTTCAACATCGTTGTTCTCCTTCGTGACAGTGAAAAGAACAGAAAGCAGTTTGCTCCCTACATGAATGATCCTTGCGTTAGAATCGTATGGGGTGACCTCAAGAAGTATGAAAGTGTTCTTGAATGCGTAACAGGTTCAGACTATGTTCTTCATGTCGGCGGCATGGTTTCACCTTCGGCTGACTACTATCCTATTAACACTATCAAAACAAACGTTGGTGCTGCTAAGAATATTGTTAAGGCTGTTAAGGCACAGCCTGATCCCGATGCTGTTAAGGTTGTTTATATCGGTACTGTTGCCGAAACGGGCGAAAGAGATGACCCCATCCACTGGGCACGTACAGGCGACCCCATCAAAATCAGCGTCTATGACCATTATGCAACTTCAAAGGTTCTTGCTGAACAGGTTTTTGCCGAATCAGGTCTTAAGCATTGGGTATCACTCCGTCAGTCAGGTATTCTTTATCCCGAAATCGTTAAGAATATGGAACCCATTATGTACCATGTTGTTATCAACGGTGTTCTTGAATGGGCAACAGTTGAAGACTCAGGCCGTCTTATGGTAAATGTCTGCGGCGATGATATTCCCGAAGAATTCTGGAGAAGATTCTATAATATCGGTTCAGGTGCTCAGTACAGAATTACAAACTTTGAATTTGAAAAGCTTCTTCTCGGTAAATACGGTCTCGGTCTCGGTGATCCCAGAAAGCTTTTCGATCCCGATTGGTTTATCACAAGAAATTTCCACGGTCAGTGGTATCTTGACTCAGATGTACTTGAAAGCTACTGCCATTTCCGTGCTTATATGCCTATCGAAGATTACTTCAAGAGTGTTATGAACAGAGTTGAATGGTTCTACAAGCTTGCAAAGCTTGCAAAGCCCTTCGCATTTGCTGTCAAGCCTTTCATGAAGAAGATTGCAAAGACTCCTGTTTACGGTACTCTCTGGTGGAGAGAAAACAACGTTACCGAAAGAATCAACGCTTATGTAGGTTCAAAGGAAAAGTGGGATGCAATCGGCAGCGATTGGAGTAAGGTTAAGGTTTACCGTCCCAACGATGATCCCAAGAAGGCTCTTGTTCTTGATCACGGTTATGATGAAACCAAAGACTTTGATTCTCTTACACTCGAAGACCTCAAGAAGGCAGCTGCATTCAGAGGCGGTGAATGTCTTGCAACTGAAATCGTTGACATGTATACTCCCGTTCTCTGGAAATGTGCACACGGTCATGAATTCATGATGTCACCAAACCTTGTTCTCAGAGGCGGTCACTGGTGCAATGAGGAACTTCCCTCAACACTTGAAAAGGCTGAACAGAAGAAGTTCCGCTGGGCATATGATGATGAAGCAAAGGTTAACCCCTTCTTCGCACAGGTTTGGTATCCTCTTCACGACAAGAACGAAAACAACGTATATACCGAAGCGATCTATAAGGATTTCAAGGAATACAAGAACTAATAAATTATTTTACGGTGTCTTTCTTTTTGAAAGACACCGTTTTTTTGCGTGTTTTGTATTGTATCTTTGAGTAAACTATGATAAAATATACTATATATAATTACAAGGAGCCTTTTCGCTATGAGATTACTCAAAGTGTTTTTTATATTGGTCGTTTGTTTTTTGATGGTTTTTCTGTCGTCGTGCAGCGGTTTCAAAGGACTTACCGTAAATAATACCGAACTGAAAATCGGAGTTGAAGGTATATCCGGGGTGTTCAATCCTTTTTATGCTGAATCTGATGCAGATAAAACAATCGTTGCCCAGACTGCAAGACCCATTCAGCGTGTTGCATCGGATAATACACTTGTTAATCACAGCGGCGGAATTACATATGAATTTTCAGGTGAAGACAGTATCAAATACACTGTATCAATAAAAAATGATATGAAGTTTTCAGACGGAACAAATATAACTATTGATGATGTAATATTCTTTTATCATTTTATTTCGGATGCAAGTTATAACGGTACATACAAAGACTGGTATCTTAATGACATTGAAGGACTTAAAGAATATTATTTTGACGATAAAAATTATAAAACTTCAATCACAAATATTGAAAATACCGTCAATGAAAAATATACTTTGTCTGCAATATCATCGGAGGATTTTATAAAATATCTTACAGAAACCGAAATTGAAGGAAGATTTGACGGAAACATTAATTCGGTTTGTCATACGGGCGCGACATGGAAGGAATATATTGAAAAATTGGGTTATACTGAGGCACTTAATGATTTGGGTAAAAAACCAACGAAAGAAAAACTGTTGAATCTTATTGCCGGAGTTGAAGCCGAAAACAATCCGCATTCATATAATCCTGAATCATGGTACAGAGAAAAACTTTATAAAAGCTATATTGAAAAGAATTATTCCGACGGAATTGATGTTACCGAGATTTCCGGCATAAAAAAAATCAATGATTATACCTGTACCGTTATTTTTAATTCGAAAAATATAAATGCTGTTTCTCAGCTTAATGCATTGCTTGTGTCAAAAAATCATTATTCAGCTGAATATGTGAAAGGTGATGCTGAAAAAGTTAAGGGAATAAGCGGAATATCAGCTGTTTCTTCCGGTCCGTATATTATTACGGAACATGATAAAGGAAAGACTGTTGCGATTTCCAATGAATATTATACCGATGCAAAGTGTTCATTTAATAAACTTGAATTTATTGAAACTTCATCGGAGAATGCAGCCAAAGATGTTGCTTCGGGAAAAATAGATGTTGTTTCGGTTCAGGCAAGTTCTTCTGTTATTAACTCGCTTTCCGATAAGCCGGTCACTTATTTTATAACAAATCAAAACCGATATACAACAGCATTTTTTAATTCGAGGACACTTGAAACATCTGTCAGAATGGGTCTCATAGGTTTATTTTCCGTTAACAGTGTTCTTGAAAAAGAAATCGGATCATATTATACAAATCTTATCAGCCCTATCAGCATTCGTTTTTCGGAGTATCCCTCTAAAATCACAACTCCTTATTACAGCGAAACAGCTTTCTCGGCATACAAATCATTTACAGATAATTTTGTAAAAGAAATAACAGCATATTGCTGTAACGGCGAAAACAGCCTTGAATACAAAGTTCTTGAAGCGTATAAAGACATACTTGCCAAAAACGAAATAACTCTTAAGATAGTTGTTTCCGATGAAGCGGAATTGCGAAATGCAATTGTTTCGGGTAAAGCGGATATGTGGCTCGAAACGGTTTATGACGGTTCAACCTGTGATAAATATGAATATTATAACAGTCTTGGCAAAATGAATTATACGGCGGTAAATTCCGAGAATATTGACAGTATGACGTCTTCAATTCGTTCATCAATCGGTTTTTCCGATAAAAAGCAAATGACAGAAACGCTTATGAAATATGTCATGGAGCAGGCGATAGAATGTCCTGTTTATCAGCTTCAGACTGTTACTGTTTATAATAC
>JAZSNQ010000291.1:0-18839 GCA_045536515.1 Acutalibacteraceae bacterium | reverse complement strand
TTTATGTTACTGCAGGAATATTTGCTTATATTATTATTCCGAAACCTTACACTCATGTCAGAGAACATACTGACGGAATATTTTTGAAAACATATAATATTTATCACGACGATGATGCACCGCTCGATATTTCGGCGTTTGCTGATATCAGCAAAAAAACAATATCCCGTGAAAAGTTTGTTGATGAATCTGTTTTGATAAAACAATCATCATGGACAATTTATTCAATTGAAGAAGATGATGACTTATATTTAAAATATGAAATAACAGATGTACGTTTCTCTCCTATTATTGAAAGATGCAAAAATGAGTTGATTTATAATCATTATATTTTCGATTATAAAAAGATTGACTGTTCTTCAGAATATGAAATATACAGACAGCATGATGAAAACGGCGAAAAAGGGAACAGATTTGTTTTCTGCGACAACAACAGAATAATTGAAGTCCATTTCGGCTTTGAGCTTTCTGAGAAAGAAATTATTTTTGCCGCTGAAAAACTTATGAATGCAAATATATAAAAAAATCCCGCATCCTTAGATGCGGGATAATTGTTTTGCAATTACTGGTTGTCCTTACCCTTGATTATGTCATTAATCATGATATAGAACTGATCATCCTCAAAACCGTTGTCATTAGCCTTGGGAGCTTCTGCTGCAGGAGCTTCCTTAACTTCGTTTACGGATGAACCGAAGTGGGGAATGCTGGGTGCGCCTGTGGGTGCAGAAGGAGCAGCGGGAGCTGCTGCAGGTGCTGCTTTGGGAGCTGCAGGTGCTGCAACGGGTGCTGCCTGAGCAACGGGTGCTACTGCGGGAGCTGCCTTAACTGCTGTGTAGAAAGGATTTGAGGGAGCTGCTGCAGGTGCTGCTGCCTTGGGAGCTTCAACCTGAGGCTTTGAATCAAAACCTGTTGCGATAACCGTGATAACCATTTCATCGTCAAGGTCGGGATCGAATGCGATACCCCATGTGATGTTTGCATCCTCATGAGCCTTGGCGGTGATAATTTCTGCTGCATTTTCAACATCTTCGAGGTCAACGTCATCGGAAGCGGTGATGCTGATGATAACGCCCTTTGCACCTGCGATTGATGTTTCAAGAAGAGGACTGGAAACTGCTGCGTTTGCTGCGGTTTCTGCCTTGTCCTTGCCCTTTGCTCTGCCTACGCCCATGTGAGCATAGCCTGCATCCTTCATAACGCTTGTTACGTCAGCAAAGTCGAGGTTGATGAAGCCGGGAACTTTGATAAGTTCTGAAATGCTCTTAACGCCCTGAAGGAGAACTTCGTCTGCCTCTGCGAATGCTTCAGCTATTGTCTTCTTTCTGTCGTCAATAGCACGAAGTCTGTCGTTGGGAATAACGATAAGGCTGTCTACATGCTCTGCAAGCTTTGCGATACCGTCCTGAGCGAGGAGCATTCTTCTGCGACCTTCAAACTTGAAGGGCTTTGTTACAACGCCGATTGTGAGGCAGCCCATATCCTTTGCAACCTGAGCGATAACGGGAGCTGCGCCTGTACCTGTGCCGCCGCCCATGCCGGTTGTGATAAACACCATATCTGTGCCCTTGAGAGCATCAGCGATGGAATCTCTGCTTTCTTCTGCGGCTTTTGCGCCGATTTCAGGCTTACCGCCTGCGCCCTGACCGTGAGTTGACTTTTCACCGATCTGGATTTTGTGTGTAGCCTTTGAGTGAACAAGAACCTGCTTATCTGTGTTTACAGCGATGAATTCTGCACCGAGAACGCCTGAAGTTATCATTCTGTTAACTGCGTTTCCGCCGCCACCGCCGACACCGATTACCTTTATCTGAACCGCACTCTCAAAATCATTATCAATTTCAAATGCCATTGGTATGACCCCCTGTGGTTTTATTTTTCCTTATAATACTGAATTATATTACCATGTATTTGTAAAAAAAACAAGAACAAATTGAAAAAATCTTTCTATTTTAATGTTTTTTTTACAATTTATATATATTTTTCATTATATTTCCGTTTTAATTGCTTTTTATTCCTCATTTTCATCGGATTCGTCTTCGTTTTCAGACTCTCCGGCATTTTCTTCTTCGGTTTCATCGGGTGCATAATTTTCGAGATAATACATAACTTCGGGAACATCCTTCATATCGGAAGGATTGAAGACCGCTTCAGTGACAACGGTAAGATTTATTGCGCCGAATTGGAACGGGTCAATGGTATTTTCGCTGTTGATAACCTTTGTTCCGAGTGAAAGCTTTGATGATAAATCTGAACTGTTGCCGAGATTAAGAACGATTCTTCCCTGATAAATCAGATAGATATCGTTTCTTTCCGAAACATTTATGAGATTGATGTCTTTTGTTCCGTTTTCGGCAATTGCACCCGTAATTTCAAGAAGAAGCGAAAGGGTTTCATCGACAAATTCTCCTTCTTTTTCACCGTCTTCGACTGTTTCAAACGCCGCAATTTCGCCCGCCTCCGCTTTGCAAGGAACTGCACCGACTATGAGTGCAACTCCTGACGGTCTCTGACCCGTGATTTCAAGCACCTTGAGGTTGCTGTCTGTCAGAGCGTAAAGACCGTTTGACATACCGATGGCAAATGCTTTTTCGGTTGTTTCATATCTGATTATGATTTCATCGGGAAGCTTTTTTGTGAGTTTGACTTCGTCTGTATAGGGCAGCAGTTTTTCAATATTATCAGCTGCCTCGTCAAGGTTTGCAAAAAGCAGATTTTTGCCCGTAACAATTCCGCTTGCAGAAATTATCTCTTCATTGGTGTAAGCACTTGCACCTTCCACGGTAAATGACTTAACCCTGAAAAGCGTTAAAATCAATATCGGACTTGCAATCAAACTCAAAATGAGCAAAAATCCGATAACAACTATTGCTTTTCGGATGTTTCGTTTTCTTTTGAGCTGTTTTATTCTTATTTCTCTTTCTTCGGGAGTCAGTCTGCGTGTGTTTCCCTGCTGATTATTTTCCATATTCATCGCCATACCGCCGTTTTCATTCTCTTTTTATATCCGCACCGAGAGCCGAAAGGCTTTTTTCAAGAGCCTCGCACCCTCTGTCTATATGATGGATTTCATCCACAACCGTTATACCTTCCGCACCGAGTGCGGCTACAGCCAATGCACATCCGCCTCGCAAATCGCTTGAGGATACATTTGCCGCATACAGCTTTTTTACTCCTTCAATAACGGCTACCCTGCCGTCTTCAACTCTTATATCTGCGCCCATTTTTATTAGCTCAGGCACATGTCTGAATCTGTTTTCAAATATTTTTTCGCTGACAATGCTCGTGCCTTTTGCAGTCGCAAGCATTGCTGTTATTATTGCCTGGGAATCCGTCGGAAAACCGGGATAAGGCATCGTGCCTACCGATTTCACTCTTGAAAGACGTTCGGGAGATTTAATGATAAGCTCATTATTTTTGGTTTCAACCATGCACCCTGCCGTTTCAAAAACGGGAATTACGGGTGAAAGATGCTCCGCATTTACTCCGTCTATCGAAATTTTACCGCCTGCCGAAGCCGCACAAGCCATAAATGTTGAGGCAACTATTCTGTCGGGAATTATTCTGTGTTCTGCGGAACAAAGTTTTTTTGTCGGTTTTATTCTGATGACGCTTTGACCCGCACCGTAAATCTTTGCACCGCACAAATTAAGGAAATCCGCAAGGTCGATGATTTCAGGTTCACGCGCGGCATTCCTTATAACCGTTTCACCTTTTGCACTCATCGAAGCAAGCATTATATTTTCAGTTGCACCCACACTCGGAAAGGCAAGGGTGATATTTGCGCCGCAGAGATTATCCGTTGCGCATTCAAGCACACCGCCTGTTTCGTTTATAAAAACATTCATTTTCCTGAGTGCCGACAAATGGAGGTCTATGGGTCTCAGACCTATCTCACAGCCTCCCGGAGAAGATACACACGCTGCACCGAATCTTGCAAGCAATGCACCGAGAAAAACAATTGACGAACGCATTTCACGCATCAATTTTTCGGGGATATCAAATCTGTTTGCACCCGAAGCATCAACAATAACGGTGTGACCTTCGCGGCTGACTTTGCATCCGATATGCTCAAGTATTCCGATTGCCGCCGTAATATCCGTCAAATCCGGACAGTTATGTATAACGCTTACTCCGTCAACAACCGCACAAGCGGAAAGAATCGGCAGTGCGCTGTTTTTTGAACCCTGCAGCTTAATCTTTCCGTCAAGCTTTTTCCCGCCGTTTATAACTAATTTTTCCATTACCCACACTCCCTTTGTATGTTTCCATAATATTCAGGAAGTGTGTGCAATGTGATTATTTTACAATTTCACAAAGGGTGTCATAAATTCTTGAAGTTGCATCAACAACCGCCATATCTCTTGCACATTTACCGATATTTTTAAGCTTCTCTCTGTTGTGAATAAGCTCATTGACTTTTTCGGTAATCGAATCCGCATTAAGGTCTTTTTCTTCAAGAATAACCGCCGCCCCGTTATCAACAAGTGCCATTGCATTGTGGAACTGATGATTTTCGGTTACATAAGGCGAAGGAATAAGAATCGAGGGCTTACCAAGTGCCTGAAGCTCACTGAGTGTACTTGCGCCTGAACGGCCTATAACAAGGTCTGCCGCAGGAAGGCATTTCGGAATATCAATATATTCCACAATCTTTACATGAGGATTTTTTGCAAGGTCAACACCTTTTTCCACAAGTTCTTTTTTGAATGCCTCGCTGTTTTTGCCCGTTGCATGAAGAAATACACAGTCATTATCCTTATATTTATTAAGAATAAGATTCATAACCGCATCATTGACGGGTTTTGCGCCGAGACTGCCTCCCATTGAAAGAATGAGAGGTTTGTTATCCGAAATACCGAGTTCTGCACGTGCAAAATCTCTGTCGCCCTTAAGAATATCACCTCTTATCGGAAGACCCGTAAGCACACAGGGATTTTTTGATTTAATATACTTTTCCGCCTGAATCGCTGTGAGCATAACCCTGTCGACCTTGCCTGCAAGAGCTTTGTTGGTAACACCCGGAAAAGCATTCTGTTCATGGATGGCAGTAGGAATGCCCATTTTTGCCGCCATACGCAGAACAGGTCCGCTTACATAGCCTCCGAAACCGATTACAAGGTCAGGCTTGAAGTCTTTTATGATTTTCTTTGCCTGTGACGAAGATTTGAGAAGCTTTGAAAGAGTGCCAAGATTATGTTTTATCGCTTCGGGAGAGAAGCTTCTCCAAAATCCGCTGATTTCGATTGTACGAAGCTCATATCCCGCTTCGGGAACAAGTCTTGCTTC
Organism: Acutalibacteraceae bacterium; assembly: GCA_045536515.1. GTDB lineage: Bacteria > Bacillota > Clostridia > Oscillospirales > Acutalibacteraceae > CAG-177. The sequence goes on along the minus strand of JAZSNQ010000291.1, from coordinate 13,553 downwards.
CATTTTATCCGCAGTTCCCACAAAAACAATTTCAGCAGAAGGATGCTTTTCTTTTATGTAGCCGGCAGTGCCGAGTGCGGGATTGATATGACCGCCCGTACCGCCCGTTGCGATAAGAATTTTTTTGTTGTCAAACATCATTTCGTCTTCCTTTCGCTGTTTCTTGAAACTGCAAGCACCATTCCCATTTCTATCAGAAGCATAACAAGCGATGTGCCGCCGTAGCTGAAAAACGGGAGACTGATGCCCGTATTGGGAACGGTTGAGGTTACAACCGCAATGTTGAGTGCCGCCTGAAGTCCCACCTGGAAGCTGATACCCATTGCAAGCATCGCTTCAAATCTGCTTCTTGCACGAAGACCTATGATAAATCCTCTTCCGACAAGAAGAATAAAGAGCAGGATTATGAGAATGGCTCTTGCAAAGCCGAGTTCTTCGCATACAACCGCAAAAACAAAGTCATTCTGCGGTTCAGGAATATACATATGCTTCTGCTTTGAATTTCCGAAGCCAAGTCCGAAAAGTCCGCCCGAACCTATGGCGTAAAGTGACTGCAGGCTTTGCCATCCCGAACCCGTTGCCTCTTCGCTTGTGAGTTCTTCGCCGGTGAGAAGCTTGAGCCAGATACGGATTCTTTCGCTCGCATAACCTTCAAGAAATTTATCCGCATTCAGAACAAACCATATTCCCAATACCAAAACAAGAGCAATTATTCCCGCATAGAAATACCATGGTATCCGAACACCGCCGAAATACATTGTTGCAACACCTATTCCGAGCATAAGGAGTGTTCCCGAAACATGGTTTTCTTTATAAACAAGAAAACAGACAACAATTATGAAACCCATATAAGGAACCATTGACCAAGCGGTTTTTTCCGCTATTTTATGATAGCGTTCCAAACTGAACGCAAGAAACATGATTATTGCAAGTTTCGCGATTTCCGACGGTTGGAACGTTCCGAACAATGGTATGGAAATCCAGCGTTTGAACTGTTCCTTGCCGGGAATATGTGCGGGATTTATCAAAACATATATCAGGAGAATCAGAGCAACAATCATTATAAAGGTTGATGAATCTCTGAAAACATCTGTTTTTATATGTGAAACAGCAATCATCAGCGCAAGGCCGAAAATTGCATACAAAACCTGCTTCTTAACATAAAAATAAGGGTCAAATTCGGCATCCTTATCGTACCATGCATTAACATAGCTTGCCGAAAACATCATAATGATTCCTATTGTGAGAAGTGCTATAACAAGAGCAAGAAAAGTTATATCCATCGGACCTCTTGAGAATAAATCCCTGACTTTTTTCTTGCCCGAAAAAATGTCTTTTATAAGATAAAATATACCGAAATGTGCCAGAATTTCGCTTTTAATTTTGGCTTTATCCAAATTTCCCTCTCCTTTCTAATGAAGTATATACCCTCCGAAATACATAACGGCAACAGCCGCTGCTCCTCCGAGTGCATTGATAAGAGTAAAAGTCAGAGTGATTTTTTTATCGCTCCAAGCGCTGAGTTTCAGATGATACTGTACGGGTGCGCTTTTAAATAAAAGCTTTCCGCCTGTTTTTTTATAATATACAATCTGCAATATATCAGTTGAACCGATAACATAATAAGAAAGTCCCGATAAAAACAGTATAAAGGGACAGCCGATTGCATATGAAAGAGCAACAAGAATTCCCGCAAAAAACAGCGTTCCCGTTTTACCCGGCAGAATCTTTGCAGGGCTTCTGTTCCAAAAAAGAAATCCGATGCAGGAGCCTGCTGCTGCTGCAGACATCACCGAAAATCCGAAAAGACCTTTCAGGGCGGCAATAACGCCGAGCGAAACAGCCGCCGTAAAGGTCACGCTGCCGCACAATCCGTCGATCCCATCCGTTAATTCAACGGCATTGACTGCGGCATATATCAAAAAAATTCCTATAAGCCAGTAAAAAAATCCGGGTTCAAAGTTTCCGAAAAACGGAACAAACATATAAGGCATACCGTTCATGCCCATATAAAGTCCCGTAAGATATGCAAGACTCACAAAAAACTGCATAACCGTTTTCTGTTTCACCGAAATGCCGAGATTGTTACGGGATTTAAGCTTATAATAATCATCAATCATTCCGACAAGAGAAAAAGACACCGCCATAAGAAGTCCGTTCCACAGCTTTGTTTGCATTTCATGAGCAACAAGACTTCCCGAGGCGATAATATCTCCGCCGGAAATTTTATCCGTTACAACCGCAAGAATAACGGCAACAACCGTTCCGATTGCAGGCATAAGACCGCCCATTGACGGTGCATGCCGATTTTCAAACGGTTTGAAAGTATTTCCGAATTCAAGCCTTCCCAAAAACGGAATAAAGGTGAACCCCAAAACAGCCGTTACGGCAATACCTGCTATGCCTGCAACGGCAATAACTGCATAAACGCTCATTTTTCAAGCGCCTCATAAACAGCAAAAATAACATCTTCGAGTTTCATGCCTCTGCTTGCCTTGAAAAGAACCGCATCGCCTTCTTCAAGATACGAAACAAGCTCATTTGCAAGTTTTTCTTTGTCGTCAAAGCTTTTTACACATGATATTTTTCCGTCGGATGCGCCCTTTGCAGTCTGCAGCGAACGCTGACCATAAGTAAACACGGCATCTATGCCGTTTTCAGCAGCTTTAACGCCGACTCCGTAGTGCGCCGCTTCACTCACATCGCCAAGCTCAAGCATATCGCCGATTACGGCGATTTTTCTTTTTGCGTTCATGCCGCCGAGCACGGCAAGTGCCGCCGCCTGCGAATCGGGGCTTGCGTTATAGCAATCCTCAATAAATGTTATGCCACATTTTTTATTGATTCTCTGGCGCATTCCTGCAGGAACATATTTTTTCAGTGCCTCAAAACCGTCAAGCGGTTCAACACCGAAAAAAGAACCTGCAGCAACAGCAGCCAGCGCATTATAAACATTGTGGCGGCCCGGGAAAGGCAGGCTCACCCTGCCCGAACCGCCATTGAAACCGACAGTCAGCTCGGTCTCATCTTCTTTGGAGGTTATTTCAAATGCCTTAAACATTGATTTTTCGTTTTCAACACCGTAATAAGTCACGGGATGACTTCCCGCACAAACGGTGATAAGCATATCGTCATCGGCATTGAGAATCAAAGGCGCATCTTCTTTCATTCCGTTAAGAATTTCAAGCTTCGCCTTTAAAATTCCTTCTCTTGAACCGAGTTTTTCGATATGCGAAACTCCGATATTACTTATAATTGCTACATCGGGCTTCACGGCTTTTGTCATTCTTGAAATTTCTTCAAAGCCGCTCATTCCCATTTCGATAACCGCCGCCTCATGGGTCTTTTCAAGCCTGAAAAGTGTGAGAGGAACACCGATTTCGTTGTTTAGATTACCCTCATTTTTGAGAGTATTATATTTTGAGGACATAACCGCATGGGTCATTTCCTTTGTTGTTGTTTTGCCTACACTGCCCGTTATTCCGATAACGGGGATATTGAAAAGACTTCTGTAGTACCCTGCAAGGTCAAGAAGTGCCTGACGGGTGCTTTCAACCACAATCTGTTTTTCACCGAGGCCGCAATCTTTTTCGCAAAGAACTGCTGCCACGCCGTTTTCCACCGCTTTTTCGGCAAAGTCATGACCGTCAAAATTTTCTCCCTTAATTGCAATAAAAAGACTGCCGGGAACTGTTTTTCTTGTATCGGTGCATACGCAGTCGAATTTTCCTTCAAGAGTTGTTGAAGAACCGACTGCCGCAGCAGCCTCTTTAAAAGTCAGGGCTAACATTTACTCACGCCTTTTCGGAAAGAATTTGAGCAACAACTTCGCGCTCATCAAAATGGATTTTACCGCTTGCAAGAATCTGATATGTTTCCTGACCCTTGCCCGCAAGAACAACGACATCTCCGGCATTCGCCGAATCAAGTGCCTTCTTTATTGCACTCTTTCTGTCGCTGTCAACAATAACTTTTGCACCGCCCTTACCGATTCCCGCCGTTATGTCTTCGATAATCGTTTCGGGGTCTTCGCTTCTCGGATTATCGGAGGTTATAACCGCAACGTCGGAAAGTCTTACGGCAATCTCGCCCATAATCGGGCGCTTTGTTTTATCTCTGTCACCACCGCAGCCGAAAACACAGATGACCTTGCCGTCGGTTATTTCACGGACACATCCGAGAACATTCTCGAGTCCGTCGGGGGTGTGTGCAAAGTCAATAAGAATGGTGTAGGGCACATCGGCAGGAACAACTTCCATTCTGCCCGGAACACCGTTACAAAGCATGAGTGCATCAAGAACAGCTTTGAAATCCATTCCCATTTCAATAAGGCATACAGCCGCACCCATTGAGTTATAAACCGAAAACTTACCGGGAACGGCAAACTTCACTCTGCCTATATTTTCGTTGCTCACAAGTTCGTATTTTACACCTGACGAAGCAATGCGGATATTCTTTGCGGAATAATCACACTTATCGTTGTTAACGGAAAAGGTAACCTGTCTGCAGTCGAGACCTTCAGTCATGAACGCCGCGCTTTCATCGTCTATATTCATAACTGCAAGAGATGAATTTTCAAAAAGCTTGCGCTTTGCGGATTTATAGTTTTCAAGCGTGCCGTGATAATCAAGATGATCCTGTGTAAGATTTGTGAAAATAGCCGCTTCAAAATGAACGCCGTCAACTCTGTGTTGGTCAAGCGCCTGAGAAGAAACTTCCATAACGCAGAATTCGCATCCTGCTTCAACCATCTCGTTATAAAGTCCGAAAAGCTCATAGCAATCGGGAGTGGTAAGTGCCGCAGGATATTCCTTATCGCCGACAATATTTTTTACCGTGCCGATAAGTCCCGTTTTATGTCCCACTCCGTCAAGAACGGATTTAAGAATAAAGCACGATGTGGTTTTGCCGTTTGTTCCGGTAACACCGATTATCCTGAGCTTTTTCTCGGGATGACCGTAAAATGCCGCACAGATATATGCATAGGCACTTCTTGTGTTTTCAACAAGAATCTGTCTGTCAAGACCGAGATCCTTCTGCACAACAACAGCCGCCGCACCTTTTTCAAGCGCCTCCGCCGCCTTTGTGTGACCGTCAAAATGCTTGCCTTCAATGCAGATAAATATGCATCCTTCACTTACCTTTGCCGAATTATCGGTGATAAATGTTACATCTCTCTCTCCGAAGCTTATGCTTTTCCCCAATTCCGCCGCTATCTGATTAAGCTTCATCTTCTGTCCTCCTTGTTACAGATTATCGTTAACCTGCGTAATCGTTTACGTCCGTATCGGACTTAAAGTAAACGGTAATTGTTTTACCGTATTCAACTTCCGTGCCGGGCTCCTCACTCTGGTCATAGGAAACAAGCTCGCCTGCATTCAAAGCATTGCCCGAAATCTTGATATTTAAACCTGCCGCAAGGGCATATTTATTGGCCTGTGAAACCGTCATCTGCCTTAAATCGGGAACGGTTGCGGTGAGCCTTTCGGCATCATTTTCCGTATAAAGCACAACTATACCGTTCTGAGGCATACTCTGCTGATACGCAGGCATCTGTGCCGTTACGGTTTCGCCGTTTCCGACGGTTTTTACTTCGTAGCCCTCCTGCTTGAGTGTTGCCCTCGCCTCACCTATCGTCATGCCGATAAGATTCGGTGCTGTAACATCGAGCATTGCAAGCTCTTTTTCAGTATACTGTCTCTCAACATTGAGATATTCAAGTGTTTTTTCAATAACCTGTGCGGCAACGGGAGCGCAAATCTGTCCGCCGTTAATCTGTCCGACAGGTTCGTCAACAAGAATAAGAATTGCAATTTCAGCATCGTTTGCAGGGGCGAAACAACCGAATGAGGATACATATTTACCCTTGTGACCGAGCTTCTGTGATGTACCGGTTTTGCCCGCTACTCTGTAACCCGAAACATAAGCGTTTTTACCTGTACCCTTTGAAACAACCGCTTCCATCATTTCGGCAACCGTCTGCGCGGTTTTTTCCGAAACAACCTGTCTTTTAACAACGGGTTTTGTTTCTTTTATAACATTTCCGTTTTCGTCAAGCTGTTTTGCGATAAGATACGGCTGCATGAGCTTTCCGCCGTTTGCGATTGCACTCATCGCGGTAATCATCTGTATGGGAGTTACCTGGAAAGACTGACCGAATGATGAACTCGAAAGTTCAACAATTCCCATGTCATCAAGAGCGTGATAGGTTACACCTGCAACGGGAGTGCTTTCCGCAGGAAGGTCAATTCCCGTTTTTTCGGTAAATCCGAACGCTTCAAAATATTCATAAAACTTTTCCGCACCGAGCTTCTGTCCTACGGTGATAAAGAAGGGATTGCAGGAATTCATAAGTCCCTGCTGAAAATCCTGCATTCCGTGTCCCGTTCTTCTGTGACATTTGATTGTCCAGTCGGAAACCTGAATTTTACCGGAACAGCTGTATGTTGTTTCAAGCGTTGCAACATTTTCTTCAAGACAAGCCGCCGCTGTCACGATTTTGAAAACAGAACCCGGTTCATAACTGTCGCTGACAATAAAATTTCTCCATTTTGAATAAAGCAGACCGTTGCGGGTCTTGCTCTTTTCGGAAGCATCTTCATAATCCTCAAGTGCTTTTTGTTCAGACTCGGTCAGACTCTGAGGATTATTAAGGTCATAATTCGGCATTGATGCCATTGCAAGAATAGCACCCGTGTTAACATCCATAACTATTCCGTATGCACCCGCACCCCTTGAATCAACATACGCCTGCTCAAGAGAATCTTCAAGATATCTCTGGATAACCTCATCAATCGTGAGAACAAGACCAGTACCCTGAGTAGCATCGTAATACGTTTCAAACTCCTGCTTCATAACATCGCTTTTGCCGTTTTGAGCAGTTATGATTCTGCCGGGAGTGCCCGTAAGTATGCTGTCATATTTCAGTTCAATACCTGACCTTCCGATATCATCCGTACCGGTGAAACCGATAACGTTTGATGCAAGCGTGCCGTAGGGATAGTATCTTTTGACATCGGGGTCAATTCCTATTGCTGAACTGTAATAAATTTTTTTCTCTTCCTTTTCGAGAACGCCGTCTTCGTTTTTTTCAAAAACATCATACTCGTAAGCCTTGCTCATAAGCTCGGCAATTTTTTCTTTTTCTTCAAACTCCACCTGTCTTTTAACAACAAGATAAGCATATCCGCTTTTATCCGCTTTATCTTTTATGCTTTCAAATTCAACACCCGTTATTTCTGAGAGTTTACGGCAAAGGTCGTTTTTGAATTCTTCGTTTTCAGTAAGAGTTTTTGCATTGGGCTTTATATAAACTTTCCAGACCGATGCACTTTTTGCAAGCACCGTTCCGTTTGCATCATAGATTATTCCTCGAGCTGCCGATATTTCCGTATCGTGAAGCTGATTTTTCTCCGCCTGTTCTTTATACTGTTCGCTGTCAATGAGCTGAATTCTTGCAAGGTTGACGGATGTCAGACCAAAAACGCAAACCGTCAGAATCAAAAAAACGGCAAGCGCTCTTAAAAACAGCTTTCTTCTCGGAGATACTTTGTTCAAGCTTCTTCTTCCTTTCTTAATTCTTTTCTGCAAAAATAAAGAACGCTGTCCCAAAAAACAGCAAACAAAAACCACAATTCCCGACAAACAATGCATCGGAAACGGTTTCTGAGTCCGTATTATTGAGACAGCCTTGACTATAACATTTAATGTATATGCAGCGCATATGCAAAGAAAGCGGATAAATCACCGCCGTTATTTTCAGTCGGCCGATTTTACCTCTTTATCCTCCACAGCCTTTCCGCCTGCTACAACCACTTCGTCGCCATCCGTGTTGCCGAAGTAGTGTATCTGATAGCGTTCCAGCTTATGCATACCTAAAACAGAAACCGCATATTCATCAACCTTATCAAGAGAAACTGCCGAATTAAGCTGCATCACAAGTCTTGTGTTTTCGCTCTTGGCTTCTTTAATTTTAAGCTCCCAGTCTCCTGCTTCGCTCTCGAGAGTTACGAGCGAAATCTTTGAGAAAAGCACAGAGCCGAAAAGCAAAAGAAGAACCGCTGAAACAAAAAACAGCTTAACGGCACGAAGAGCAGAGGCAACAGATTCACGGCGGATTTCAGCTGCCGTCTTCGGCTTTTTCTGAGCAGGCTTTTCTCTTTCCGTTTCCTGCACATTCGGTTTGAGCGCAGGCAAATCATAAAGCGATAAATCAAGCGCTTCACTGCGGTTATAATCTGTCATTCCTCTTCTCCTCCTTTCAAAGATAATTATAGTCTTTTAAATATCAATTAATTTTTCAGCCGTTCGCAATCTTGCGCTTCGGCTTCTGTTGTTATCGGAAACCTCACCCGAGCTCGGCGCAACCGCCTTTAAAATCTTTGCCCTGGGTTTGTTTCCGCAAACACAGACCGGGAAATTTTTAGGGCAGGTGCAGCCCTTGGCAAATTCCGAAAACTGTTTTTTAACCGTTCTGTCTTCAAGAGAGTGAAAGGTTATTATGCTCAGCCTGCCGTTTTCATTAAGGCAATCGAACATATCCTCAACCGCATTTCCGAGACCGTCCAGTTCACCGTTAACATAAATTCTTATCGCCTGAAATGTTCTGCGTGCGGGATGAGCATCCCTTTTAGCTGCCGCAGGCATCGCAGATTTTATGATTTCCGAAAGCTCAAGGGTTGTTTCTATCGGTTTTTCTTCTCTCGCTCTTACAATCGCTCTTGCAATGGACGGAGCAAATTTTTCTTCTCCGTACTCATAAATAATTTTTCTGAGTTCGTCCTGAGAAAGCGTATTCACCGCCTGTGCCGCGCTCATTCCTTCAAGACTCATTCTCATGTCAAGAGGAGCATCGTGATGAAAAGAAAAACCTCTTGACGGCTCATCGAGCTGGTGAGAACTGACTCCGAGGTCGGCAAGAATACCGTCAACTCTGTTTATTCCGAGGCTTGCAAGAATGCTTTTTATGTTAAAAAAATTGTCATGTACCAACGTCACACATTCATACGGAGCAAGTCTTTCTTTAAGCGTTGCAACAGCCTGAGGATCTCTGTCTATGGCAATCAGTCTGCCGCCCTCAAGTCTTTTGGCAATCGCCGTTGAATGTCCTCCGCCGCCTGATGTGCAGTCAACATATATTCCGTCGGGTTTTATGTTGAGAGAATCTATGGTTTCTTCAAAAAGAACGGGAATATGTTTAAAGTCCGAGGTTTTTATTTCTTTCATTGTCCCGACCCCGTTCAATTATAGTCCATAACACTCAGGTCGAAGCTTGCACCGCTGTAAGCCGAGGTGGTTTCAACCCATGCATCGTAGTTCCAGAGTTCAACTCTGTTCATGATTCCGACAACATAAACATCTTCGTTAAGATTCGCATACTCCTTGAACTCATCTCCGATGGTTATTCTTCCCGACTTGTCAACACTAGCTTTATCAACTCTGTTTGCAAGCCAGCGCTGAGCTGCGATGAGCTGTGTGCCGGAAAGCTTGGAAGTGAATTTCTCGTTGAATGCCTGCCAGCTGTCTTCGGACATAAGAAGAAGACAAGGCTCTTCGTGAATCGATTTAAGAATATAAACTGTTGTTCCGAGCTTTTCTCTGAACGAAGGAGGTATGGCCATTCTGTTGACCTGGTCAAATTTTCTTATTTCTTTTCCGCAGGTTGAAAAATCCATAGGTCTCCTCCTTTCTGAAAACACTCTTTTTTCTTTTTCGGAATTTGATTGTCCCCTTAACTCCCCAAAACAATCCTTTTTCACCCTTAAGTAAACACATTATAGCGTGAATATAAAAGAATATCAAGGGGTTTTTGAAATTTTTTTCGCTTTTTTCAAATTATTTTAATTCCGTGTGAGAAAAATCAACCTTCAGAAATTCAGGGTTGTATGCATCGGATTTTCTTACCACAATATGTAGTTGCCGACTAAAAAAGCCGCCCGGAGACCGGACAACTTTTCACGAAGTCAATATGAGCATATCTTCGGGACTTATATCGGGCTGCAATGCGCAATTAATTGCAAGCGACGTCAGTTTCGCAGCCCTTTCTATCATCAAGTCAACCTCTCTGGGAGTTACCATCATGCATTCCGCCGTGTGAGTAACGGAGTTTTTGTCCCCCGTGCAGTCCATAATCAGCGTTGCGGCATCAACAACGGTAGGCACTCCGATTGAAATTACAGGCACTCCGACTGTTTTTTTGCTGATTTCCTTTCTTGAGTTTCCCACACCCGACCCGGGAACAATTCCCGTATCGCACATCTGAATCGTTGTTCCGAGACGCTCAACGTTTCTTGCCGCAAGAGCATCAACTGTTATAACAACATCGGGTTTAACTGTCTGAACCACACCTTTTATGATTTCAAGTGCTTCCGCACCTGTTTCTCCCGTAACACCCGTTGCAACCGCACTTACGCACCGCAGTCCTGTCAGACCCGTTGACCTGAGAAGCTCGCCCGTTATATGCCTTGTTGCAAATATCATTGCCGCACATTTAGGACCGAGTGCATCGGGCGTTATGCTCATATTTCCGAGACCCGCAACAAGAACGCTCCCGTTTTCGGGAATCATCCGCTTTATCTCATGTGCCACAGCGTCAAGACTGTCATCAATAAATCGTGCATGACGGGCAAAGGGCGCAACTTCAACGGTAACATACCTTCCCACGGGTTTGCCCACCGTTTTTTCGCCTTTTTCACTCAAAACTTCAATCCTCGTTATCTTTGCACCGTTCTCTTCAAGAATCTCCGTTTTTATACCTTCAAGCGATTTTTGGTCAAGATTTTCACATCTTTCAAGTGCCAAATCGGTTCTGAAATCCATATTTTAAATTACCTCTTGATTTTTTTCTGAATATTTAGTATTATAAATTACAAATCTTTTAAACATTTTTCAAAAACTTCTTGCAATTATTGAAAAAATGTGTTATCATAATCACCTGTATGAAGAAGGAGGTGTCGTTATGCCCAATATTAAGTCAGCTAAGAAAAGAGTTATAGTTAACAAGACCAGAGCTGCAAGAAACAAGTCACGCAACACAGCTCTTAAGACTGCTATCAAAAAGGCTCATGCAGCCGTTGAAGCAAACTCCCCCGAAGCAAATGCACTTGTTAAGGAAGCTATCAAGAAGGTTGATCAGGCTGCGGCTAAGGGTCTTATCCATAAGAACAATGCTGCTCACAAGAAATCAGCTCTCGCACAGCTTGTTAAATAAGCTGCTTTAAAATTCAAAAACTTTACCGAATGACCGTGGTTGTAAATTTTTTATGACCACGGTTATTAAGTTATTGACATTCATTAACAATTACGATATAATTTCCTTGTAAATTTAAATTCGGAGGTAATCTTATGGATTGCATTAAGAAGGTTCTCAAGGTAGTAGGCATTATCGTTGCTGTTGCAGGTGTAATCGCGGGTGTATATTTTGCTGTTAAGAAATTCCTCGACAAGAAGAATCAGACAGCCGACCTCGAAGAAAACTACGTTTCCTGCTCCTGCTGCGAAGCATAATCAAAGAATTTTTCCCCGTCAGTCCGACGGGGATTTTTCATTTTTTAAGATTTTCTTAATTTGTCTTCGATTTCATTGACAAACATCAAATTTCGGTTATTATTTATTTGTAGCATTTCAGCGGTTATTTTTCTTTGGGTTTTGAAAGAAGCGATGCAATCAGTCCGCAAATTATGGCGGCGGTTATTCCGCCTGACGATGCAGTAAGTGCGCCTGTGAGAATTCCTCTTGCTCCCTGCTCTTTTATCGCTGTTTCAATGCCTTCAGCCATAAGATAGCCGAAACCCGTAAGCGGTACGGTTGCTCCTGCACCTGCCCACTCCGCAAGAGGTTCATAAACACCGACTGCGGTCAGAACAACACCTGCCGCAACAAAAATAACAAGTATTCTCCCCGGAGTAAGTTTTGTTATGTCAATGAGTATTTGACCTATGAGGCATATTCCGCCTCCCACAGCAAATGCTTTCAGCAAATCAGTTAATATTTCCACTGTATCAACTCGTTTCTTTTTTTACTATTATCGGCACGTTTTTTGGTAATATTCCCGATTTTCATAAAATGCTATTGACAAAACAACCAAACATCAATAGAATTTATATTGTAGTTTCTCAGGGGGAACAACATAATATTTAAAGGAGAATTAAAATGGTATTTGAAAAACTCAAAAAAATCATCAGTGAACAGCTTGAAGTTGACCAGAGCATTATCTCTGAAACTGCTTCCATAACAGGCGACCTCGGCGCAGACAGCCTTGACCTTGTTGACCTTGCAATGTCAATTGAAGACGAATTCGACATTGAGCTTTCCGATGAAGCTCTTGATAAAATCAAGACCGTTGGCGACCTCGTTGCATATATCGAAGACAGAATCTGATTATAAGCCGCAGTTCAATCTGCGGCTTCTTCTTTTTGACAGTTACATTTTAATATGTTAAAATTATAGCGAGGTGATTAACATGATTATTAAAAACGCATTGGTTTACGGTAAGGATTTTATTCCCCAAAAAAATGATATTGTTATTGAAGGCGAAAAAATTGCTGCTGTCGAGAGCACGGACAAAGACGGTCTTGATTTTTCGGGATGCATTGCCGTGCCCGGTTTTATAGATATACATATTCACGGATGCAATATGGCGGATGCTACAGACGGCAATCCTGATTCTGCAGGCAAAATGAGTAAATGGCTTGCCGAAAACGGAATAACATCTTTCTGCCCGACTACCATGACTCTTTCAATCGATACTCTAAAAAAATGCTTCGGATATATCGCCGATACAATAAGCAAAGAAGAAGGTGCTTATATTCACGGAATCAACATGGAAGGTCCTTTTATTGCTCCCGAAAAGAAAGGCGCACAGGCGGCGGAACATATACACGAACCTGATTTTGAAATATTCAGTGAATTGAATTCAATATGCCCCGTAAAGCTTGTTGACATCGCCCCCGAAAGGCCCGGCGCAGACGAATTTATAAAAAAAGCAAAAAATATTTGCACTGTTTCGGCAGCACACACAACAGCCGATTACGAAACAGGCAAAAAAGCAATCAGTGCAGGCATTTCACACGCAACACATCTTTACAATGCAATGAACGGTCTCGGTTCAAGAGAAGCAGGCATGGTCGGAGCCGTGCTTGACAGTGAAAACGTTAATGCCGAACTCATTTGCGACGGAATTCATATCTGCCCCGCAACACTGAGAATTACATTTAAAGCTCTCGGAGAAGACAGAACGGTTGTTATCAGCGATGCGATGATGGCTGCAGGACTTGAAGACGGAGAATACACCCTTGGCGGTCAGAAAGTTATAAAAACGCAAGGAGCTGCAAGACTTGTTGACGGAACACTCGCAGGAAGCAGCACCAACCTTTTTGATGAATTCAAAAACCTTATTTCATTCGGAATTCCCGTTAAACACGCCTTGAAATCCGTAACAATCAATCCCGCAAAAGCAATCGGAGTTGATAAAATCACGGGCAGCATTGAAGAAAACAAAAACGCCGATATTCTTATTCTTTCAAACGATTTTTCACAGATAAAAGCTGTGTTTA
>JAZSNQ010000220.1:0-6003 GCA_045536515.1 Acutalibacteraceae bacterium | reverse complement strand
CTTGCACCCTCGGGAGTTGACTTGATAAGAATGGGAGTTTCAATCTCGATAAAGCCGTTATCGTCAAAATAATCTCTTGTAATCTTGGTGATTTTGTGGCGAAGAAGAATATTCTTCTGAAGGTCGGGTCTGCGAAGGTCAAGATAACGGTATTTGAGTCTTGTGAGCTCTGCTGTCTGGCAGTCCTCAATAATTTCAAACGGGGGAGTTTCGCTCTTTGCAAGAATGCGCAGGTCGGTTACCTCAATTTCAATCTCGCCCGTGGGAATTTCGGTGTTTTTTGCGGAACGTTCTCTTACAACGCCCTGAGCCATGAGGACATATTCGCTTCTTGCGGAAGCAGCCTTTTCAAAAACATCCTTTGCTGTCGATTCGTCAAAGGCAAGCTGAACAATGCCTTCTCTGTCTCTTAAATCAATGAAAATAAGTGCGCCGAGGTCTCTCTGACGCTGTACCCAGCCTGCAACGGTAACCGTTTTGCCTGCATCGGAAAGACGCAGATCGCCGCAGTAGTGGGTTCTTTTAAGACCTGTCATAAAATCCATTTTATTCTACCTCTTCTATTGTTTTGCGGACACCCGATGGGCGCCCCTACGATTAAATATTGAGCAAACCTGAAAGGTCAACGCCTTCGAGGCTGAGGCTTTCGCCGAGAGCTGCCGTTGCTTCACGGACAAGGAATTCCATGAAGTTTTCGCCAAGGTCCGCAAGCTCTGTTTCGCTGGCTTCGCCTGTGTTCATATTCTTGATTTTTGCCTTGCCTTCGGCAATTTCGTTGTCGCCGAGAACCATGGTATACTTTGTACCGATTTTGTCGGCAAATTTCATCTGTGCTTTGAGTGAACGGCCAACAACATCTGTCTGAGCAGAAACGCCGTTTGCACGAAGGTCGCTGACGATTCTCATTGCTTCAAGCGAAGCGGCATCGCCCATGGGTGCAATATAAAGGTCGCATCCCGAGGGCTCGGGAATCTCGATATTCTGTGCTTTGAGGAGAAGCAGGAGTCTTTCGATACCCATTCCGAAGCCGAGTGCGGGAGTGTGGGGTCCGCCGAGTTCTTCAACAAGACCGTCATATCTTCCGCCGCCGCAGACAGTGCCCTGTGCACCGATTTCGGTTGAAACAAATTCAAAAACGGTTCTTGAATAATAGTCAAGACCTCTTACGATTCGGGGATTTACCTTATATTCGATGTTCATTACATCAAGATATTTCTTAACGCTTTCAAAGTGAGCCTTGCATTCATCGCACACATAGTCGAGAATAACGGGCGCATCCTTTGTTATATCGGAACAAACGGGACTCTTGCAGTCAAGAATTCTCATGGGATTCTTTTCGAGTCTTTCAAGGCAGGTTCCGCAAAGATTTTCTTTCTTTGACTCAAAATATTCCTTGAGAGCATTATGATAATTCTTTCTGCATTCGGGACAGCCGATTGAGTTGATTTCAAGCTGAAGATTCTGAACTCCGAGAAATGCGAAGATTTCGTTTGCAACGGAGATTACTTCCGCATCTGCGGCAGGTGCACCTGCACCGAAAACCTCAACGCCGAACTGGTGGAATTCACGCAGTCTGCCAGCCTGGGGCTTTTCGTAGCGGTAGCATGATGTGAGGTAGCACATCTTTGAGGGGAGAGCTTCGTTGAAAAGACCGTGTTCAAGGAAGGCTCTTACCGCACCGGCGGTGCCTTCGGGACGCAGGGTAATTGAACGCTCGCCCTTATCGTTGAAGGTATACATTTCCTTCTGAACAACGTCGGTTGTTTCGCCGACACCTCTCTGGAAAAGCTCGGTATGTTCAAAAACGGGAGTTCTGACTTCTCTGAAGCCGAATTTTGAAGCGATATCAAGCATTGTTGATTCGATAAACTGATTTTTATAGCTGTCGGCAGGGAGCAAATCCTGAGTGCCTTTGACAGCCTTTGTAACTAAAGCCATGTTTTTTCTTCCTTTTTAGACTTATAATTTATTTGGCAAAAAAGGAGCCGCCGTTATAAGCGACTCCTTTAAAATCACAGGTATGCCCGAAGGAGTGCGTTCCGAAGATTATATCTTCTTGGGGTTGACGATTTCACGCCAATCCAAATCTCCTCTGGCAAGTGAATGAATCAGAGCTTCCGCCGTTGCGATATTTGTTGCAACGGGGACATTGTGTACATCGCACAGCCTGAGAAGCGTTGCTTCGTTAGGCTCGTGAGGCTTTGCGGTCAAAGGGTCACGGAAAAGAAGGAGAACGTCGATTTCGTTGCAGGCGATTCTCGAAGCAATCTGCTCGTCGCCGCCCTGAATACCGCTTAAGAAACGGGTTATTTCAAGACCTGTTGCCTCTGCAACGATTTTGCCTGTTGTTCCTGTTGCATAGAGATTATGACGGCTTAAAATTCCGCAATAAGCGATACAAAATTCTGTCATAAGTTCCTTTTTGGCGTCGTGTGCAATTAAAGCGATATTCAAAAAATCATCCCCTTTTTATCAAATGCGACCTTATTTTACTGCTTACTCTTCAAATAATATCAAATATTATTTAATATAGCAAGTATTTATTCAAAAAAATTTGCAAAATATTGTATAAATATTCCGTCAATTATTCTGTAATTTCCTCTGCGGAATTTTCGGCGTTTTCAGCATCCGAATCTTCGGGAATTTCATCGGCATCGCCTTCGTTTGCAACCGAAACAACCGTGATAAGTTTTTCGCCCTCGGTAACCTTCATAACGCGGACACCTTTTGAGGGTCTTGCGCAAAGGCGTACCGTTTCAAGCGGAATTCTGATGATGATACCGTCGGAAGCGATGAGCATAAGGTCGTCTTCGGGGTCAACAACCTCGATTGCGGCAACGTCGCCGTATTTTGCAACATGGTAGTTGGTGAGACCAGAACCGCCTCTGTTCTGGAGTCTGTAATCTTCGATATCGCTCAGTCTGCCGTAGCCCGTTTCGCTGACGGTGAGAACCTTCTTGCCCTCGGTGAGAATATCCATGCCGATTACGCAGTCGCCCTCTTTGAGTTTGAGAGCTTTAACACCTCTTGCGGTACGTCCGATAACTCTTGCATCGTCTTCACGGAATGCGATGCTCATGCCCTTCTTTGTTGCAATGATGAGGTTTTCGCCGCCCTCCGTGAGCTTAACCCATACGAGTTCGTCATCGTCATCAAGATTGATTGCGATAACGCCGTTGCGGCGCACATTCTTATATGCATCAAGCTCGGTACGCTTGATAATGCCGTTTCTTGTGAGCATGCAGAGGAAATAGTTGTCTTCGCCGAATTCGGGAACTCTTATCATTGCGGAAACGCGTTCGCCGTCTTCAAGAGGAAGAAGATTGACGATGTTCATGCCGCGGCTCTGACGTGAACCCTCGGGAATTTCGTAGCCCTTGAGTCTGTATGTCTTGCCCTTTGTTGTGAAGAACATGATATAGTCATGGGTTGAGCAGGTGAACATGGTTTTAACAATGTCCTCGTCTCTGCGTGTGAGACCCTTGACGCCTCTGCCGCCTCTGCGTTGCTGCTTGTATTCATCCATGGGTATACGCTTGATATAACCCATATCGGTGAGAGTGAATACGCAGGTTTCTTCGGGAATGAGGTCTTCGATATCAACCTCGCCCGAAACATTGACGATTTCGGTTTGTCTTTCGTCTGCGAATTTATCACGGACAGCCATTGCTTCCGTTTTGACGATTTCGAGAACCTTGGATTCGTCTGCGAGAATATCAAGGAATTCCGCAATCTTTGCCTTGAGTTCATCAAGCTCGTTCTGAATTTTGAGAATTTCAAGACCTGCCAACTGACCGAGACGGAAAGCAACGATAGCAGCTGCCTGAGGCTCGTCAAATTCAAATTTATCCATAAGAGCCTGCTTTGCTTCCGCCTGACCGCCCTTACAGGCTCTGATTGTTGCGATGATGTCGTCAACAATATCAATAGCCTTTGCAAGACCCTCAAGGATATGCGCTCTGTCCTGCGCTTTTTTGAGGTCATATCTTGTTCTGCGGGTGATAACCTCTTCCTGGAACTTGATATAGTGACCGAGAACTTCCTTGAGAGTGAGCTGCTTGGGTTCGCCGTTGACAAGAGCAATCATGATAACGCCGAAGGTTGTCTGAAGCTGTGTGAAGCTGAAAAGCTTGTTGAGCACAACCTGCGGATTTGCGTCTCTCTTAAGGTCGATTGAAATGAGCATACCCTTCTTTGAGGAGTAGTCATTAACGTCGGAAATACCTTCGATTCTCTTTTCTTTTACGAGGTCTGCAATGCTTTCGATGAGCTTTGCCTTGTTGACCATATAGGGAATTTCTGTTACCTGAATTTCAAATCTGCCGTTTTTCTTTTCAACGATTTCCGCCTTTGCGCGCAGAGTGATTTTGCCTCTGCCCGTGCCGTAAGCGGCTCTGATGCCTGCACGACCCATGATAACGCCCTTTGTTGGGAAGTCGGGACCCTGGATATGCTCCATAAGACCTTCAAGAGTGATATCGGGGTCGTCAATCATGGCGCACATTCCGTCAACAACCTCGCCGAGATTGTGAGGAGGAATGTTTGTTGCCATACCGACGGCAATACCTACCGAACCGTTAACGAGAAGGTTGGGGAATCTTGAGGGGAGAACAACGGGTTCTTTAAGACGGTCATCGTAGTTTGTTGTGAAATCAACGGTATCCTTGTCGATATCGGTGAGCATACGCAGAGCCATTTTGCTCATTCTCGACTCTGTATAACGGTATGCGGCAGGGGGGTCGCCGTCAACCGAACCGAAGTTACCGTGACCGTCAACGAGAATATATCTCATTGAGAATGTCTGTGCAAGACGGACCATTGCATCGTAAACCGATGCGTCACCGTGGGGATGGTATCTACCGAGAACGGAACCTACGGTATCGGCGCACTTTCTGTATGCCTTGTCGGGGGTAAGTCCGTTTTCGTGCATGGTGTAAAGAATTCTTCTGTGAACGGGTTTGAGACCGTCTCTTACATCGGGGAGTGCACGGGAAGTGATAACCGACATAGAATAGTCAAGAAAAGCCTGACGTACTTCTTTGTTGAGGTCAACATTAATAATTTTCTGGGTATCTCTTGCGTCACCAAAACTCATGATTAATCAGTCCTTTCTTAAGATTATATGTCAAGATTTGAAACGAACCTTGCGTTCTGTTCAATGAATTCACGTCTGGGTTCAACCTTGTCACCCATAAGGATGGAGAAGGTTTCGTCTGCCTTTTCGGCATCTTCAAGGGTTACACGGAGCATAATTCTTGTTGCGGGGTCCATGGTGGTTTCCCAGAGCTGCTCGGGGTCCATTTCACCGAGACCTTTGTATCTCTGAACATCGCAGCTTCCGCCGAATTCTTCGATTTTCTGATCGCGTTCTTCATCGGAGAATGCATAAGCAAATTTCTTGCCCTTGCTCACCTTGAACAGAGGAGGCTGTGCAAGGAAAACGTGACCCTCTTCGATAAGAGGTCGCATATAGCGGAAGAAGAATGTGAGAAGAAGTGTTCTGATGTGTGCACCGTCAACGTCGGCATCGGCCATGATAACAACTTTTTCGTAGCGGATTTTGCTGATATCGAAATCGTCGCCGATACCTGTTCCGAGAGCCATAACAACGGGCTGGAGCTTTTCGTTGCCGATAACTCTGTCAAGACGTGCCTTTTCAACGTTGAGCATCTTACCCCAGAGGGGAAGGATTGCCTGATAGGTACGGTCACGTCCTTCTTTTGCAGAGCCGCCTGCCGAGTCACCCTCTACGATGTAAATTTCGGTGCCTTCCGCCTGCTTTTCGGTGCAGTCAGCGAGCTTACCGGGGAGGGAGTTGCCTTCGAGAACGGATTTTCTTCGTGCAAGCTCACGGGCTTTTCTTGCGGCTTCTCTTGCTCTTGCGGCATCGAGTGCCTTTGAGAAAATCGCCTTTGCAACGGAGGGGTTTTCTTCAAAATATGACATCAGCTTGTCGTAAACAAGTGCGTTCACGAGAGTCTGGATGTCTGTGTTTCCGAGTTT
>JAZSNQ010000043.1:0-12981 GCA_045536515.1 Acutalibacteraceae bacterium | reverse complement strand
CTGCCGCGGAATAGACAACGGTTCAATACTTGACGTTATCGAAATTGACGCCGCAAGCAACAACGGTGTTGACAACATCCGCGATTTGCGCGAAAGTCGGATCGTAGCCATGTCGTTCTGTGAGCCAAGGAGTTGCAAAGCTGTATTGTCTTCCTAAGACCGCTTGGCCTCCGACTTCTGCCGCGGAATAGACAACGGTTCAATACTTGACGTTATCGAAATTGACGCCGCAAGCAACAACGGTGTTGACAACATCCGCGATTTGCGCGAGGAAGCAAATTTTACCCCTGCCAACGCAAAATACAGAGTTTATATCATCGTCGAGGTTCATATGCTTTCAATCGGCGCTTTCAATGCGCTTCTGAAAACTCTCGAAGAGCCTCCCTCACACGTTATATTTATTCTCGCAACAACCGAAATCCACAAGCTGCCGTCAACCATTCTTTCAAGATGCCAGCGTTTTGATTTCAAGAGAATCGCTCCCGAGGATATAACCTCAAGACTTCTCTATGTTGCGGAAAAAGAAAACGTTAATCTCACCGAAAATGCCGCAAACCTCATTGCACGAATTGCCGACGGCGGTATGCGAGATGCGCTTTCTCTTTTGGACAGATGCTTTGCAATGGGAACGGATATTGATGAAAACGCAGTCAGCGATGCTGCAGGTATTGCAGGCACAATCCATCTTTTCTCATTTTCGGAATATGTTGCAAATGGCGATTTCACGAATTCATTGAAGCTTGTATCAAAGCTCCACAGCGAAAGCTGTGATATCGACAGCCTTTGCACCGAACTTACCCTGCATTTCAGAAATCTCATGGTAGCAAAAACCGTTTCGGAATGCGAAGGTCTTATTGTCTGCTCAAAAGACGAGCTTGCAAGTCTTAAGGAAAGAGCCGCTTCATTGAAGCTCTCAAAAATTCTTGACTGCATTGAAATTCTTGAACAGACATCCAAAAATATAAAGAATGCCGCCAACAAAAAAATCCAGCTTGAAGCGGCAGTTATAAAAATGTGTGCACCTTCAACGGCAGGCACGGCTGTTCCCGAGGGACTTGAAGAACGCATTTCAAAGCTTGAAGAAATGCTTGCAAACGGAGTCAGACCCGCTGCCGCACCGACTGCACCCGTATCTTCACCTGTTCCTGCACCGGTTACCGAACCCAAAAAACCCGAACCGATGCCTGAACCCAAAAAAGAAGATACGAAACCCGAATATAAAGAACCCGAAAAAGCTCCCGAACCTGTATCCGCACCCCCTGCGGAACAGAGCGAGATTCCCGACGGTCAGTTCGTTAATTGGGTTGACGTTCTCGACAAAATCAAGCTCTATGATATTCCTCTTTTCGGAATCATGGCAAACACAACGGCGGTAATCAAAAACGGAAGAGTGGTTATTTCTTCCGATAATCCCACACTTTTTGATTTTATCTGCACGGATACCCATTCAAAAGAGCTTGCAAAAGCTGTTTATGAGGTTCTCGGCAGAAAAATGAAAATCGCCGTTTCAAATCCCGAAAAGGCAAAGGCTGAAAAAAGTCCGCTTGAGGATTTAAAAAACAAAATAAATAAATTCAATAACAATTGATTGGAGAATAACTATGAAAGCAAGAATTCCCGGCGCACCTCAGGGTGGCAACATGATGAAAAAAATCCAGGAAATGCAGGAAAATATGACCAAAATCCAGCAGGAGGTTGAAGCAACGGAATTTTCTTCAACAGTCGGCGGCGGCGCAGTTGAAGTTATCGTTAACGGTGCACACGAAGTAACCGCCGTTAACCTCAAGCCCGAAGTTGTTGACCCCGATGATGTTGAAATGCTCCAGGATCTCATCATTTCCGCATTCAACGAAAGCATCCGCAAGGCAAACGATGCCATGGAGCAGGGCATGGAAAAGGCTAAGGGCGGCCTTTCAATCCCCGGACTTTTCTGATGAACGGATTTACACCGTCTTTAGAAAGACTTATCGAGCAGTTTGCCCGTCTTCCGTCGGTCGGAAAAAAAAGCGCACAGCGCCTTGCATTCCATGTTCTCAATATGTCCGACGAAGAGGCAAAAAAATTCACCGATGCGATTTCATCCGCCCGTGAATCAATAAAAAAATGCACCGTCTGCTGCAATCTGACAGACGGCGAGGTGTGTCACATCTGTTCATCTCCCACAAGGGACAAATCAACAATCTGCGTTGTTGAAGACCCGAGAGATGTTATTGCAATTGAGCGCACCCATGAATTCAACGGATTATATCATGTGCTTCACGGAGTTATTTCTCCGATGAACGACATAAATCCCGAGGATATCTGCATAAAAGAACTGCTTCTCCGACTTGGCGATGATACCGTCAAGGAGGTTATCATGGCAACAAATCCGACGGTTGAGGGCGAAGCCACATCAATGTATATTTCAAGGCTTATCAAGCCTGCAGGAATAAACGTTAGCCGTCTTGCCTACGGCGTTCCCGTCGGTGCAGACCTCGAATATGCCGATGAATTCACTCTTATCCGTGCTCTTGAAGGCAGAAAAGAGCTATGATGAGTGAAAAATGAAGAGATAAAAGTGAAAAGTTAACGGTGGGCGCTGCCCACACACGATTATATGTTTATTAACTATTCACTCAAACAGCTTTTGCGGAGCAATTACAATTTCGGAGCGCAGCGACCCTTAACTCTTAACTTTTAACTAAAAAGTTTTCCACTTTTTTATACTTTTCCACACACAGGTTTTCCACATATTCACTTTGTCAGAAAAAGGGAAGTGGATAACCCTGATTTATCCACATTGCGATGTTGATAAAATTTGACGTTTTTTCCTTTATTTTCAAGGGTTTCGTGAGTTACACCACATTTTCACGCCCCCTACTACTACTACTATAAATATATATATTATATATATTATTTATTTGAAAAGATTTGATGATTTTTAAAATTGCAGTCAGAGTTTTCCGAATGTGCGTGGATAACTTTTTCAGGCAATTTTACGGAGGAAATTTATATGAAAATAATTTGCAGTACCGTTGAGCTTTGCGAAGCTTGTCAGAACGTTCAGAGGGCAGCATCAACCAAAACAGCAATTCCCGCAATTGAGGGTATTCTCATGGTTGCCGAAAACGGAACTCTCACTCTCACGGGATATGACCTTGAAATGGGAATAACAACTTCTATTCCTGCTAAAATCGAAGAAGCGGGAGAGCTTGTTCTCAATGCTCATATGCTCAGCGAAACTCTCAGAAAGCTTCCCGAAGAAACTGTCAGCATTTTCAGCGATAAAAGAAATATCGCTGCGATTTCATGCGGAGATTTCGAGTCAACACTCATCGGTATTGCCGCTGAAGAATATCCCGATCTTCCCTCTGTTTCGGGAGGCTATCCCATTGCCGTTCCTCAGGGTGTGCTGAAGGATATGGTCAGAAAAACTATTTTCTCTGCAGCAGTCAAAGACAGCAAAATCGTTCATACCGGCATAAAGTTTGAAATTGAAGAAAATCACATCAGACTCATTGCCGTTGACGGTGTTCGTCTTGCAATCAGAAACGAAGCAATCGCTTACAGCGGTGAGGTTCTTTCGTTTGTTGTTCCCGCAAAGACTCTTTCGGAAGTCGTGAAGCTGATGAACGATGACGATGCCATGGTAACTCTCGGTGTCGGAAAACGCCACATTGTTTTTGAAGTCGGCGGCTATAACATCATTTCAAGACTTCTTGACGGCGAATTTCTTAACTATAAGGCGGCGATTCCTTCTTCCACAAAGACGGTTATCCGTGTCAATACAAGAAGCTTTGTTGAGTCGATTGACAGAACTTCTCTTATCATAACCGAAAAAATAAAGAGTCCGATTAAGTGCGTATTCGATGAAAACATGATTAAAATGTCAAGTATCACATCACTCGGTACGGCAAACGACAGACTCATGGCAAATATCGAAGGCGAAGCCTGCACAATCGGTTTCAATAATAAATATATGCTTGATGCTCTCCGTGCCTGCGACAGCGACGAAGTGAGAATCATGCTCAACGGTGCGGTTGCACCCATTCTTATCGTACCCAACGAAGGCGACGAATTTATATTCTTAATTCTTCCCGTGAGGTTGAAAAATGAAAATTAAAGCAAGAGTTGTTGAAAAAAAACAGGTTTCAAAAAAAATTGATACCGATTTTATAAGACTTGATGCTTTCCTCAAGATGTGCGATGCCGTTCAGACGGGCGGCCATGCAAAAATCGTTATTCAGGAAGGCGAAGTCAGGGTCAACGGTGAAGTCTGCATCCAGAGAGGCAGAAAGCTCCGCAGCGGTGATAAGGCGGAGTTTGAAAGAGTTATTTATATCGTTGAATAATTTTTCAGGGGCGCCCATCGGGCGTCCGTATCTTTAAAAGAAAGGAATGGTTTAATTTGATAATTACACACCATTCCGCCAAAAATTTTCGTAATATCAGCGGCATTTCCTTTGAACCGCATCCCGAAATGAATGTAATTTACGGCGAAAACGGTCAGGGAAAAACAAATATAATCGAAAGCATCTGGCTTCTGACGGGGTTTTACAGCTTCCGTGCAAGAAAAAATATTCAGCTTATTTCACAGGGACATGATGAAGCAGAAATACGGACAAGGTTTTATTCACATATGCGTGAACAACTTGCCGAAATGAAAATCAATAAGCGCAAGGAGCTTGTCTTAAACGGCATAAAAGAAGAATCTCCGAGGGTTATGATGGGCAAATATTTTGCCGTTGTATTTTCGCCTGCAACGCTCGGAATCGTGCAGGACGGACCCTCGGAAAGAAGAAAGCTTCTTGATATCGCTCTGAGCCTCATAAAGCCGAATTACGCGGTTGTTATGTCACGTTATCTGCGTGTGCTTGACCAGAGAAACGCCCTGCTCAAAAAAATGGGCGAAAGATGCTTTGAAAACGGATACATTGAGCCATGGGACAATGAGCTTGTTTCTCTCGGCACAAAAATAGTCAGATATCGTCTCGATTATATCGAAAAATTATCGGCACTTTCGGGCGAAATTTATAACGGTATCAGTTCGGGACGAGAAAAATTCGCTTTTCATTATGATTTTTCAGCAGAAAATATTTCTGAAGAAGAAATAAGACAAAAGCTTACCGCGGATATTGAAAAATACCGTGAAGCCGACCTCAAAAAGCTTTATACAAATGCAGGACCCCATACCCACGACCTTGTTCTCAGTCTTAACGGCAGAGATGCAAGAGTTTTCGGTTCGCAGGGTCAGCAGAGGTCGTGTGCGCTTGCAATGAAGCTCGGCGAAGCATCAATTATTGAAGAAATCACCGGCGAAAGTCCCGTTGTGCTTCTTGACGATGTTATGAGCGAGCTTGATGAAGGCAGACAAACCTTCATTCTTAATTATCTTGATAACTGGCAGGTTTTTATCACCTGCTGCGACCCGTCACAGCTTCTTCGCTCCAAAAAAGGCAAGGCGTTTGAGGTTATTGACGGCGATATAAAGGAAATGGAGTAAGAAATGTATTTACACCTCGGAATGGACAAGGTTATAACCTTTGACGAAATAATCGGAATTTTTGATTTGGACACATCCACGGTTTCAAAGCGCACGAGAGATTATCTTGCAAGAGCCGAAAAGGCGGGAATCGTTGAAAATGTGTGCTACGATATTCCGAAGTCATTTATTGTGTGCCGTGATAAAAACGGCAACGAAAAGGTGTATATTTCACAGATTTCCTCATCGACTCTCCTGAAAAGAACGGGATATGTTGATTCGCTTACAAATGTATAAAAATTATCCTGCTTGCATCAAACAAGCAGGAATTTTTTATTTATTAATTATAAAAATTGCAAGATTGAGATATGCCGCAAAGGTTACCCAGAGGAGATAAGGCACCTGCAGTGCGGCGGCAAGAGGACTTATTTTTCGGTAACCGATAATTGTTAAAAGAATTGAAGCCCACAGAAGAATTATCCATATGAAAGCAAAAAGAAAAGCCTGCATATTGAAAAAAATAATGCTCCAGAAGAAATTAAGAATCAGACTTATTCCGTAAATAATCAAAGAATTACGCGCAGTTTCGGAATTTTTTTCCCTTTTAAGAAAAATCATTGCCGCACTTATACCCATGAGTATAAAAAGAATTGTCCATACTATCGGAAAAAGTATCGACGGAGGTGAAAGCGGCGGTCTTTCTATTTCGGAATAAATATCCATATTATCCGCGGTTGCCAATGCGGATAATCCTCCAACGGCAAGTGCGGCTGCGATTGAGATTACATAGGTTTTGATTTTGTTTTTCATGTTATCACCCTTAAAATAATAATCATAGAACGGCTGCAAGGGTCAGCATTGGCAGACATTTTTTGAGTATTCCGTCAAAATCAGTGAGGGGCAGAGGGTTTTCGCCTTTTCCGATTTCAAATGTAAAAGCAGGTTTGTTGAAATAGTCAATAAACCAATCCTTGAATCCGCCATGAGATGCAAGACCCGAATTTTCAAGGAGTTCATAACCGCTGACGGCAGAAAAGATTTTTGCAATTTCTTCGCTTCGCGGCGGTTTTTTATTGCCGTATTCCCAAAAAATTTCTTCGCCCTGACTGTGAAGCGCAATTGCCATTCGCGGAGTATAGAGCCTGCAGATATGAACAAGCGCTTTGGTTTCGGGTTCGCTTTCGGGCATATAACCCCCATATCTTCTCGGTGACGGACCGAAAATTCCGCTGTCGGTTTCCATTTTGCGGCATTCCTGCCAGCCTGCATCAAAATTATGGTTAAGGTCAACACCTCTTGCATTGGCATTCCATTTTTCGCTTGATGATGCGGCAATTTTTTTTGCATTTTCGGCATATCTGCCCGCGCTTTCAAAACCGCTGACTGCAATTTCAACTCCGTCGGGATTGATGCAGGGCACAATAATCACGCTCCGTGTGATGCCGTGTATATCAATGCCCCATACGGGAGAATTGTTCGCCTTGGAAAAAAGCAGAATTTCGGCAAACCGCAGAGCAAGCAATGCTGTGAGCCATTCCTGCGAATGAAATCCTGCCGCAATTATCAGAGGATTACGCCCTTTTCCGATTGTAAGAGAAAAAATATCCCGTTGGCACAGTGATTTTCCGATTATGTTCACGCCGAGAAACGGATAACTCCTTTTCAGAGAAAAAATCATTTTTCTTTGATTTTCATATGTCATTATTGCCTGAGATGTGATATAATTCATAACGGAATCACCTTGATGTTCTGACTTTATAAAAATATATTATATCTTTCCGGAGGTTATGACATGAAAATATTTGAGAAAACAGTTGAAAAAAATTATGTCTATAAAGGAAAAATAATCAATGTGCGCTGTGACAAAGCGGAGCTTCACAACGGCAGACCCTGCACCCGTGAGGTTGTTGAACACAACGGCGGAGTGTGCGTTGCGGCACTTACGGATGATAACGAGCTGATTTTTGTCCGCCAGTTCAGATATCCTTATATGGAACTTATCCTTGAGCTTCCTGCAGGCAAGCTTGAACTTGGAGAAGACCCGTTTGAGGCAGGTAAGAGAGAGCTTGAAGAAGAAACCGGCACCGTTGCCGAAAAATACTATGACCTCGGAAAATTCTATCCCACTCCGGGATATTGCGGCGAAATCATCCATCTTTATGCCGCTTCAAATCTTAAATCAACTTCAATGAATCCCGACGAGGATGAATTCCTTGAGGTTGAAAAAATAAAGCTCGACAAGGCTGTTGATATGGTCTTAAACGGCGAAATCCGTGACGGCAAAACCCAGACACTCATCATGCGTGTTGCGGAAATGAAGCGCAGAGGTATGATTGAATGAAAAAAATAATTCTTGCATCGTCATCGCCGAGAAGAAAAGAGCTTCTTACAACGGCAGGACTTGAATTTGAAATCCACGTTAAGGATGTTGACGAAACAATCCCCGAAGGAACTCTTCCCGAGGAAGCCGCAAAAATGACGGCAAAGAAAAAAGCCGCCGCAGTTGCCGACGGTTTCCGGGATTCAATTGTTATCGGTGCGGATACAATCGTTGTTGCAAACGGCAAAATTTTAGGTAAACCGAAGGATGAAGCCGATGCCGCTGCCATGCTCACGATGCTTTCGGGCAAAGAACACGAGGTTATAACAGGCGTCTGCATCATCTGCAACGGAGAAATTGAAAGCTTTGCGCAGATAAGCAAGGTTAAATTTTATGATTTTACAAATGCCGAAATTCTTGATTATGTTGCCACAAAAGAACCCATGGATAAAGCAGGCGCTTACGGCATTCAGGGTCTCGGCTGTACCCTTGTTGAACGCATAGAGGGCGATTATTTCAATATCGTCGGACTTCCCGTTGCGGAAGTTTCAAGAAAAATCAAAAAATTTTTGTAAAATTACAGACCAACTCCCTTTTTGATTCGTCTTTGGTTATCAGCAATTAAAAACCTATACGGAGGAAAAGGTATGAAAGACAATACTGAAAGAATAAATGAGCTTGCGCTAAAGCTTAAAAACGGTGATAAATCCGTTTTTGATGAGCTTTATTCTCTCACCTGTTCAAAAGCTTATTTCATTGCTATGCAGATTTGCGGCGATGAACATGAGGCAGAGGATATTGTTCAGGACAGCTATATAACTGCGCTTTCAAAGATTTCCACCCTTGAAAAGACGGAGAGTTTTATGAGTTGGTTTAACAGAATAATTGCAAACAGAAGCAAAGACTTTCTTAAAAAGAAAAAACCGAGAGTCTTTAATGATGATGAAGAAAAAGCTTTTTCGGTTATTGCAGACGACAAAACCGAATTTTCGCCCGAGGATAGTGTTGACCGTGACGAGCTTCGCGGTGCCGTTATGGATGCAATCAAGGAACTCGGCGCAGAAAAAAGAGCTTGTGTGCTGATGAAATATTTTGAGGACATGAGTGTCAACGAAATTGCCGACAGCATGGAAGTTCCCGTAAGCACGATAAAAAACCGTTTGTTTAATGCCAGACGTGAACTTAAAAATTTGTTTGAGCGCAGAGGAATAACCGCCGCTTACAGCGTTGCACCCTTCGGTGCCGTTGCATGGGCACTTAATTCCACATTTGAAACATTCTCGCAATCATTTGAATCAAGCGCATCTGCGGCAAAAATTCTTTCGGGAATTGCGGTTGCAAGTGCGGCGGCAACAGGAACTGCGGCTGCAACGGCTACTGCTGCCGGCGGTGCAGCGGCAAAAGTTGCGGCTGCCACAACTGCACAGGAAATTGTTTCGGGTCTTGTTGTAGCAGGTGTTGTGACGGGTTCAACCATCGGTATCACATCGGTTGTAAAAAACAAAAATAAACCCGAGGATAATATTCCGACGGTTTCCTATACCGAAACGGTTGAAAACACCGTTTTTTACGAGCCTGAAGAAAATATCCCTGCCGTTAATATTCTCAGTCCCGTGCAGACTGAAAACGGGGAAGAATATGAAGAAAAATTTGTCGGATATGAAAAACCCGGCAGAATGCCCGAGAAGGTCGGATTCAAAGGAAATCTCAGACTCGGAAATAACCATGTGGATTTTGAAGACGGTGAAAACACATACTATCTTAATTTCAGCGTTGATGAACCGGGATATTATCTTATTACATGTGACCGCAAGGATTATTGGACATTTGTCTGGGTGTTTTTACCTGAAGAATCGGAAAACGGAAAGATAAATGACTTTTTCCGTGCGGAAATCAGTTCAAATCAGGATCACGGACAGATGTATTATTTTGATGCCGGAAAGCATACTCTTCTTGTTTCGAGAACAGGTGACATGGATTCGTCTGATATTGATGTTGAATTTCTCGGAGAAGAAATATCCGATATTGTAGTTGACCAAAATGACCTTGATAATGTTGTTCTTGATTATAATGAAATCCGTGAAGACGGACTCACGGTCTGGTTTGATCAGAGTGTTATGGAAGAAGGTTCATACGGCGGTATTTTCAGAATGAAGTTTATTTTTTCTTCGGGCAAAATTTATGACATGGGAAATCTAAGTTTAAGATACCGTGTTAAAGACGGCGGAAAGCTCAGAGAAGGAAAGAATACCGTTATATTTGCGATTGCAGAAAATTACGGTTTTGACAAAGAATTTGAAATAACCGCACATCCCGTTACCGATTATGTGAAAAACATTGAAGTGACCAATCTTGAAGAGTTTTGTACCGTTAAAATAAATGATGAAGGATTTATTTACGGTAAACCCGAAAATTTTGATGTTATCGTTACATATGCAGACGGAAGCAAAGAAACCTTTGACGGCACAACGTGGGACAGATTCCTGAGAATTAAGGACGGTGTGCTGCTTTATGTTACGTTTAACAGAGCAAGAGAAACCATGAGCATGGATTTCCGTCTGAGAGGCAGAGAGTCCTTGCATTTCAGGGTTTCTGTCGGCAAAACGGACTTTATTGATAAAATCTGCACAGTTGATGAATTTGACGTTATCGGTTACAGAAAAAGGCTTGATAAAAATAATCTCGAAGAAGCAAAACAATACACCTTCGAGATTGAAAACGGCATTGAACTGATGAAAGAGAATACCGACAGCTTTGAGGATTATATCCGCTATTCTGCAGAGCTTTCAAAAGTCACCATTTATAATTCCTATAAAATTGTCAATAGAATCGCAGGATTTGAACTTGATTACGCCATAACAACATTTAAAATTCTGACAGAAAACAAATTTGATTTGATTGATTAATGCAAATTTTTGTTGCTCCGCAAAAAATGTTCATCCCGACAACCGTCGCACCGTCAGGTGCGGTTGGCGAATTTTGCGAAGATTCGTGAATTGCCCCTGCAAATGAAAACCCGCCTACATTAACTGAAAAAACTCAAAAATAACCCCCTCTGCATTTCACGCTTTAAAGCGATGATGTTGCAGAGGGGGTGTTGTTTTTATTCAAGTGCCGAGAGGATTGATGCTATGCGTGCGAGGTCGTCTTTATCGTAGAAAGCGATTTCGAGAGTGCCCGACTCCTTGCCGCTTTTTGTGATAACCTTTGCTTTTCTGCCGAGCGAGTTATTGAGCGAAAGCTCAACCTCATCAAAGAAGGTTGCACGGGATGCGGTTTTCTTTGCCTTCTCTTTCTTTTCGGCGGTGAGGGTTTTGACAAGCTTTTCAACGGCTCTTACCGAAAGACCTTTTTCAACGATTAATTCTGCTGTGGAAATAAGAGCCTTCTCATCCTCGATTGCCGCCAATGCTCTTGCATGACCTGCGGAAAGCTTGTTTTCACGCACCATGTCGAGCACTTTTTCGGGAAGCTTCAAAAGACGGAGTGCATTTGCAACTGCAGGGCGTGATTTGCCGACCTTCTGCGCCGCCTCTTCCTGAGTGAGGTTAAAGTCCTTCATAAGGCTTGAAAATCCGAGTGCTTCTTCAACGGGGTTGAGGTCTTCACGCTGTAAATTTTCTATTAAAGAAATAACGGCAGCTTCAGTATCGCTGAGTTCCTTTATAACAACGGGTACTTGTGTAAGACCTGCAATGCGGCTTGCTCTCCAGCGTCTTTCACCTGCAACAAGCTGATATCCGCCGCCGATGAGGGGACGGACAAGAAGCGGCTGCAAAACGCCGTGCTGTGCGATTGAATCGGCAAGCTCTGAAAGAGCCGCTTCGTCAAACTGCTTTCTTGCCTGGTCTTTGTTGGGTTCAATATCCATTAAGTTCAGCTTCACGGGCTGAGCTGCGCTTGTTTCTTCCAAAGAATTATCTGCGAGCAGAGATGTGAGTCCTCTGCCGAGACCGCCTTTTTTCGGTGCCATAATAATATCCCTTTCTGTGGGGCGGGGACTTGCTCCCGCCGTCTGTTATTTATTGTTAAGCTTCAAAAATTCATCTGCAAGGTCGTTATAAGCCTGAGCGCCCTTGGATGATTTGTCGTAATACATAACGGGCTGACCGTAGCTGGGTGCTTCGGAAAGTCTGACGTTTCTGGGGATAACGGTTGAATAAACCTTTTTTGGGAAGCAACGCTTGACTTCCTCAACAACCTGCTGGGTGAGATTGAGCTGACCGTTATACATCGTGAGAAGAACGCCCTCAATTTCTATGTAGGGATTATAAAGACGCTTGACCGTTCTGACTGTTGAAATGAGCTGTGAAAGACCTTCGAGCGCATAGAATTCACACTGAATCGGAACAATCAGAGTATCTGCGGCGCAAAGACCGTTGAGGGTGATAAGTCCGAGAGACGGGGGACAGTCGAGAAAAATAAAATCAAAATCATTGACAATGGGTGCAAGTGCAGTTTTAAGCTTTGCTTCGCGCTTGTCAAATTCAATCAGTTCAAGCTCTGCACCTGCAAGGTCCATGCTTGACGGCATAACAAAAACATTCTTATACGGAGTTTCAACAACAGCTTCTTTTGCGGGTGAACCGCCGATAAGCACGCTGTAGGAGGTTTTTTCAAGACCTTTTTTGTTGATTCCGAGACCGCTTGTTGAATTGCCCTGAGGGTCGATATCAACGAGCAGAATTTTATATCCCTTACTGCCGAGTGCAGCGGTAAGATTAACGGCGGATGTGGTTTTGCCCACGCCGCCTTTCTGATTAACAATAGCAATAATCTTTCCCAAAATAATCGCTCCTGATATAGTTTATAATGTAATTATTTATATGTAGGGCGGGGCTTGCTCCCGCCGTTTTATTTTTAATATTATATCATATATATTATTAAATGAAAAGGGAAAAATATAATTTTTATGTTTCACGTGAAACATATTGTAAAACGACAAAAGGACAGACCGAAGTCTGCCCTCTTGCCTGGATGTGGGTGTGAAAGAGAAAGATATGGTAAGTTAGAAGTGGTCTTAATTATGCCGAACTTTTCTTTGCTCTTATATAGCAATTACGGCTTTTTGGTATGCGGACAATGTATTCGATATATTCATCCGTTTCGCTTTTGGCTGAATCCGCCTCGATTCCTGCCCGTCGCATGGTGTCAACTGCGTGGTTAAGGGTGTTCACGAAAATCCTTACATCCTTGAAAA